>JAFQQU010000019.1 GCA_017410445.1 Clostridia bacterium | reverse complement strand
GCAGTATGCAAACATCTCCTACGGCCGCTCCTATTCCGTATCGGGCTTCCGCTACTACACCGAGCCGACGCCTGCAGCCGCCAACACCGCCTCCGGCTATTCCGGCCGCGCGGAAGAAGCCGTATTCTCCGCACAGGGCGGTCTGTACGAGGCCGGACAGTCGGTCACTGTCTCCCTGAGCGCGCCTCAGGGCTCCTCCATCTACTACACCACCGACTGCTCCGACCCGGACGACTCCTCCATGCTCTACACCGGGCCGATCACCCTGAGCTCCACCACCATCCTGCGCACCATCGTCTATGCCGACGACCATCTGCCCTCGCTCATCACCACGCAGAGCTATTTCTTCGGCGTCGACCACACCGTGCGCGTAGTTTCCCTGGTTTCCGACCCGGTCAACCTGTTCGACTATTACGAGGGCATCTATGAAATGGGCCCGGGCGCCGTCGGCCAGTATGCCTCGCATCCCTACGGCAGCAACAACAAGGGTGCGAACTTCTGGATGGACTGGGAGAAATCCGCCAACGTCGAGCTGTTCGGCCTGAACGGCGAAACCATCCTATCTCAGGGCTGCGGCCTGAAGCTTCAGGGTCAGTACAGCCGCGCCGAGGATCAGAAGGCGTTCAAGCTGATCACCCGCTCCGAATACGGCTCCAACCGCTTCGAAGCCGCGCTGTTCAGCGACTGTCCCTACACCGAGTATCAGTCCTTCATCCTGCGCGCTTCCGGTCAGGACTGGGACAAGACCCGCATGCGCGATATCGTTCAGACCTCGCTGGCGTCCGAGACCGACGTCATGTATCAGGCCGCCGAGATGTGCGTCGTATACATCAACGGTCAGTACTGGGGCCAGTACAACATGCGTGAGCGCATCAATAAGTATTCCATCGCCCAGTGGGAAGACTGGGACAGCGATGTGGACGCGATGGACATCATCAAGGCCAACCGCACCGTCATGCAGGGCTCGAACGACAGCTTCGAAGCGATCGCCTCGTGGGTTGATGAAAACGGCGTGGACACGCAGGAAGACATCGACTATGTCGCTCAGTCCGTCGATATCGACAACTACCTCGACTACGTCGCCGTGCAGATCTTCGTCGGCAACCCCGATCTGCTGAACGTCAAGCGCTACCGCTCCACTGAGGAGGACG
The DNA here is from genome assembly GCA_017410445.1 of Clostridia bacterium. Classification (GTDB taxonomy): domain Bacteria; phylum Bacillota; class Clostridia; order Christensenellales; family Aristaeellaceae; genus RGIG2066. The sequence goes on along the minus strand of JAFQQU010000019.1, from coordinate 7,284 downwards.
GCAGGTGGAGATGGATCCTGTTCGATACCGACTGGGGCTTCACCACCGATACCAACTCGATGCGGCGCTGGCTGGATCCCCGAGGCGCGGGCTCGGAATACAAAACCGACAACCGTCTCTTCGTCGGCCTCATGGGCAACAAGACCATCGAGGACAAGTTCCTCAAGCGGTTCAACGAGCTGATGCTCAAGAACTGGACGGCGGACAAGATTCTCGCCACCATCGACGAGTATCATCAGATTCTGCTGCCGGAAATCGATCAGCATCTGGCCCGCTGGGGCTTCACCCGCGATCAGTTCGACCGCGAGATGAACATCATGATCGAATACGCCGAGGAACGCCCGGTCAAGATGCTCTATTACGTCATGAACACCTACGAATTCAGCGAAGCCAAAATGATGAGCTATTTCGCCGATTCGCTGGCCGTCGTAGTGCCTCAGGCCATCGGCCACATCGTTTCCAAGATCGATGCGGACGGACGGAGCAAGTGGCTCAAGGAATGGCGCATGGACGAGGACGAGTTCAATCAGAAGCTCGAAGACCTCTACGCCTATGCCGAAGAAAACCCCGCCGGTCTCCTCAAGACCATCTATGCGGTATACGAACCCAACGGCGGCCCCATGCGCAATCTCGACAAGTTCGAGGCTGTTCTGGACGCTGCTAAGTAAAAATGAGAGCGCTGTTGCAGTTTGACTCTTCTGCAACAGCGCTCTCATTGTATTCAGAAATCAGCGTTTATTCTTCGGTGCCTTCGTCAAATACATCCTCGTCCACGTCGCTGGCGTCAACCTCGGCCTCATAGAACACTTCCTCTGCGGAGGGATTCCCCTTCTCGGATTCGTCGATCGAATAGACCGGAGCATAGCCGATGGGCGAATTGGCGGGGATGCCCTTGCACAGCTCGCTGGCTGCGGTGAGCAGCATCTCGGAAATCCGCTTGCGGGCGTCCGTCAGGCTGCCGGCGGCGATCAGGCGGTTCTTACGGACCTCTTCCTCGGATTCGGCCAGACGGCGGCTCGCCTCATCCAGAATGCGGTCGGCCGCCTCATGAGCCTGACCGACGATCTCATCGGCCTTCTTGCGGGCGTCCGCAACGATGGCGTCCCGGTTGGCGAGCCACTGATCTATATTGGCCTGCATGGCGGCCAGTTCTTCGTCCTTCGCCTTAATCTGCGCGGTCGTTTCTTCCTCTTTCGCCTTCAGCTGAGCGGCGGTCTCTTCTTCCTTCGCTCTCAGCTTAGCAGCGGCTTCCTCGGCCTTCGCCTGCAGTTCTTCGTCCTTTGCCTTGATCTGCGCGGCGCGCTCCTCTTCCTTGGCCTGCAGCTGTGCGGCGGCTTCCTCGGCCTTCGCCTGCAGCTCTTCGTCCTTTGCCTTAATCTGCGCGGCGCGCTCCTCTTCCTTGGCCTGCAGCTGTGCAGCGGCTTCCTCATCCTTCGCCTGCAGCTGACTGGCGGCTTCATCGGCTTTCGCCTGCAGCTGGCTGTCAAAATTCTCCTGAGCCTGAATCATGGCCGCGGCGTCTTCCTTGATCTTCTTCTGAATGTCTCTCTGCTCCTTATCCATCGCATCCAGCTCGGATTTGAGGCTTGCAATCTGGTCGCCCAGATCATCCCGCTCATCCCTCTGCCGGCTGCTCATGACCACGATAACGATCAGCAGAATCACAATCACTGCGGCAGCCACCGCAATCAGCCACGGCATCGCAACCACGGCGTCAACGATCATATCGAGAACTTTTGACATGTTATGTTTCCTCCTTGCAGGTTATTTACGTAAACAGTATAACACATTCTTTCCTCAAACACAATCCAAATTCCGCGCCATTCATTTTGTTCTTTTTTCATACAAAATGTGGCGTCAGAATGTCCGGATGCCTCTGTTTTTGTCACCGGATTCTAATGAAGGTTTAATCCAATTGCGCTCAAATATGACCGTTCGCTGATTGCTCCGATCAAAAATATGTGTTAAAATAGTGGCAATCATCTCAAAGGAGCTTCGGTGCATGCTGATCCGCTTTTTTCACCTGATCCCGATAGCCATCGAGCAATTCCTTCTGTTTGCGTTCATAGTACTGATCGTAGGAGCAATTTCATTTGTCGCCGGCGAACTGCTCCCCAGAAAAAACTTTGACTATACCGCCTTTCCCTATCGTCCCTTCCGCTGGGAAAAAAACGGCGAGATCTACCGCAAAATCCGCATCGAAAAATGGAAGGATCACGTTCCCGACATGAGCAGATATGTAAAAACCATGTTTGCCAAGGAGATCGTCTCCCCCAGAGACCCCGAATACACCCGCCGTCTCATTCTGGAAACGTGCGTGGCCGAGCTGGTTCACTATGTGCTCATGCTGCTCAGCCCGATCTTTCCCCAATACATGCTGCCCTTCTACGGCGATCTCGGCATGGTCGCCTACGTTCTGGGCAACCTTCCCTTCGTGTTGATTCAGCGCTATAACCGCCCCCGCCTGATCCGGCTGATGGAAAAGCAGCTTGCGGCGCAGGAACGGGCAAAAATGAAGATAAAGGAAACCTGAGACATGCAGTATATTCTGATTTTCTGCAGCCTGATCGGGCTGCTTTTCGGCGCGTATTTTGCTGTAACCTGCGCTGGCGGCCTCCTCTTCCGGCGCAAAGCCCCGAAGCAGACTCATCCGCCCGTCCGACGGATTGCCGCGGTCATCGCCGCGCGCAATGAAGAAGAAGTCATCGGTCCGCTGGTCGAATCCCTCATGGCGCAGAAATATCCCCGGGAGCTCTTCGACGTCTTCGTCATTCCGAATAACTGCACCGACCGCACCGAAGATGCCGCCCGCGAAGCCGGCGCGAAGATCATTCCCTGCAGCGGCGTCATCCGCTCAAAGGGCGATGCGCTGCGCTGCGCGTTTGATTACCTGACCGACCTCGAAACCCCGTTCGACGCATACTGCATCTTCGACGCGGACAATCTGGTCCATCCGATGTTCTTTCAGGCGGTCAGCGACGCCCGGGAAGAGGGTCTGCACGTCGCTCAGGGCTACCGGGACAGCAAAAATCCTTACGACAACTGGATTTCCGGCAGCATGTCCGTATTCTACTGGTTCATGAGCCGCTTCTACAATACCAGCCGCGCCGCGCTCGGCATGTCCGCTGCGCTGAACGGCACGGGCTTCATGGTATCCGACGAGCTCATCCGGAAGATGGGCTGGGAAACGGTCACCCTGACCGAGGACCTCGAGTTCTCCGCGCTCTGCGCGCTTGAAGACGTCAGAATCGGCTGGATGCCGGACGCCCGCGTGTATGACGAGCAGCCCAACACCTTCCGCGATTCCGTCACGCAGCGGCGCAGATGGTCCGCGGGCTCGCTTCAGTGCTTCAAGCGCTACGCCCGAAGCCTCTATATGAAGAAAACGCTGCATGCGCTTGATATGGGCGTCCTCTTCACCGGCATGCTGCTCAACCTGGTCGGCGCGCTCTCCTTTTTCGTGAGCGCATATATGCTGATCGCCCAGATCATCGCCTCGCCTGAACAGGCGCCGGTCATTCTGCTCGTCACCCTTGCCGGCGTCCTCGGAAGCAGCCTGATGATGTCCGTCGCCTGCGCGGCGTTATTCATCCTCGAAAAGAAGCTGACCGCCCGCTGTATCCCCGCCATTCTCCTCTTCGGCCTGTTCATGCTGACATGGATGCCGATCAACATCGCCGCATTCTTCATGCCCACGCCGAAATGGGACGCCATCCGCCATACCGCAACGCATTCAGCGCCCATGTGATTCTCCGCCCGTATCCGTTCCTTCCGGATGCGGGTATTTTTATGTCCGGAAGTCCCGAAGCATGAAAAATCCTCCGCCGCTGATATCCTAATGTCATTAAGCTAAGGAAGGGAGAAGTAGAATAAAGCATAACAACGAGCACATTCCGCAAAGGGTGTACTCGTTGTTATAAGAAATAGGGATGACAAAAAGACAGACGAGAAGTCTGCCGATAAATATATACAAAAAGGATAATTACTCCTAAATTCTTCAAGGAGCAACGTGCGAAACAAAAATGAAAAAAATCCTTTTCCTCCATATACATTTCAAAGCATCTCCTCGTTGTGTATTTCAATTCACATATAATATCGTTTTCGATACATTCCAGTTCACATGCATGCATTGTAGAATATTAGTGAGGTGATCTACAGTGCAGGAATACGTACATATACTCGGTTCAATTATTCGTCAGGAGCGTTTGAAGGCCGGGTTGACTCAAGATGAGCTGGCAGAACGCGTTGGAATTGATCCGCGCACAATCCTGAAGATTGAGAATAATAGAGGTAATCCAAAGATGGAAGTGCTCTATCCCCTCATCCGAGCACTCAATATCGACGCAAATCTGATCTTTTATCCGGAAGCCTGCGAGCACAACACTGTTTTGAAGCAATTTCAACTCTTCCTTTCCCGATGCTCAACAGAGGAGATCCAGTCACTTCATCAGGTTTGCCAGACAGTCCTATCCGTCTTGAAAGCCCGCAACACCCTCGACATAAAATAAAAAGAGCCTGCTACCTATCTTTCGATAAGAAGCAGGCTCTGCGCTTTATGCGTCTGGCTCGTCGCTTATGACCATTTTCAGTTGTACTACATTGACTTTTATCTCCCGCTTACATTTGGGACAATACAGCGGGAAATTCAAAAGCACCGTTTCTGGATAAACTTTTGTCTTTGTCTTGCTGTCGCAAAATGGGCATCTAACCCAAAGAGCAGAATTCTTTTCCTCCACAACACGCCTCCTCAAAGCTTGCTACCGCAATGCCCACAGAATTTCCCACCGGAAACAGGAGCTCCGCATTCCGGGCAAAACTTGGGTCTGGGCGTTACCTGTGCTTGAGGTGCTTCGCTAGCCTCACGTTCAATCCGCGTCTCTGCCTCTGTTGTGGCATGGAATATCTGATCATGGATATCCTTTTGAGGATAGAAGGCCAGCAATTCGAAAACAATTCTCTTCAGCTGTTCAATCGTTCCCTCGTCGGGTGCAGTGCGAATCTGTTCCAGCAGGTCGGGAATGGGATCGACATCTCCGCTTTGTTCCAGGATCTCCCGGCTGGACTGACTGATCGTATTCCGGAGTTCATCCAAAGCATTCTTCATTCCTTCTCTATTCTGCCGGAAGAGAGCTTCGATCTCCTCAGTCATCTGTTTGTACTTCCTGTATTCAGGATTGAAACTGGGATCGAATTCACGGCTGTCGATCAGGAATTGTCCAATTCCGCGGCTGGACCGTCTGCCATACTGCTCGGTTTCGATATCCACAGAATCTCTGTTCAGCTTGAACTTCATTTCATCGAAGTAAGGATTGTTCTGGATGCTCAACACCACATAGAAATCGTACTGATATTCATACCGAGGCGGCCTGTACTTCACGCGTTCATTCTTGTCATTCGTATACTCCAGTTCCCTGCGGTGTTCGCTGATATCAATGACACAGGAAGATACATCCCCGAATTTCACGATATCTGCATTTGCTTCGCGGTAATCGCTGTCACGGCATACAACAAAGCGGTATGGTACGCCATTGATCTCTTCAACGAACATCTTGTAGTATTCACCGATACTCTTGTTAACCTGCAAATTGTTCAGCTTAGCACGGTTCTCCTCACGGTACTGAATCTGGGCTTCAATCTGCACTACCGTAGACTCTCTACGATCTGAAAACCAAGGCGACAGCTTGGCTGCGCAGTCCTTGCACATATTGCCGTCTTCCAGCTTGCGGTTGCCCAGAAGGCCGATCTCTCCACCGCAAATGGCACATTTCTTTTTCTCAAAGAGCTTGCTGAAAAATCCCATTTTGCGTTCTCCTTCTCATGTATTTTTCCTGCTATAACCGACTGCAATTCATCATGATATCAAAAGGCGGAGGCGTTCCTCCGCCTTTTGACGTCTCCAAACTATCTGTACTTGGCCAGAATGGCATCAGCTTTGGCCAGAATCTCTGTGCGATCACCGCGGACATATGCATCCACATCGCCCATAGCCTGGTTGACAGCGGCTTCGTCGAGATTGCCCTGTGCAGCAGCCTTCACAGCGCCGGCAACAGACTTAATGGCATCCATCTGTCGCTTTGCATTGTTGAGGGAGTTGCGCACAGTCTTCTGGATGCCAAAGATTTCATTGAAGCACTTTTCCAATGCATCACAGGCCTTCTTGGTGGGCAGCTGCAGATTAAACGCAGCCATACCAGTAGTGTTGTCGAAAATCAGGCCCATGAAATGCTTCTTTTCCATCTTGCCTTCGGAATTCTTCTGCTCTTCCTCAAAGTAATCATATCTTGCCAGATCACCGATGCGATACACGCACGCCTTCTGGTACTTACCGAAGATGAAGATCTTGTAGTGGGTTTCAACCAGGGCGACCAAACCAGTAGAAGGAGAAACATAGAGATCCGCGCCGCCGCTCGTTCCAAACTCTACCAGCTTCTCGTCCTTGCTCTTGGATTTTTTCAGAGGCAGAAGTACCTCGTTCCAGATCTTCGTGCCCTTCTCGATCTGAGCGATGTGCTCGGTGATCATCGGCAGATGCGCAGAAACCTTGTCAAGCTCCTTGAAACACTTCTTGCCGCAGTTCTTCCTGCAGATGTAGTTGCCGTCCGCCAGCTTCTGACCAGACATCAGATTGACCTCTGCTCCACAAATTGCACACGTATGCTTCGCCATGATTTTATCCTCCTTAATTCTATTCAATCCGGCCGCTTCGCCGAATCAATTGTTCTGTAATTTTGAAATACCCTCGTGCTTGTTACTGGATATACTCATTCATCACCAGAGCACCGTTCATGCCGCTGATCGAAACGGCGTAGTACCGTTCTTCCCCCTCTTCATCTACGAAGGAGATTCCATAGGTGGTCATATCTCCGTAGAAAACAACGCCTGCCACGAAATACTCGTCTTCTTCCAGCCAATGAATCCAGTAATGCTCTTCTTCAACCTCGTACGTGTCACCGTACTGCAGCGTGGTAAACTTCACATTATTCAGTCTCTCATTGGCACGGAAGGCAATTCTCGTCATGTATTCGGAATTGTCCACAACAACATCGCACCATTCTACATCGATCGAATCGATGACATCCGCAAAGTAGGCTGTAATCGGCGGATGGCCCATGAAGCGGACATAATTCAGATTTACCCAGCCTCTGCCGGAGTTCAGTTCGCCCCATACATTACCAAGCTCATCCTGCACTTCGCTGACGATAGTATAGGCACCATCCTCACCGATAATTCCGACACAAGCGGCATTCATTTCATCCGGTGTATTGTAGATCGGCACCCATGCGT
>JAFQQU010000222.1 GCA_017410445.1 Clostridia bacterium | reverse complement strand
TGCTGGAGAGCTATCCGGTGAACAACCTGCGCGTCAACCTGATGCAGTCGCTTCATCTGAGAGAGCGGAATCTGAAGGTGCTCCGGTATCTGGATTACAGCCGTTTTTCCCGGAGCGAGGCGCACCTTGAAGCGGTCCGCGCGCTCAGAAACGGCGAGCTGCTCTCATGGCACGGCGTCGGTGAAGCCCTTCTGAGCAAGCACAGCCCCGAGGCGCTGACGCACTTTGCACAGCGTCCCGGCTACATGGTGCGCATGCTCAGCCGCCTGCTGTCGCTCGACTACGGCGAAGCGGATATCCTCCGCGCGCTGGAGCCCCGCAGCGGCGCCATCAGCGGCCATCTGGTGCTGAAGACCCTGCGCACCATGATGAAGCGCTCCTCCGGGCTGGAGAAGAAGCATCAGGAGGCCGTACAGGCCTGCAGGCAGAAGTACGCCCGCGAACGGGCGATTGATATTCCGGACTATGATCAGGAAGAGTCCCTCATTTCCTCCATGGCAGCCCACCGGCGCAGCGAGGCCCATTCCACCTATCTGGTTCAGCCCGAGTATGAAGCCCGCCGCAGCGCATTCCGCAAGGCAGGCCTTCTGAAGGAACAGCTGGAGCTCAGTCAGCGCAGGCTGGAGGATCAGAAAAGGGCGCTCCGCAATTCGGAACTGACGGATCACAGAAGCGCCCGCCCGCAGTGGCAGCGCAACGCCCATGACACCATGGACGCCGATCGGCTGTATGCCCTGATGTATATGGATATACCCGCCATCCGTTCGCAGATCCGTCATCTGGAAAGCGAAATTGCCCGCCTGACCGAGGAGATCAAGCTTGCACAGGCCGAGGCGGAAGCCTCGTTCCGGCAGCAGATGGAGCGGATTCATGCCGAAAACGACGCACTGCATCGCCGGGCCATCGAAGAAATCGATGCATGGGAGCGGAAGGAGCTTGACAATCTGCCCCGGCGCATCGAACGGGAAATGGCTGAACAGGCGGCGCGTCTCAGAGATATCGAACTGCGCAGGGAAGCCGAGCTGAAGGAGCTGGAGGACCAGCATCAGCGCGCAGTCAGGACGAGCCTGTACGACGCTCAGGCCGTATCCATCCTGAGAAAGCTGCTCCGCGCGCATTTCGCGCAGGCCGATACCCCGCTCAAGGGCAAGAAGGTCTTCCTCGACATGAAAGAGTTCGACCTCGAACACTCCGTGCTCGAAACCGAGGACCGCTCCAAGGACGGCGGCTACATCCGAAGCGGCATCGCGTACAGGATTCCCGAAGACGCCAAGTATGTGCGCTTCTTCGTCTACTGGAACGATACCCGCCGCATCGATATCGACCTGCATGCGGGCGGCGTGACCACGGACGGCAGGGATCTGCACGTCGGCTGGAACGCGGATTTCCGGGACGGCGGCGTGGTTCATTCGGGCGATATCACCCACAGCGACGCTGCCGAGTATATCGATATCGACCTGTCCGCGCCCATCCGGGAAATCTACACCAACGTTCATTTCTTCAACGGCAGATCCTTCAAGAACATTGAAACCTGCTATGTGGGCATGATGGCGGTGGACCAGACCGGACAGACGATCTCCCGCTACGACCCGGCCAACTGCTTCTTCACGCACAAGCTCACCCAGAACACCAACAGCCTGTATTACGGCTTCATCGACGTACAGAACCGGTTCGTCCGGTTTGTGGGTCAGATGAACGAATCGAGCTGGGCGGCGCGTCCTCCGGTGGAATCCGAAGAGGCCATGTTCTCCCTCCGGGAGTATCTGGACTCGGTGATGGGCGGACAGGGCGCAGAGCTTGTCTCCTCGAAGAAGGAGGCGGATGTGGTTCTGACCATGGGCAAGAGCCTTCTGGATTGCGGCGTCAGCCTTGCAGACAATAATTTCTTCCTGGAATGCTGATCAGGCGCACTGATCCCTTCATAGAGAAACGAACGCCGTCCGATGCAATCTGCGTCGGGCGGCGTTTTTGCTTTTGGGGACATGATAGCCGTTACGGCAGGATGAATTTCTGCTCCTTCGGGCCGGCAGTCACATGGTAATAGCCGGTGTTTTCCCGATGGAACGGGCGGATGTCGGCATTTCCGTCGATTTCGACCTCATAATCTCCGTAGAAGCCCTCGAAATACGCGCGGCCGCTCTCGTCGGTAATGAGCTCCGCTTCGGTCTGCCATTCGCGGTTGACGAGCCGGTCGATGACGTCGAAGGCAGGCTTATGCGACAGGTCGTTGCGGAGGAGGCCGGCATGGAAGCGGTTTTCGTCGCCATAGGCCATGCCGTCGGCCATGTTCCACCAGACGATCGATTCGACCTTCTCCCGGCTGAACCAGAGCCTGTACATGCGCTCGACCAGCTGCGCCTGAATCTCCTCTCCCTCCTCGTCGTTTCCGTAGGAGGGAATGGATACCTCGGAGAGGTGGATGGGCAGGCCGAACTCGGAGTATACATCGAAGATTTCCATCGCGCGATAGGGATTGTACACGGCGCGCTCCTGCGATTCGCTGGAATCGAACGCATGGAACTGCATGCCGACGCCCTCAATCTGCGCGCCCTCGGCGAGCCAGCGCTTGAGCATCAGATAATACACGCTCTTGTCGCCCGTGAACTGGCTGATATTACTTCCGAAGGTCTCATAGCAGCCCTCGTTCCAGAACAGGCGGGTATTGGGGAAATACTGCTTGGCGACGTCGAAGCACCACTTCTCATGCCCCTTCTCGTCGCAGACGGGCAGGTCGCGGCAGCCGTATTCGCCGTGCGCGTTGTGATAGACGGTGTACATCTCGTTGATGACGTCCAGGTCCAGCATGTCGTCGCCGTAGCGCTCGGCAATCTCCCGGCTGCGGCGGATGATCTCCATCTTGAGCGAACGGAAATCGCGCGGCATCCACTTGGGATTGAAGGAGTTATACATCAGGCAGTGGCCCTTCATGCCGATGCCGTTTTCCCTGCAGTATTCATGGATCAGATCGAGCGGCGGGCGGCGGTAAATATCCACCGAATCCCTGGAGAAGCGGGGATTGCCCTTTTCCGGCTCCAGCGTATCCCAGTAGAGCGGCAGAACGCCGTAATTGAACACCTTTTTGAATTCCTCGCGGTAGAGGCTGTTTCTGCGCTCGTCGCCGAACTGATCGAGCAGGAACAGCGCGGAGCCGAACTTGAATTCATGCTTCTTCAGCTTCACCTTCACGCGTCGGCCGGCGACGGGGTTCTTTTCGCCGTCCTGCAGCTTCACGGCGAACAGACCCTTGCGGTATTTTTCGATATCGCGCCGAATCATGCGGTCGGTATGCGGATTGAGCCGGTCAAACCAGCCGATAAGCTCTCTTCTGTCCATGTCTGTACCTCCGTTATGTGCTGCCAAAAGTATATCAGCAGGCAGAAATGCTGTCAATAAACGCACAGGAAAAGGGGCCGCCGCAGAAAACGCGGCAGCCCCTATCTTGATTCAGCTTACGCCGTCAGCCCGGATCAGCCGGAACGCGGATGCATCCTTGCCGGATTACAGCGCGTAGTAGGCAGCGATGACTTCGAGGTAATCGGCCAGGCCCAGATCTTCCAGACCGGCTACATACTCTTCCCACTGAGCGTCATCGTTGATGTCCAGATCGCCCATGACGAACTGAGTGCAGGAGGTCAGGATGTAGTCGTTGAACAGGGTCTGCATGTCGGCCAGCTCCAGCTTGAGGTCGTCATCCGCGCACCATACGATGTCGGGGATGTTGTGCCATACGTAGTAGGGCTCGTAGACGGCGGCGGAGGAGGTCAGAATCCAGGTGTTGTCGGTGTTGTAAACGGCCTCGTCCTTCAGAGGAGCGTAGCGGACATAGGCGCGGTCATAGCGCGGGAAGGTGCCGGAGTTCCACAGGGTCTCGAGGTCGGTGGTGATGCGCTTGACGGACTGAGCGCCGCCGGCGTAGTTCTCGCCCTCAACCCATTCCCAGTTCTCGCCTTCGACGCCGTAGTGGCCGAAGTAGGTGCCTTCCTCAGAGAGGAAGTAGTCCATCATGCGGAACGCAACTTCGGGATTCTCGCAGGCGGTGGTGATGCCGCCGTTGAGCTGGAAGTTGCCGCCCTTGCGGGCCGCGGACTGCTGCAGGCCGGTGTCGCCCTTGAGCGGCGGGACAGCCTGATAGTCGGTCCAGTCAACAACCTTGGAATCCATCTCAGCGCCCAGATACCAGCAGGGAGCGGTGCCGACGATGGCTTCTTCCTCGGACTTGTTCAGCAGGGACTTGAACTGGGTGCCGTCCTGAACGTAGGTTTCCTCGGCGATCAGGCCTTCGGCATACAGATCGGCGATGTACTTCAGGCCGTCGCGCCAGCCGTCGGTGTTGGCCAGGAAGCGGACTTCCTTATCGTCGGTGATGACATAATAGTTCTCGCGGTACAGCTCGAAGGGGTTCATCAGGAAGCAGATGGGATCGGTCTTGCGGCCGTTGTAGTAGCCGACCATGGGGATCTCATCGGTGGCGTCGCCGTTGCCGTTGACGTCGTTTTCCTTGATGGCAACCAGCAGATCCTTGAATTCCGCGGGGGTGGTGGGCATGGCCTTGCCGAGCTTCTCCAGCCAGGAGGTCTTTACCCACATCTTGTACTCGGAATCCTTATGAACGCCGGTGTCGGTGTACATGAAGGTGTAGATGTTGCCGTCCGGAGCGGTCAGCATGTCTACATACTGGGGCTGCTCCTCGAGGGCCTGCTTGTAGTAAACGCCCTGAGTCTCGATCAGGTCGTTCAGCGGGATCAGGATGTTGCCTTCGATGCAGTCGGCAACGTCGCTGGTGGAGAAGCCGCGCAGATAGACGTCCGGCAGATCGCCGCCGGCGATGGACAGGTTGAAGGCGGTGGTGCCGTTCTCAGCGGCGCCGATGATGTGCCAGTCCAGCGTAATGCCGGTCATCTTCTCGAGGTTCTTGGTCATCGGGAGGGTGTAGAAATCGCGTCCGACGGTTTCCTGCGCCCAGACCTTGATGGTCACGGGCTCGGTAACGATCGGCAGGGTGCCGGGTTCGGTGACGGCCGCGCCTGCATACGCAAAGCTGCAGGTCAGCGCCATCAGAACAGCCAGAAACAGAGCGAGCTTCTTCATAGGTAGGTTCCTCCTTCTAAATTTATACTGCGGCGGTTGCCTCCGCCGTAAGTATCAGCCCTTGACGGCGCCGATCATGACGCCCTTGACGAAGTATTTCTGAACGAACGGATAGAGAATCATGACGGGCAGACAGGAAACGACGATGACCGCGTACTTCATGACGTTTCTTCTCTCTTCCAGCGCCATCAGCGATTCGATATCGAGGTTGTCGATGTTCGCGTCGTTCTGAACGAGGATTTCTCTCAGAATCAGCGACAGCGGATAGAGCTTGCGCGAGCCGGAGAGGTAGATCATGGCGTCGAAGTAGGCGTTCCAGTGCCCGACGGCGTAATACAGGCCGATGACCGCCATGATGGGGCCGGACAGCGGCAGCACGATGCTCATCAGATACCGGATGTTTCCGCAGCCGTCCAGCTGGGAGCATTCGAGCAGCTCCAGCGGGATCGAGTTGCGCATGTAGGTGCGCATGACGATCATGTTGTACACGCTCATCGCGCCCGGCAGGATGACCGACCAGCGGGTCTGCAGAAGGCCCAGCTCGCGGATGGTCAGATAAGTCGGGATCAGACCGCCGGAGAAGTACATGGTCACCATGCACATCACCATGATGGGGCCGCGGCCCTTGAAGTCCGGCCGGGAGAGCGGGTAGGCGCACATGGTGGTGACGATCAGGGAAACGACGGTGCCGCAGACCATGTAGATGAGGGAGTTGCCGTAGCCGGTCCAGATATCCTTGTATTTGAAGACCGTCTCATAGCCGGTCAGCGACGGATTCTGCGGCAGCAGCGACAGGCTCATGATGGACGTGCCGCTCGAGAAGGACGCCGTGATGACGAAGATCAGCGGATAGGCGATGACGATCAGGAACAGCGTCAGCACGATCCAGTTAATCGTAAGGAAAATCTTATCCGAAAGCGTATGCTTGATGGGATGACCCTTTTTTACGGTAATATCTTTCGTCTTCATGCTCATCACCTCAGAACAGCGAGCTTCCGCTCAGTTTGCCGGTAATCTTGTTGACAATCAGCAGCATGATCACATTGATGAAGGAGATGAACAGGCCGATGGCCGCGCCGTAGGAATACTGCGGCGTATCGGAGGCCAGGCCCTGCTTGTAGGTGTAGGTGGAGATGACCTCGGATACCTTGTTGTTGAGGCTGTTCTGCATCAGGTAGATCTTCTCATAGCCGACCGAGAGCATCGAGCCGCAGTTCATGATCAGCAGAATCGCGACGGTGGGGAGAATGGTCGGAAGATCGATGTGCCAGATGCGCTTTAAGATATTCGCGCCGTCCACGATGGCCGCCTCATGCAGCTCGGGCGAGACGCCGGAAAGCGCGGAGATGTAGATGATCGAGCTGTAGCCCACGCCCTGCCACAGGCCGGAGAGCACGTAAATGGTTCTGAAATACTGAGGCTTGGCCATGAAATTGATGGCCTTGCCGCCCGCCGCCTGGATGACGACGTTGATCAGGCCCGAGCGGGTATCCAGGAACTGAAGCAGGATACCGACCATGACGACGGTGGAGATGAAGTGCGGCGCGTAGGAAATCATCTGAACCGCCTTCTTGAACTTCTGATTGGGCATGTAGTTCAGAAGCAGCGCCAGCACAATCGGCGCGGGGAAGGTACAGAGTGAATAGAAGCTGATGAGGAATGTGTTCCTGATCAGTTCCCAGAACTTCCGGTATTCGATGAACTTGCGGATGTACTTAAGGCCTACCCACGGGCTTTCCCAGATGGTGCGCACGACCTTGTAATCTCGGAAGGCGATCTGCACGCCGTACATCGGCCAATACTTGAAGATGATCAGATAGAGCACGGGAACCGATACCAGAAGATAAAGCCCCCAGTTCTTGCGAAGCTCTTCCCAGATGCGTTTTCCAAGCGGTTTCTTCTTGCGGGCAACCACATTTGGCTGAGCCATGAGATGCGCCTCCTTGCTGCGGCCGGGCCGCGTCTGATATGTAATAATTTTATACCCGTTCTTAACAAAAGTCAACCGAAAGATAAGGCAATGTTTTGTCTGATTAAGCTTTACGTTACGCGTGCAGATATTTTTAACATATGCGTCAAAAAACGGCTCCCCGGAAAAGCCGGAGAGCCGCAGATCATATATCCTGTTTTCTCAGAACACCAGCTGCACCAGCAGCATGTAGACCGCCGTTCCCCCGGCGACGGAGAGCAGCATCTTCCGCTTCCACAGGTGAAGCCCGGCCGTCGCCGCGACGCCGATGAGCTCGGGAACGCCCCGGCTGCCCTGAAGGAAGGAGACATTCTTCAGGCAGTAGACCACCAGCAGCCCGAACACGGCGGGCGCCAAGAGCTTGCCGAGGTAATCGATGTATTTGGGCGTGGGCCGTCCGGCCGGAAAGAGGATGAAGGGCAGGAACCGGGTGATGATTGTTCCGAGCGCAACCATGAAGATGGTGATCATCGCCTGCTGAGTCGTCATGCGGCGTCCCCTCCCCTCTCGAGATATTTCCGCATCAGCGTCAGCATGCCCAGAATGGCCAGCATGGCGGGGATGATGAAGCCGTCCGCCCCGAATACAATCAGGCACAGCGCGGACAGGCCGAGGCCGATGAGGGAGCTCATGTGATTCTTCTCCTTGAGCCAGTTCTCGAGGAAGATGACCACGAACATGGCGGTCATGACGAAATCAATGCCCTCGGTGCTGAAGGAGATGAGCGACCCGAACAGCCCGCCCAGCGACGCGCCCGCGAACCAGTAAAAATGATCGAGCAGCGTGATGAAAAACATGAAAAGGTGCTTGTCCACGCCCTCGGGCGCATCGGCGGCGCAGTTGACGGAGAAGGTTTCGTCGGTCAGGCCGAAGATGAGATAGAGCTTCTTCACGCCCGCGCCGGCGTATTTTTTCAGCATCGCCAGACCGTAGAAGAGATGGCGCGCGTTGACCATGAGCGCCATGGCAAGCGCCTGCACGGGATTGAACGGCCCCATCAGCAGGCTGACCGTGACAAATTCCATGGCCCCGGCAAAGACGGACAGGCTGGTGACCATGGGATACCACGCGGGAAAGCCGGAGGCGCGCATGAACACGCCGTAGGTCATGCCGAGAAAAAGATAGCCGGTCATGACGGGGATGGTATGCGGAAAGGCGGCAAGCAGCGCCTTTTTTCGGACAGACAGAGACAAAAAAATCACTCCCGGAGAATACTGGATTACAGTATACACCCGGGAGCGCATGCATTCAAGCGGTCAGGAGAATATATTTTTCACGGTGACACCAATCAGCGGACGGACAGCACCTCGTATTCCTCGGCGACCACGGCCTTGATCAGTTCCTCGTCCGGCACCGGCGCAGACAGACGCACAACCGCCTCGCCCTTTTCATGGCTGGCCTCGGCGGACTCCACGCCATCGACCGCCATGAGCGCATTTTTCACCGCGCGCTCGCAGTGTTCGCACATCATGCCTTCGATTTTCATGATCCTCACGGCGGCCTCGGCAGACTCCGGCCCGGATACGGACAGCACCTCGTATTCCTCGGCGACGACCGCTTTGATCAGTTCCTCGTCCGGCACCTGCGCAGACAGACGCACAACCGCCTCGCCCTTTTCATGGCTGGCCTCGGCGGACTCCACGCCCTCAACCGCCTCAAGCGCATTCTTCACCGCGCGCTCGCAGTGCTCGCACATCATGCCTTCGATTTTCATGATTTTCGTAAGCACAGGTTGGGCGTTCTCCGGCGCGGAAACCGTGCAGGCTCCGCCGCAGGATTCGTTCTGAGGCAGCACGACCGGCTGCGCGGGGCCGTTCTGACGGATTTTGCGGTCATGACCGGCGCGGTGGAGCTTGAAGAAGTTCAGGCGGAGGGCGTTGCTGACCACGCAGAAGCTGGACAGGCTCATCGCCGCCGCGCCGAACATGGGATTCATCTCCCAGCCGAGCAGATGAATGAACGCGCCGGCGGCCAGCGGGATGCCGATAACGTTGTAGATGAACGCCCAGAACAGATTCTCATGAATGTTGGTCAGAGTCGCGCGGCTCATGCGGATGGCGGCGGCGACGTCGGTCAGGCGGCTCTTCATGAGCACGACGTCCGCGGCGTCGATGGCGACGTCCGTGCCTGCGCCGATGGCGACGCCGATATCGGCCCCGGTGAGCGCGGGCGCGTCGTTGATGCCGTCGCCGACCATGGCCACTCTGCCCTGCTGCCTGAGCTGCCGGATGACCTCGGCCTTGCCGTCGGGCAGCACGCCGGCCACCACTTCGTCCACTCCGGCCTGCGCGGCGATGGCGCGGGCGGTGCGCTCATTGTCGCCGGTCAGCATGACCACGCGCACGCCCATGTCCTTAAGCTCCTTCACGGCCTGCGGGCTGTCCTCCTTGATGACGTCGGCCACGGCAATCACGCCCAGCAGGCGGCTGTTTTCGGCGAAGAGCAGCGGGGTCCTGCCCTGTCCGGCCAGCGATTCGGCCTGACGCATGAGCGCGTCCGGCACGGAAATCTGAGAGGAGACGTATTTCATGCTGCCGCCAAGGAGGGTTTTTCCGTTTACGCGGGCGGTCAGGCCGTTTCCGGGGAGGGCGGAGAAATCCTCCGCTTCGGCGGTCTTCACGCCGTTTTCCTCGGCATGCTTCAGCACGGCGCGGGCCAGCGGATGCTCGCTCTTCTTTTCAAGGGACGCGGCGAGGCGCATAAGCTCCTCCGGGGACACGCCGTCCGCGGGCAGGATGTCGGTGACTCTGGGCTCGCCGGAGGTGATGGTGCCGGTCTTGTCGAGCGCGACAATCTGCGTGCGGCCGGTCTCCTCGAGAGAGACGGCGGTTTTGAAGAGGATGCCGTTTTTCGCGCCCATGCCGCTGCCGACCATGATGGCGACCGGGGTCGCAAGGCCGAGCGCGCACGGGCAGCTGATGACCAGAACGGAGATGCCGCGGGCCAGCGCGAAGCCGACGGTCTGGCCGGTCAGCAGCCATATGACGGTCGTAATGACGGCGATGGAGATGACCACGGGCACGAACACGCCGGACACGCGGTCGGCCACCTTCGCGATGGGCGCCTTGGTCGCGGCGGCGTCGCTGACCATGCGGATGATCTGGGACAGGGTGGTATCCTCGCCGACGCGGGTGGCCTCGCACTTGATGAAGCCCGACTGATTGACCGTCGCGGCGGAAACCGCGTCGCCCGCTTCCTTGTCGACCGGGATGCTCTCGCCGGTGAGCGCGGATTCGTTGACTGCGGTATGGCCCTCGAGCACCACGCCGTCGACCGGGATGTTCTCGCCCGGGCGGACGACAAACACATCGCCCTTTTTGACCTGCTCGACCGACACGGTCTGCTCGGCTCCGTTTACGAGGACGGTCGCCGTTTTGGGCGCGAGCTTCATGAGGGATCTGAGGGCGTCGGTGGTCTTGCCCTTGGAGCGCGCCTCGAGCATTTTGCCGACGGTGATGAGGGTCAGAATCATGGCGGCGGATTCGAAGTAGAACTCATGCATGAAGTGCATGGCATGTTCGAAATTGCCTGCCGCCTGCGCGCCGGTCATGGCAAAGAGCGCATAGAGGCTGTAGACGAACGACGCGCCCGAGCCGAGGGCGACCAGCGTATCCATATTGGGCGCGCGGTTGATCATGCCCTTGATTCCGGAAACGAAGAACTTCTTGTTGATGAGCATGACGATGGCGGTGAGGATCATCTGAACGAGGCCGACGGCGACCGGATTGTTGTCGAAGAACGCCGGCAGCGGCCAGCCCCACATCGAATGGCCCATGGACACATACATGAGCACGGCGAGGAAGCCGAGCGAGGTGAAGAGGCGGCGTCTGAGGACGGGGGTTTCCCGATCGGCCAGCGCATCCTCGGGGTTTTCGGTTTTGGCCTGCGCGGATGCGCCCTTGACGGACGCGCCGTATCCGGCAGCGGTGACGGCGGCGATGATTTCCTGATCGGACGCCGTGCCTTCGACGCCCATGGAGTTGGTCAGCAGGCTGACCGAGCAGGAAGTAACGCCTTTCACCTGATTCACGGCCTTTTCGACGCGTGCGGAACAGGCGGCGCAGCTCATGCCGGTGACGTTGAACTGTTTCATACAAATCTCCTTTCGGTTATTTCATGAGTTTCTGAAGCGTACCCACCAGCTCGTCGATGACCTCGTCCTTGCCCTGACGGATGTCCTCGGCGACGCATGTGCGGATGTGGGCGGCGAGCAGTTCCTTATTGAAGGCGTTGATTGCGGCGGCCGCGGCGGAAGCCTGCACGAGGATATCGGTGCAGTAAGCGTCCTTTTCGATCATGCCGCGCAGCCCGCGGATCTGCCCTTCAATGCGGCTTAAGCGGTTGATGAGCGCCTTCTTCTCATCCTCCGTCCGGTGCTTCTGCTTTTCCGGGCAGCAGCAGGAAGTATCCTTATCCATATTCATCGGCCCCTTCGGTTAGTCTTCGCTTATTATATACCCCCTGGGGGTATCGGTCAATCACCTTCCGGCGATCTTTTTCCGCTTTTTTCCGGTTCTTCCCTGTCCGCACAAAAAGGACCGCCCCCGGGCGCGTTCATGCCCGGATGCAGTCCCTTTATCTGTCTTCCGTTTTATCCGTTGTTTCTCGGGTCGATGGCGTCGCGCAGGGCGTCGCCGACCAGATTGATCGAGATGACCAGAAGGATGATCAGTATGCCGGCCGGGGCCCACAGCCACGGCTTGCCGGTCAGGATGGTGAGCGACTGCGCGCCGTTTAAGATATTGCCCAGCGAGGGCGTCGGCGTCTGCACGCCAAGGCCCAGAAAGCTGAGCGCCGCTTCATCCAGAATGGACAGCGCGAATACGCTCGTCGCATAGACCGTCACCGGCGCGACCGTGTTGGGCAGAATCTCGGAAAAGAGGATGTACCGCCTCGGCATGCCCGCCGCGACGTCGCTCTTGACGAAATTCGTTTCTCTCAGCGACAGTACGTTGCCGCGGACCAGCCGCGTCACGCCCGGCCAGTTCACAAAGCCCAGAATCCATATAATGCTCCACAGGCCCGGCTCGAAAATCGCCGCCGCGACCAGCACCAGCAGAATATACGGAAAGCTCATCACCATGTCCGTAAAGCTCATGATCATCTTATCGATCCAGCCGCCGAAATATCCCGAAACCAGCCCCAGCACCACGCCGATCGCCGTCGAGATCACCGTCGCCATGAAGCCCACAAGCAGCGAAATCCGCGCCGCATACAGAAGCCTTGACAGCATGTCGCGCCCGATCTGATCCGTACCCAGCCAGTGCGCGCTGTCCGGCGGGGCCGAGAAGCTGCCGGTCGGCCGCGTCGGCGAATAAGGCGCGACCACCGGGGCCAGCACCGCCGCGCCGATCATGATCACCAAGAGGATCAGGCTGACCAGCGCCGTCTTATGCCGCGAAAACCGCTTCATGATCAGGGAGAAGCCCGATGAATTCATATATATATCTCCCCTCTCAGTATTTGATGGTCGGATCGACCAGCGCATAGACGATATCCGTCAGCAGATTGGCCGCCAGCACGACCACCGCCGACAAAAGGCACACGCCCATGATCACCGGATAGTCCCGGCCCGTGATGGCGTTCATGGTGATCAGCCCCAGCCCGGGCCACGAGAAAATCTGCTCCACGATAACCGCGCCGCCGAACAGCATCGGAATCTGCATGCCGATCACCGTCACAATGGGCAGAAGCGCGTTTCTCAGGGCGTGCTTATAGATGACGGCCCGACGCCCGACGCCCTTCGAAGCCGCCGTTCTCAGATAGTCGGTCTCGAGAATTTCCAGAACGGCGCTTCTGATATAGCGGATGTTGCTGCCCGCGACCGATACCGCCAGCACCGTGACCGGCATGATCATATGCCGCGCGACGTCCCAGAAACCGCCGCCAATGCCCGCCGTCTTCATGCCGCCCGAGGGCAGCCAGCCCAGCCTGACATTAAAGATATACACCAGCAGCATCGCCAGAAAGAAGCCCGGCACGCTCGATGCGAAGAACGAACCGGTGACCACCGCGTAGTCCCGCTTTTTATAACGGTGTATGGCGCTGTAGATGCCCGCCGGCGCGGCAATCAGAAGGCCCACGACCAGCGACGCGCCCATCAGCAGGAGCGTCGGGCCGATGTTCTCGCCGATCAGCTCGGAAACCGGCCGGTAGCTCTTGAAGGAGGTGCCGAGGTTTCCGTGCAGCATTTCGTTCAGCCACGACAGATACTGCATCCAGACCGGCTGATTGAGCCCCAGCTGCTCGGCCTTGAGCGCAATGCCCGCCTCGGTCATTCTCGGGCCGCCCATCATCTCCAGAGGACTGCCCGCAAGGCTCATGATGGCATAATCGATGATCGTTATGCCCAGCAGCACCGGAATGGCCAGCAGGATCTTTTTAAGGATGTATTTCCACATGTTCTCTGCTCTCCTTTCCGGCTGTCATCGCCCGAAGGGGCAGGCCGACAGACGGCCCTCTCCGCCCGGAACGGGTTCAAGCGACACGGTCATCTCTGCGCAGACCGGCCTTGCATGGGGGCAGCGATCCCGGAAGGGACATCCGCCGGCCGGGGCCATGCCGCCCGCCTCGCCGCGCAGCGCAATCCGCGGCCTGTTTCTCAGCGAATAATCCGCGACCGGCGCGGCGTCCAGCAGCGCCTGCGTGTACGGATGCGCGGGATGACGGAACAGCTCGTCCGCCCCGCCCGTCTCTACGATTTTGCCCATATACATCACCGCGATCCGGCTGCTCACATAGCGCACCGCGCCCAGACCGTGGCCGATGAACAGATACGTCAGCTTCAGTTCCTCCTGAAGGTCCTTGAGCAGGTTCAGAATCTGCGCCTGCACGGATACGTCCAGCGCGCTCACCGGCTCGTCCAGAACGATCAGCTCCGGACCCAGCGACAGCGCCTTGGCGATGCAGATTCTCTGCTTCTGTCCGCCGGAAAACTCATGCGGATAGCGGGTTTTGGCAGCAGAGGGCAGGCCCACCTGCTCCAGCAGCTCGTCCACGCGCCTGAGAACCTCCGCCCGGCCGGCCTTTCCATGATAGAGCATGGGCTCGGCGAGGATGTCCATGACGCGCTTTCTCGGGTTCAGGCTCGAGCCGCTGTCCTGAAAGACCATCTGGAATTTCGGCCGCAGCAGCCGCTTTCTGCTCTCGGGCATGTTGTCGATGCGCTCGCCGCGGAAATACACCTCGCCCGAGGTCGGCGCTTCCAGCCCCATCATGAGCCGCGCGACCGTGCTCTTGCCGCAGCCCGATTCGCCCACGATGCCGAACGTCTCGCCCGCGCGCAGCGAAAGGTCGATCCCGTCCACCGCTTTGGTCACGGCATGACGGAGCCCCGCGCCGCCCGCGCGGTAGTGCTTTGTAAGATTTCTGACTTCCATTATGGGCGTATCATGCGCCATGTGCTTCACGCCCCTTCTTCTCCGCCAGATCGCAGCGGACAGGCCGCCCGTCCGGCGCAGACTTCATTTCGCCCTTTTTCGGGCAGTTCCCGGCATACGGACAGCGCTCGGCAAAGCGGCAGCCGGTCATCTGATGATAGGTCTCGGGCACCGCGCCCGGGATGGAATAGAGCCTCCGCCCCGGCTCGTCGTTCACGCCCGGCACGGCGCTCAGAAGCGCCTGCGTATAGGGATGGGCGGGCTGCTCCAGCAGCGTCTTCGTGTCCGCCTCCTCCACGCACTGTCCGGCATACATGACCACGACCCGGTCGGCCATCTCCGCAACCACGCCGATGTCATGGGTGATCAGCAGAATGGACATGCCGAATTCGTCGCGCAGACTCTTAAGCAGCTGCATGATCTGCAGCTGAATGGTGACGTCCAGCGCGGTGGTCGGCTCGTCGGCGATGAGGATCTTCGGCCCGCACGCCAGCGCCATGGCGATCATCACTCTCTGCCGCATGCCGCCGGAGAGCATATGGGGATATTTGCGCATGGCGGCCTCGGCGTTCTGAATGCCGGTGCGCTTCAGAAGGGCGATCGCCTTCTCCTTCGCCTGCTGCTTCGTATATCCCAGATGGCGGCGCATGCCCTCGATCATCTGATTGCCGACGGTGAATACCGGGTTCAGGCTGTACATGATGTCCTGAAAGATCATGGAGATCTCCCTGCCCCGGATTTCGTCCAGCTCCTTTTCGGGCAGCGCGGTGAGGTTCTTCCCCGCATACAGGATTTCTCCGCCGGTCACGCGGCCCTGACGGGGCAGAAGGCCGAGGATGGACAGCGCGGTGATGCTCTTGCCGCAGCCCGACTCGCCCACCAGCGCCAGAATCTCGCCCGGCCGCACGGAAAAGCTGACCCTGTCCGTCCGGCGGGTCTGCTTTTTGCCGCTGAAGAATGATATTTCAAGATCCCTGATCTCAAGCACAGCCAATTACCTCTTTATATTGATCGGATAGGTTCTCCCGCCAGACCGTTCGCGGATGAGCTTGTCTTTGCGGGCTTCCCGGGCTCATGCGCCCCGGACGCCCATACTGTGTTCCGCCTTCGAACTGTTCTCGGGAAGGCTCGTATCCGTGAAGAAGCCCGGGAATGAGGACAGGAGAGGGCCGAAGCCCTCTCCATGCATGAATCAAGC
Organism: Clostridia bacterium; assembly: GCA_017410445.1. Lineage (GTDB taxonomy): Bacteria > Bacillota > Clostridia > Christensenellales > Aristaeellaceae > RGIG2066. The sequence goes on along the minus strand of JAFQQU010000222.1, from coordinate 3,358 downwards.
CGCTTTTTCTCAGCCCGCGATGTCCCATTCGTGAACGTTGATGAAGGTTCCGAATACGTCGGGCTGCGCGTTGACCAGACGGTTGCTGGTCACGCCGATGGTGGAGATGATGTAGGCGGAGATCATCGGGACCTCTTCCTGCACCTTCTTGTTGACGAACAGATACTTCTCGCGGATGGCGTCCATATCGGTCATGTTCTGGCTCTCGAGCAGCGCGGCCGTGACTTCCTCGTCCACATAGCGGGTCCAGCCGTATTCGCTCAGCATCCAGCTCATGTCGGTGTAGGGATCGGCCGGAGCGTAGGTGTACTGAACGGAGAGGATTTCAGCCTCGTCGCCGTTGGCCACGGTCATGAGGGTGGACAGGTCGACCGTCTTGATCTCGATTTCCAGGCCCAGCTCATAGAACATGGCCGCAGCAAAGGTGGCCGCCTGAACGAAGGTGGCGTCGCCGCTGTTGACATGCCAGGTCAGCTTGGTATCCGCGCCGTCCGCCTTGGCTTCGGCGATCAGCTTCATGGCCTTCTCGGGATCATACTCCGTTACGCCCAGCTCCGCGCTGTAGTACGGGCTCGCGCTGCACAGGAAGGCGTCCACCAGCTCGCCGTTGCCCTTGACCAGCTGGGAAAGGATGGTTTCGCGGTCGAGGCCGTAGAAGAAGGCCTGACGGATGCGCACGTCCGGAACGTTGTTGACGTTGAAGAAAATCGACTGGTTGGTGATGGGCTTGCCGGGGTAAACGGTGACGTTCGCCATCGCCTTCACGCTCTCGTAGTCGTCCAGCAGGATATCGCCGGTGGTCTGCTGGATGAGGTCGATCTCGCCGGACTGAAGGCCGGCCAGCAGCTGCGCGGCCTGAACGACGTTGACGTTCAGATACTTGATTTTGGGCGCGCCCATGAAGTAGTTCTCATTGGCGACATAGTGGACGTAATGGTTGAGGTCGTAGTCCTCGATAAAATACGGGCCGGAGACTACGGTGGGCTTGAGGAACCACTCGTTGGTCTGCATCTCGCTCATGGGAATGTCGCCCAGAACGTGCTCGGGCAGAATGAGCATATAGCGGCCGATGTTGTTGCGGAAGGTGTCCAGCGCCATGGGCCACTTGGTAGTCACGGTCATGGTCTTCTCGTCGATCACCTTGATGCCCTCGATTTCGGTCGCGCCCGACTCGGTCACGCCGTCGTCGCCCACGCCAATGATCGAATACATATTCATGCTGGGGTTGCCGGCCTCGGGACTGGCCATGCACAGGAAGGTGTACATGACGTCCGCGGTGGTGACCGGCGTGCCGTCCGACCAGACGGCCTCGTCGCGCAGTTTGATGGTGAAGGTCAGGTTGTCCTCGGTCGAAATGGACTCGGCCAGCATGCCTTCAAACTCCAGATCGCCGTTCATCTCAACCAGCGGCAGAAACGCCAGCGACTGGGTGTATTTGCCGACCTCGGTAAAGTCCATCAGCAGCGGATTCATGGAGGTCATGGTGCCGGTGACGGCGATGTTGACCACCTTGTCGGTTCCCTCCGCCAGAGATACGCTGCCCATGCTGAGAACCAGCACAAGAACCAGCGCGAGCGCAGTCAGCTTGCTCATCAGTTTCTTCATCTCTCGGTTCACTCCTTATCTGTTTATCCGGGAGGCTCCGCTCCCCCTTTTCCCGCCGATTTCCTCCGGACGGATGCTCCGCTCACGCAGAAAGCGCAAAGCCGCGCTTCACATTCTCTGCCTGTGTGCGTAGCCTTGCGCCTGTCTGAAATCTTTTCACCAGGAAATCAATCAGAACCCAGACTGCAGGACGCCGCACTGTTCAGGCCTGCATACTGCATGCATTTCCAAGAAAGCACCCGTCCCACACCCCTTTCAATTCCGACCAATTCAGTATGTATATCATATAATCTTCCGGCCTCTTTGTCAAGCGGAAACAGTCCGCTTCATCTGCTCCTTCAGCATGGCGACGCGGCAGGCGCGGATATAGGCGTTTGTGAGGTATTCCTCGGGCGACATGCGGGCGTATGCGTCGTTTTCATGGCGGCCGGGCTTGGAGGCGGTCGTCAGCTCGAAGGTGAGCGGACCGTCGAAGCCGCAGCGGTTCAGCCGGGAGACAATATCCTGCCAGTCGGCCGCGCCGTCGAAGGGCAGAAGGTGAAGATCGTCAATCCATGTGATCTCTCCCCCGTCGTCGCGGATGCCGAGGTTGTCGTTTAAGTGAGTGCAGAGCAGGCGGTCGCCGTAGAGGGCGAGCAGGTCTTTACTGTAGTTATAACACATTTCATGCCCGGTATCCCAGCAGAAGCCGACATTTTCATCCTTTTCAAAATATTTCATGAGCGCTTCGAGATATTCCTCGCCCTCGGTGTTCTCAAAGGCGATCTTCACGCCCGCCTCCTTTGCGGCGGAGACGACGATTTCGTAATTCTTCAGGCCGAACTCCGTGGGCTCATGCTCGGTGAAGCCGATGAAGGGATGAACGACCATGATCGGCGCGCCGAACGCAGCGCAGTCGGAGACGCAGGCCAGCAGCTCGCCGATCGCCTCCTGCGTGCGGGCGGTGCTCTTCCAGAAATCGGCCATTTTGGTAAACGGCGCATGGACGGACTGAAGGAACATATTTTCCTCCCGGGCCGTCTTCAGAAGCGAAGAATAATCCTTTCCCGCGCTCCAGCCGAAGAAAAAGCCGGAAAAGCCGATTTTCTTCATCAGGCGGATCTGATCCTCGCCGTTCAGGCCGAAGCTGTCGCTCAGGGCGATGCAGAGCTGATTCTTATACATATTTAGCACCTCCAGACGGATTTTCTGAAGAAATTCGGCGCAGACATATGCAAATCCTGCCGGGGGAGAGGGGATTGCAGGCAGTTCTTTCCTATTATATGCGGAACATGGGAGAGAAACCGGGCTATACGGAATAAAAAAAGTTCAAAAAAATTGAAAAAAGGTGTTGACAAACAGGATGAGTCCTGCTATAATAACTCTCGTCGCTTGCGAGACAAGGTTTGAACGGACGGCAAGCTGATGCTCCATCGGGGTGTAGCGCAGTCTGGTAGCGCACGTGCTTTGGGAGCATGGGGCCGCAGGTTCGAATCCTGTCACCCCGACCAAATGTGGTCCCGTGGTCAAGCGGTCAAGACACCGCCCTTTCACGGCGGTAACAGGGGTTCGAGTCCCCTCGGGATCACCACTTTTTCTGATAATCCATGGTGATGTGTTAATGGGCCTTTAGCTCAGTTGGTTAGAGCAGTCGGCTCATAACCGATCGGTCCTGGGTTCAAGTCCCTGAAGGCCCACCATTTGTGGCCCGGTAGTACAGTTGGTTAGTACGCCAGCCTGTCACGCTGGAGGTCGAGGGTTCGAGCCCCTTCCG
>JAFQQU010000221.1 GCA_017410445.1 Clostridia bacterium | reverse complement strand
CAGATGAGCCGGCTTGAACGGTACGTGGAAAGCGGAAAGATCGATATGGCCGCAGTGAACGCGGGCCGCGAGGTTATCGCCTATGCGCCGGATATCTGGCTGGACATCAGCTATGATGAGAACGGAAAGGAAAACGGATACGGCAGCTACTCGGGCGATGAAAGAGAAGGAAAATACTACCGATGGAATAAGAAGGTCGAAAACGACGCGTTCCATGCGGGGCAGGAGATGGACATTGTCCAGATGTATCTATATGCGGACGAGGCCGAGCAGTACAGCCAGTCGGATGAGGATTTTGAGAGGAAGGTCTACTCTGCGGCGCACCGGAACGAGGCGTCTGTCACGGTGGGCGCGGTGCTCATGGGCGGCAGTCTGAACGATCTGGACGTCGATGTGGGCGGAGGGATGATTACTTCCGTCGCGGGTGCTCAGGCCATGGGCATGGAGCTGGGCGCGCCGTATGTCAATATCGGGCTGAATGGCGAGGTGGATCAGGAAACCGAGACGTATCTTCAGGAGCGCATTGAGGCCATTGCCGCGCGCGGCGAGGGAACCAGCGTGTTCAACCAGATGGCATGGTACCGGGAGAATCAGCAGATGTTCAGGAATATGCTCTTGGTATTCCTCTGCATGACGCTGGTCTTCTTCGCGGTGTCGGTCAGCATCATTGCGGGCAATGTGGGCCGCAGAGTGCGCGCCGAAAGCCGCATGATCGGCACGCTGCGCGCAGTCGGCGCGGATGCAAAGGCGGTGGCCGGATGCTATATCGGGCAGATTGTGATGAGCGTCGCGCTGGGAACGTCATTCGCGCTGGCGCTGTACGGCGTGTTCCTGCTCGGAATTGCTGATTCCTACACGTTCTACGACCTGAGTCCGTACATCCCGCATACGCTGATCTCGGTTCTGCTGGTTTCGACGGGCTGCTACTTCTGCTGCCGGCAGTCGCTCAATATGAGCCTGAGGTCGGTCATGAAAAAGAGCATTATTGAGAATATCAGGGAGCTGTAAAAGAATAAGGGAGGGGCCGGTATGAAAAGACTGTCAATCAATGATATTGCAAAGGCGAATTTCCGAACGGGTAAACGGGCCTATATCGGTCTCTCCGTCGGCATTTTCCTGTCGGTTTTTCTGGTGACGGCGCTGGTGATGGCGGTGCAGGGCGTCCGTCTGGCCAACGACAGAAAGCAGGCGGAGCTGGTTGGATATGTGGATTTCATCCTGTTCGACGCGCCGGAGTATACCGATCAGACCGTCAAGGAAAGCGGACTGTACGGACAGCTGGGGCATGTGTATGTATCTGCCGCAGTCACCGGAACGCAGCAGTATATCGGAAGGTATGATGCAGAGGCGGAGAAGCTTCTTAATCGGCAGTTCGTGGAAGGGCGGATGCCGGAGCACAGCGGCGAGATCGCAATTGAACGCAGTGCGCTGGAACTGCTTGCACCGGGGAAAAAGGCAGGGGATGTTCTGAAGCTTTCCATGACGCCGCTGGACGGAGCGGCGGAGGAAAGGGAGTTTATCATCACAGGCGTCATGACGGAGCAGAGCAAGAGGTTCGAAAAATCGTCCGATGGAAGCGTTATGACTGACAGAGTGAGAGTGTTTCCGACGATTCTGCTCCATGAAAGCGAACTGGCATTTGCGACCGGCCGCATGGTGGTTCATAGAATCGCCGATGCGGCGGCGGGCAGCAGTCTGCATGAGATCATGACCCGGTGGGATGAAAAGAGAGAAGCAAAAGGGCTGTATTACGGCGTGTTTGATTCCGAAACGGTGCTGGGCTGGGCGCAGAATCCGCTGCATATGAGCGACAGCGAAATGCTGGAGGTATCTGTGATCGTCCTGTGCGCGCTGGCACTGCTGATTGCAAGCGGTGTCGCCATTTCTCAGGCGATGGAGTCAAGGCTTTCGCAGAAACGAGAGGAAATCGGCATGCTCCGCGCAGTCGGAGCAACGAGGCGGCAGATCCGCAGGATTTTCGGAAGAGAAGCATGGATCATTGCGCTCATTCTTTCGCCTCTGTCCATCGCGGCGGGATGTGCGGCAGTCTGGGAAATGGCAAAGATCGTGCCGGAGAAGATCGTGTTTCAGGCGGAGGTCAGGCTGCTGATTCCGGTTCTGCTGTTCTCGGTGATTTGTATTCTGCTATCTGCCAATCTTCCGCTGCGCCGGGCGTCGAAGATCATGCCGATGAGCGTGATCCGGGATGTGGAGATGCTCAGAAAAGTGCGGAATGTCAAAAGCAGGGACAAGTTCAAGCCTGCGCGCCTGATTTCGCAGCGTCAGCTGGTGCTGCATCCCGTCAGGCAGGCTGGTGCGGCGGTGCTGATCACCATGATGCTCACATGCGTTTTCTATACGGTGGGATATTTTATTCCGGAAATGGATGAAACGATTGGATACAGATACATGGGCAGAAATATCAGCGAAGAGCCCAGCGCGTTCGAAATTTCAAGACCGTCTCTGCCCGACGGTGTGGACTATCATGCGTTGATGCCAAAGGCACGTCTGACCCGGCAGGATGCGGCGCAGATTGCCGCGCTGAAGGGCGTTCGGGAAGTCCAGGCTGATTATGAGCAGATGGTCTATCAGCTGGCCGATCTGAGCGGGTATGCAAGCTATGAGGAGCTTCCTTCTTATGTCCGGTATGTCGCGGAGCACGGCAACGGCAGTGCCAACGAACCCATTCGAATCGAGTTTGGAGATACGGGTTTGCCGTATGGACCTGAGTATTATGATCATTTTATGCGCGGACTGAAGCAGCTCCGCAAGGCGCTTGATATTCAGGAAAGCGTAATCGCATACGACATGAAGATTATGAGCGAGGCAGAGGTGAGGGCGCTTTCAAAGTACGCGGTGCAGGGCAAGGTAGACGTCGCTGCGGTCAATGCGGGCGAGCAGGTGCTGATATATGCACCGGATTACTATGTCAACGTTTATCCGATGCGGTTCAATATGGGATTTGATTATACGATTTATCCTGGAGAGGAACCGGAGGAAGGGAGCCGGCGATATGAAAATGACTGGTTCCGGGCGGGAGATAGAGTCCGGCTCATGCAGATGTACAGCTTCACGGACGAGATGAACGGCAGACGGGATGCGACGGTCGTATACCGAAATGCTCACCGCGCGGAGGTGCAGCCGGTGATCGGCGCGGTGCTTCAGGGCGCAGTAATGAAAGGATATAAAGCGGGATGGCCGTGGATCATCACGACGGATCAGGGCGCGGAAGCGCTGGGATTCTGTGCGGGCGCGCCGAAACTGAGCATATATCTGGAGGAAGACGTTGATACGGCGACCGAGGAATACATTTTGGAGCGGGTTGAAACGATTGCCATGCGCGGTGAAGGAGCGACATTTACCAACAATCTGACAGCGCTTCGGGAACGGCGCAAGGAACAGTCTATGGTTCTGCTGACCTTCGGCATGATGACGTTTGTGTTCCTTGTGGTGGCGATCAGCATTGTTTCAAACAATGTGCGCAGGCGGATTCATGCCGATACCCGTATGATCGGTACGCTGCGCGCAGTCGGAGCAGATAAGAGAGTACTCGTGAACTGCTATAACGGTCAGCTGTTGATGAGCATATTGACAGGCTTTGCGGCTGCGCTGGTCATGTATCTCTCATTTGTCGGGTACATGGAGATAAAAAACTACTACTGGCTGGACATGCCGTCCGATATGCCGGAGACGCTGCTTGCGATGGTTG
>JAFQQU010000220.1 GCA_017410445.1 Clostridia bacterium | reverse complement strand
TGGTATGGGCGCTCGTTCCGGCAGTTGATTTCTTCATTTTCCTGAAGGCGCCGATCGGCAATGTTGTTGCCGAGGGCGAAACGCCGATGATAGTCCGGGATCTGTTCAAGTCTGGCTTTTTCTGGATTGCGATGATCTTGATGATCTGCTCAGGCAGCTCGGAGCTTACGATGTCTCAGTGGTCCTCGCTGTTTGCTGAAAAGGGCCTGCGCGTCTCGAAACTGCTGGGTGATCTGCTCGGTCCGTGTCTGTTTGCCGTGCTGATGGGCGCAACGCGCGCGCTGTACGGCGTTGCGGGCTCGAAAATCGATATTCATAAGGCGCTGATTGCGAGCGGCGCGCTGTGTGTTGTATGTTATGCGACCACTGTATTTGCCGCCAATCCGATCATCTCCCTGATCGGCTGCGCTGTGTGCGGCGTCTCCGTCGGCCTCATGTGGCCCGGTACGCTGTCCTTCTCGGCAGCCCGTTTCCCGATGGGCGGAACGGCGATGTTCGGCGTTCTGGCGGTGTGCGGCGATATCGGCGGCGCGTTCGGCCCGTGGCTGGCCGGCGTCGTATCGGATGCGGTTCAGAAGACGGAAAAGGCAGCAGAGCTTGCCGTCCGGTTCGGGATGGAAGCGGAGCAGATCGGCCTGAAAGCCGGTCTTCTGCTGGGATTGGTGTTCCCGGTGTGTATGTTCATTGCGCTGATTGCGCTGGCGAAGAGCAGAAAGCGCGAAGGATGACGGGATGCCGGTTTGCCGGCACCTGTGGCTGCGGAATCCTGATCTCAATGGAATATTACGCAGGAACTGAGCAGAAAAAGTGAATAGGTGATAGACCCAACGGCTTGTTTTCTTGAAATGAGAGAAGAAAACAGGCCGTTCGTGCATGGAAATGTGAAGAAATACTTGATTTTTCGAGATTAACAAGATATAATAAAAGCAGAGATTCCTAACATTCCATTAAAGGAGGATATATCTATGAAATTGATCATTGCTATTGTTCAGGATGAGGATTCCTCCCGTCTGGTCAGCAACCTCATGAACGAAGGCTATAGCGTAACCAAGCTGGCGACCACCGGCGGCTTCCTGCGCGCAGGCAACACCACGCTGCTGCTGGGCGTTGACGAGGCGAAGTTCGACGGCGCGATGAAGATCATCGAGAAGGTCTGCAAGAGCCGCAAGCAGATTGCTCCCTCTCCGTCTCCTGTAGCCGGCAGCACGGGTGCATACGTTCCCTATCCGATCGAGGTTATGGTCGGCGGCGCGACGATTTTTGTCATGAACGTAGAGCAGTTCATCAAGATCTGACGAGCTGACATCCGGTAGGATATCATGAAGTTTTCGGATATTATAGGATCGACAGCGGATCACCTGCGCAGCGAGATGCAGTCTGCGCAGGTGGTTCATGCGTATATGTTCGCGGGGCCAGCGGGCACAGGCACGCGCACGCTGGCCGATATTTGTGCCCGGGCGCTTTTGTGTACGGGCAAGGGCGAAAAGCCCTGTGACGAGTGTCCGTCCTGCAGGCAGTACATGAGCGGCAATCATCCTGATGTAATCAGGCTGCAGCCGGAGAAATCGATCGGCGTTGAATTAATCCGTGAGACAATTGATGCGCTGGCGATTCATCCCTATGAGAGCAGCAGACATGTCGTTCTGATTTATGATGCGGATAAGATGACTCCGCAGGCGCAGAACGCGCTTCTGAAAACGCTTGAAACGCCGCCCGGTGACGCGGTGTTTTTTCTGATGACCGACCAGATGACCTCGCTGCTTCCGACCATCATTTCGCGCTGCAGGATTGTCCGGTTCCGCTTGCTGGAGGATAAGGATGCGGTAAACATCCTGACCGGTCAGCACGGCATGACAACCGAGCGCGCCAGGCTGCTTGCGCGGCTTTCGATGGGGTCGGTCGGCCGGGCGATTGAAATGGACGGCTCGGAGCAATACTGGAAGACGAGAGATTTGGTTTTAAGAGCGCTCTCTGCGCTTCATGGTCCGGAAGACGTCGGCGCGGCGGCGCTGATGCTCTCGGAGAGCAAGGAACAGGCAGGGAGTATTTTAGATATTCTGGAACTGTGCGCGCGGGACATGATGGTTTCGCAGGATGCGGACGGGGAGGTTATTCAGACAGACCTCGTCGGCGTTCTGCCAACAGACCGGTTCGGCGGCGCTCAGATGCTTGGGAGTATAATGGAAGCTCGAAAGCGGCTGTCCAGCAATGTATCCTGGCAGTCTGTGCTTGAGATGCTCTTTTTTGATATGGCAGGAGGAAAACATTTATGGCAACAGTAGCCGGCATCCGTTTCAGGAAAGCGGGCAAGGTATATTATTTCGATCCGACCGGAGTCTGGCCGAATCCCGGCGATCCGGTTCTCGTTGAAACGGTTCGCGGCGTTGAACTGGGCGAAACGGTGACCGGCGCGCGGGAAATTCCGGACGACAAGCTGATCGCGCCGCTCAAGAAAATCATCCGCGTCGCCACGGCGGAGGACGTCAGGCGCGGTGAGGAATGCGCCGCAAAGGAAAAGGATGCTTTCTCCATCGGTCTTTCGAAGATTGCTGCGCACAATCTGGAGATGAAGCTGGTGGACGTTGAGTATACGTTTGACGGCAGCAAGCTGATTTTCTATTTCACGGCAAATGGCCGCGTGGACTTCAGAGACCTTGTAAAGGATCTTGCGTCCGTATTCAAGATGCGTATTGAGCTTCGTCAGATCGGCGTACGCGATGAAGCGAAGATGCTGGGCGGATTGGGCGCGTGCGGACGCTCTTTGTGCTGCGGTACATTTCTGAGCGATTTCCAGCCGGTTTCCATCCGTATGGCGAAGGATCAGAATCTTTCATTGAATCCGACGAAGATTTCCGGTCAGTGCGGCCGATTGATGTGCTGCCTGAAGTATGAGCAGGATTTCTATGAGGTGACTCTCAAGAAACTGCCCAAGATCGGAAGAGATATCCTTACGCCCGACGGAATCGGTACGGTTACTGAGATTGCCGTCATCCGTGAAAAGGTGAAGGTCAGAATCCGTCAGCAGGATGATACGTATGATATCCGGGAGTACGGCCTTGATCAGGTCTGCAAGCCGGGCGAAACGCTGCCCGAGCCGACTGAGTCCGATGATGCCGACCATGAGAACGAATTCGGAAGCGATTTCGCCGCGTTCATGGAGGAAGAAGCGCCCAGACAGGCGCCTCAGCCCAAACGGAGCGTTCAGAGACCTGCTGCCAAGGGCGGACGACCTGCCCAGGGCCATGCGGACGGCAAGGAAGCGGAGCAGGGCAAAGAGGAACAGTCTCAGCGCCGCCGTTATCCGCGCCCGAAGGGAAAGAAGCAGAGCGCCGAGCAGTATTTTGAGAAAAATATGAGCGGCGGCCATTCGGACGAGAAGAAGCCGGCAAAGTCGGAGAATAAGCCTGCGAATAACGGCGAAATGCCGAACGAAGCATAAAAAGTTAAGAAAACGATTGCATTTATCGCGGAACAGTGCTATAATAGCTCTAGACAAATTGGAGGAGGTGTAACATTCATGGCATACAAAATTACTGACGCTTGTGTAGCTTGCGGCGCTTGCGCTGCCGGTTGCCCCGTTGAGGCGATCACCGAAGGTGATGGCAAGTACGAAATCAACGCTGACCTGTGCGTTGGCTGCGGCGCTTGCGCTGAGGCTTGCCCGGTAGGCGCTCCTGTTGAGGAGTAATTGATGAGTCAAATAACAGCCGGTCTTCTTTTGTGAATGCCGGCTGTTATTTTTATGATGAAAATTGATATGACTAACAATATGTGGTAAAATATTACTGAAATGCGACAAATGCGACGGAATTCCACGTATTTCCGATTGAATATTGCAGGAATATGAGCTGCAGCAGAAGAATACACACTGAGGTATCTCTCACAAGAGGAGGAAAATGCCCCGTGTCTTATCAAAGGCTGAATTACAAAGGAAAAAATGTGATAAGAATAATGGCGGCGGTGCTGGCTGCGCTGTTGCTGGCGGTGATACTCCCGGTTGCCGATCCGGTAGTATCGGCGGACAGTGACGGCATGATCCGGGTTAAGCTGACCAGACTGGGTTCTGCCGTTTCGTCGATTACGATGACGACCGTCGGCGGATATTCGGTTAACGGGAAATCGATTCCGAGCGGATCGACCGTCAAGGTGAGTCTGTCGGACGGTTCTCTGAAGCTGACGGCGGGCGGAAATCAGCTGGTATCCGGCAGCAGCATTACCATGAGCAGAACTTCCGGCGGAACGGGTACCGGCGTGAGGTTTACGTCGCCGTCCCTGTCGAATCTTTTCTGCGGAGATCTGCGTTTTACCGTAAGCGGCAGCAGCATCCAGACAGTTATTTCCATTTATATTGAGACGTATCTGTATGGCGTCGTTCCGTATGAAATGTCCAACAGTTTCCCGATTGAGGCACTGAAGGCGCAGGCTATTTCGGCGAGAACCTATGCGATGCGCGCGAAGCGTACCTCGGGCAGCTATGATGTCACCGACAACACTTCCAGTCAGGTGTTCAAGGGATATAATTCGTCCTACAAGAATGCGATTCAGGCGGTCGATGGAACGAAGGGCGTCGTCCTGATGGCCGGCAGCTCCTATGCGCAGTGTTATTACACCTCCAGCAACGGCGGACAGACCGAATCCACAAAGAATGCATGGGGAAGCAGCGTGTCCTATCTGACGGTGAAGGATGACCCGTATGATAAGGAGAACCCCAACAGCATCGTCAAGAGCTATTCTATTCCTAAGAATCCGAAGAAAAAGGCGCTGAATGCGCAGTTTGAAGCGGCGCTGATTGCGGCTGCCGCAGAGCAGCTGGCCGATAAGGGCCTGAGCGGCAAGGCGGATGACGTAGAAATTGAGCAGATTGTCGCAGTTGAGCCGCATACACCCAAGTATGATACGCCCAGCAGGACATTCACCAAGCTGAGCGTCACGGTGAAGCTGACCAGCGAGTCACTGTCGACCGGAAACGAGGTCAGCACAAAAGTTGAGGTGGAGCTGGATACATATGCTCAGCTCCAGTCCATGCTGACCTTGTCCATCAACAGCGCGGACAACGAGATTGTCTCCGTTGAAGAAACGGACGACGCTTTCGTACTGTCCTTTGCGCGGTACGGCCACGGAATCGGTCTGAGCCAGCGAGGCGCACAGTGGATGGCGAAGCAGTACGGCAAGGATTATGAGGAGATTCTTTCCTTCTATTATCCGGGCACCAAGCAGACCAGACTCTCTCTGAACGAGATCATCTTGGGCGGCGAATATGAACCCGACCCGACGCCCACGCGTGCGCCGGTCGAATCAGACGACGGATACATTACGCTCCAGGAAGGCGACAGCGGCGAAGCGGTCAAAAAGCTGCAGACCCGTCTCAAGGAACTGGGTTACTTTACCGGCACGCCTCTCGGAAACTATAAAACGCTGACTGTGTCCGCGGTTATGGCTTACCAGAAGGCAATGGGGCTGGAGGCGGACGGCATTGCTACGCCGAAGCTGCAGAAAATGATTTTCGCGGAGCAGAAGCCCACCGCGACGCTGGCTCCGACACAGACGCCTGAGCAGCAGCCTTCGGACAACGAGAAATATGCCTCTGTGTCGCTGGGCAACACTTCGTCCAAGCTGAACGTGCGCAAGCGCGCCGACGCTAAATCCGAAATTGTCGGAACCCTGCGTCACGGAACGAAGGTAGAAGTGCTTTCTGTCAGCGGCGACTGGCGGCAGATTAAGGCGGACGCCCTGACGGGATACGTAAAGGCAGAATATCTGGAATTCATCGGTCCCGAGCAGACTGAGGCACCGGATACCGAAAAGGGATATACGACGCTCCAATACGGCGACAGCGGTGAAGCAGTCCGTCTGCTTCAGGAGCAGCTTCATAAGCTTGGATATTTCAATGGAGCGACTCTGGGAAATTACAAGAGTCAGACGACTGCGGCGGTCAAGTCCTATCAGGAAGATATGGGCCTGACAGCAGACGGCATTGCGACGCCCGAACTACAGGAGATGATCTTCGCAGGCAAACTGCCTGAAGCAACGGCGAAGCCTGAAACGACGAGCGGACCTGATGCGGAAGTGCAGAAGGCGATCGTTTCTCTGGGCAAGAATTCCTCCCGGCTCAATCTTCGCAGTCAGGCGAGTACTGCTTCGTCCGTTATTACCGCGCTGAAGAACGGAACGGAGGTTATCGTCCTTTCGACGGAAAACGGCTGGAGCAGGGTTCAGACGGATGGCCTTGTAGGATACGTCAAGAGCTCGTATCTGGTTGATGCGACCGGAGAACATCCGACGGATTCGCCTTCCGAAACGCCGGGGCCTGATGATACTTCGGAAAGCGGAGTCGCTACGATCAAACTGCGCAGCGCCTCGTCCAAACTGAACGTCCGTAAATCCGCCACCACCAATTCTGCGATTGTCGGCACGCTGAAGCACGGAACGCGAGTTGAGGTGCTGGAATCCAGCGACGGCTGGAGCAGAATCCGCAGCGGCAGCATGACCGGCTATGTTATGACCTCTTATCTGTCGCAGTCTGTTCCTGCTGAACCGACCCCGGAGCCCACAAAAAAGCCCGAAGAAAGCGGTGAATACAAGACGCTTTCCTACGGCGACAGCGGAGAAGCGGTTAAGCGGCTGCAGATTCGCCTGAAAGAACTGGGCTATTTTGACGGGCAGCTGGGCGGCAACTACCTGAAGATCACCCGTGCTGCCGTGGAAGCCTATCAGCAGGCGAACGGATGGACGGTCAACGGAATTGCTTCTCCCGAGCTCCAGAAGGAAATCTTTGAAGAGGCAAATACTGTATCCACCAACGCAACGGTCAGAGTCGGAAGCGGCTCTTATCTGAATTTGCGGGAAAAGGCCGGCTCCGGTTCGGACGTAGTTATGAAGATGCAGAACGGAATGCGCGTATGCGTTACCGGTACTGAAGGTGAATGGTATAAGATCCTGACGACAAACGGGCAGAAGGGATACGCGAAAAAGGATTATATCCGGATGGATGACTGAACCGCGATGAAAGGGGACTCTCCATGAATCTTCCTGAACGAAAGACGAAATCAGGCGGGCGGCTAAGCCGCTTGAATGGTAAATGCCTGATAAAGATCATTTGCATAATGCTGACGCTGGCGCTGTGCCTTTCGGGCACGGCGCTGGCTGATGCCCTTAAATATGGCTCCGAAGGAGATGCGGTTGCTGAGCTTCAGCAGCGTCTCGCGGAGCTTGGGTTTTATACCGGGGAAATCGACGGACGGTTTGATTCCGGGACGCGGAATGCCGTTAAGCTGTTTCAGAGGGCGAATGGTCTTGATGACGACGGCATTGCCGGGGACGGAACGCAGCAGAAGCTGGCGCAGGACGACTGCGTAACCTATGCTGTATATCAGGCCAGTCAGCCGCTTGAATGGTAAATGCCTGATAAAGATCATTTGC
>JAFQQU010000219.1 GCA_017410445.1 Clostridia bacterium | reverse complement strand
GTTAACCTTGTGCTGGTTGTGGCCGTATTCGCCGTTCACATCGTGGGTCACGATGACGTCCGGCTGATATTTTCTGATGATGTCAACCAGCGCGTTCTCCGTCGTCTCCCAGCCCCACAGATCAACCGCTTCTTCGTAGTCATCCGCCAGCTTATCGCGGAAGCCGACGAAAATCGGATGATACTTCAGGCCGCAGCTCCACAGACCGTCCAGCGCTTCGGCGTAGCGCAGGCGCGAGCAGTTCGCCATGTATACAACGCCTACGCGCTTGTCCTGCATGGCATAATAGGGAATCGTGCCGCCGAAGAACAGCATCTCGTCGTCCTGATGGGTCGAAACAACCAGAAGATCCAGCTTCTCGGGCATGGCCTGCCACTGCTCGATCATATCAGGCTCCTTGTTCAGCTCATACACGCGCAGCTCACAGATCGATTTTCCCTCGTCGGGCGTAGCAATCTGAAGCGTCCGGGCTTTGGCGTCCAGCTCGACAAAGAAATGAATCCTGCCGTCCTTGTTGTCTTCGAGAATGGTCTCAAGCGGAGCGCCGGAGGCGTCCAGCTGAGCAATACTGAAAGCAGACGGCGCAGTGTTCCAATGCACGGTAATGCTGCCGGCCGTTCTGCTCTGCGGAAGCCTGATCGTGATGCAGTCGTCCGCATCGTCCAGCTCCAGCGTCGTATTGTAATTGTAGTCGGTCAGATTCGCTTTGCGGCCGCCGGGCACCTCGATTTCGCATTCGCCGGTCATGCTGGCTGGGTCCGCATACATATCGCCGTCGGTATACACATAAAAGGGCGTTTCGGAGACAATCTGGCTGTCGTTCGCGCTTTCCACGGTGATAATGAGCGTCTTTTCGCCGGGCTCGACCTTGCGGAAGGAAATCCTGCCCGCAATGTCCTCAAGATCGAATTCACGGATATTCTGATCCCGTTCAAACTCAGCGCTTGCCGAGCGGTCCACCGTGAACGTGCGGCGGTTATAGATTTCTACAGTGACCTTCGTCATCGGAATGTTGGACGAAATCACGCCGTTCACTTCATATTCGTTGCGGTACTGAAGCAGCGTGGGCGGAGTCAGCCCGGTTATGGACGCCTCCAGCGGGTCCTCGACAATGACCGGAATCTCTTCCGTCGTCGTCGTTACCGTCAGCAGCTCCTTGAGCACATAGCCTGTTTCATTTTCAAACTCAATCTGCCACCAGTCGCCGTCCTCGCCGGTTACGACGCAGCTCTCCCCCGGGTCCAGCCGGCCCATGCGGTCGCTTTCGGCGTCCGGGCGTTCGCGGACGTTGACCTTCGTCTCTCCGGCCACCGTTCCCATCTGTACTTCCACCAATTTGTAATACGCCGCGTTGATTCCGTCGGCGGCCAGCGCAGCGGGTGCAAAGGACAGAATCACCATCACAACCGCCAGAAGATATGCCATACGCCGGCAGATTCGGCTCATTTTCATCAGAACACCTCATTTTCCGATAATTTATCAATCATATTTTATCATAATCCGCACTGATTTTCAACAAGAAACAACGGGATCAAAAAGGACCGCGGATAATGCGGTCCTCCAGCATATCGCCTATTTGATTCTTTCAATCTCCGCGCGCATATTCTGCGCAGACCCGTCCAGAAGATATTTAAGCGCTCTCTCCAGCTGGACTCCCTCGCGCACCGGCGCTCCGCACCCATGGGATTCTGCAATCGTGCGCTCCAGAAACGCCGTCGCCAGCCTCATGGCCTCCTGCGGAGCAGATCCGCGCAGCATCTCGCCCGTCAGAACGGAGGCAAACAAATCTCCCGTTCCCGGGAAATGAACAGGAATCCGCTCGTACGCACAGAGATAGATTTCCCCCGTATCCCGGATCCGGCAGGCGTTGACATGCCGCCCGTCTGTAAGCGTGACGCTGGTCAGAACCGCAGCCTTCGCCTCAAACCGCTCCAGCATCGAAATCAGCTCGTCTGTTTTCATTGGCCCGTCGGGATAGGGAATTCCCAGCATCAGGGAAGCCTCAGTGAGGTTCGGCGTGATCACATCCGCCCCGCTGCACAATTTGAGCATATGCTCCGGCATTTCCTTCGGCATGGCGGAGTACAGCTTCCCCCCGTCGCCCATCACAGGGTCCACGACGGCCAGCGCATCGCTTACCTGCTTCTGCCATTCAATGAGCTTCCGCACCGTATCGACCTGGCCGACATCCGCCAGATAGCCGCTGTAAACGGCAGAAAACCGGATGCCCAGCGTCTTCCAGTGTTCAATGCACTCTGGCATAAACCCGCTCAGATCGCGCACGGCCATCCCATTATAGCCGCCCGTGTGCGTGCTGAGCACCGCCGTAGGCAGCGGAACAGGCTGAATGCCCATCGCAGCCAGCGCAGGAATGACCACCGTCAGCGCGCAGCGGCCCACACAGCTCAGATCATGCACCGCCGCAACCATGGGCGCGCAGCCGGATTCAATTTTCATTAAACCAATTCCTTTCCGAACAAAAGGAGAAACGCAGGCGGCAGATGTCTATCCTCCGCCCCGCCGTTTCTCCTCCGATACCGCATTATTTGAAGTTTTTCATGAACTCCTTCATTCTGCGCATCGCTTCAATCACCTTGTCCGTCGCCGTCGCGTACGAGCAGCGGACGAAGCCCTCGCCCGATTCGCCGAATGCCGTGCCCGGAACAACCGCAACCTTCTGCTCGCGCAGCAGCCGCTCGGCAAATTCCTGAGACGTCAGGCCCGTCCGCTTGATGCACGGGAAGGTGTAGAAAGCGCCTCTCGGCTCAAAGCACTCAAGCCCCATTTCCTTATAGGCGTCCAGCATGATGCGGCGGCGGCGGTCGTAGGTCCTGTGCATCTGACGAACAGACGCATAGTCCGAATCCATCGCCGATTTCAGCGCTTCCACCGCAGCGTACTGGCTGGCCGTCGGCGCGCACATGATGGCGTACTGATGCACCTTCAGCATGACGGTGATGATCTCCTTCGGACCGCAGGCATAGCCCAGTCTCCAGCCGGTCATTGCGAATGCCTTGGAGAAGCCGTTCAGCGTAATCGTACGCTCCCACATATCTTCGATGCTGGCGAAGGAGACATGCTTTTCGCCGTTATATGTAAGCTCTGCATAGATTTCGTCGGAGATGACGAAAATATCCGTTCCTCTGAGCACCTCGGCAATCGCTTCCAGATGCCCGCGGTTCATGACTGCGCCGGTGGGGTTGTTCGGATACGGCAGAATGAGCGCCTTGGTTTTCGGCGTAATCGCAGCGCGCAAAGCCTCCGGGGTGAGCCTGAACTCGTCCTCCTCCCGGGTTACGACCGGCACAGGTACGCCGCCCGCGAAGATAATGCCGGGACTGTAGGAAACATAGCTCGGGTCGGGCAGCAATACCTCGTCGCCCGGCTCGATCAGCGTCCGCAGCGCAACGTCAATGCCCTCGCTCGCGCCGATGGTTACGAAAATCTCGTTTTTGGGATTGTACGCGACGTCAAACCGCGTCTTCATATACTCCGCGATCAGCTGACGCAGCTCCATAAGACCCGCGTTTCCGGTGTAATGGGTCTTTCCCTGGCGGAGCGAGTAAATCGCCGCGTCGTTGATGGTCCACGGCGTGTTGAAATCGGGTTCGCCGACGCCCAGAGAAATCGCATCCTTCATCTCGCTGACGATATCGAAGAACTTGCGGATGCCGGACGGCGGAACAGCGGCGACCCGCTGGCAAAGCAGCTTTTCATAATTCATCACGGGGAGATCACCAGCCTGTCGTCGTTCTGCTTGCCTTCGCAGATAACGCCTTCGATCTTGTACTTCTTAAGAACGAAATGCGTCGCGGTGGAAATGACGTTGTCCAGCGTGGACAGCTTCTCGGCGACAAACAGCGCCAGCTTTTTGACGGAACTCGCCTTCAGCATGACCATCAGGTCGTATGCGCCCGACATCAGATAAACAGAGGAAACTTCCTCAAACCGGTAAATCTGCTCGGCAATCGCATCGAAGCCCGCGTCTCTCTGGGGCGTTACGCGCACCTCGATCAGCGCTTCGACCATTTCATTTTCCACTTTGTCCCAGTTGATCATCGCCGGATACTTCAGGATGATTTTCTGAGCTTCCAGGCTGCGGATGACCGCCGTAATTTCCTCCTCGCTGTGGCCGGTCATAACCGCCATCTGGGGAATCGTCGTGCGCGCATCCTCAAAGAGAATTTCAAGAATAGACAGTTCCAGATCTCTGACCATTATATTTGCACCTCCGAAAGGAAAATCCTGCAATTTCATATTTAAATATTATACACCATAGGCCCATTCCGGTCAACCCCCAATCTCAAAGCTTCAAACCCGCAAACGAATCAGAACCCCGAGATGATCCACGGACCTCATCCGCCCCATCGCTTCCATGACAACCTGATTTCTATGAACATCATTCAGTTGACATTCGCCCGTGAAAGGCGTAAAATAGAGATGATATAATAGGATACGGGTGTATCCCGGCGTCTTTGGCGCCGAGCAAATCAAAGATTAGAGGGAGATACATATGGACAGAATGATGGATGCCATCGTTAAGCCGATTGCCGGCGAAGGCCTCGAGCTGCGTCAGGTTCCCGTTCCCACCCCCAAAGCAGGCGAAGTCCTGATCAAGGTTCACAAGACCGCCATCTGCGGCTCCGACGTACATATCTACAAGTGGAATTCCTGGGCTGCGCAGCACGTCAAGGCTCCGCAGGTCATCGGTCATGAATATGTCGGCGAAATCGCCGAGCTGGGCGACGGCGTTACCGGCCTGTATGTAGGTCAGCGCGTCAGCGGCGAAGGCCACATCACCTGCGGTCACTGCCGCAACTGCCATTCCGGCAACATCCAGTGGTGCAAGCACCATGTCGGCGTCGGCGTAGACCGAGACGGCGCGTTCGCCGAATATGTCTGCATCCCCGCCCGCAATGTCATCGCCATCGATCCCGAGCTGCCCGAGGACGTCGTATCCTTCTTCGACGCGTACGGCAACGCCACCCATACCGCCCTCATGTTCCGCCTGGTCGGCGAGGACGTTCTGATCACCGGCGCCGGCCCCATCGGCATCATCGCCGCCGGCATCTGCAAATTCGCAGGCGCCCGCCGCGTCGTTATCACCGACCTGAACGAGTACCGCCTCGATCTGGCCCGCAAGATGGGCGTGGACGCCGCTGTCAACACCGCCAAG
This sequence comes from Clostridia bacterium, assembly GCA_017410445.1. Classification (GTDB taxonomy): domain Bacteria; phylum Bacillota; class Clostridia; order Christensenellales; family Aristaeellaceae; genus RGIG2066. The sequence continues at coordinate 1,646 of JAFQQU010000219.1, read as the reverse complement.
GAAGACCTCACTGAGGTCATGAAGCAGCTGAAGCTGGCCGAAGGCTTCGACGTAGGTCTGGAAATGTCCGGCAACGGCCGCGCTTTCTCCCAGATGGTCTCCGTCATGCGCAACGGCGGCAAGATCGCCATGCTGGGCCTGGGCAACGGCCCGAGCCAGCTCGACCTGAACGAAATCATCTCTAAGGGCCTGACCCTGCAGGGCGTTTCCGGCCGTAAGATGGACAACTGGCATCAGATGAGCTACATGGTTCAGGGCGGCCTGAATCTGGAGCCCGTCATCACCCATCGCTATCATTACACCGACTTCCAGAAGGGCTTTGACGCCATGATGAGCGGCAATTCCGGCAAGGTTGTTCTGGACTGGACCACCAAGAAGTAAGGAGATAGATACCCATGAAAACTGCACTGAAGGCCTTCGAGGCCGAGCTTCAGGCCATCCGCGAGGCCGGCACCTGGCGCGAGGAGCGCATCATCACCACGCCCCAGTATGCCCGCATCGATACCACCAAGAAAAACGGCGTTCTGAACATGTGCGCCAACAACTACCTCGGCCTGTCCGCCAATCAGGATCTGATCGACGCCGCCAAGGCCAGCTATGACAAGTGGGGCTTCGGCCTGTCCTCCGTCCGCTTCATCTGCGGCACTCAGGAAATCCACAAGACCCTCGAAGCCAAGATTTCCAACTTCCTGGGCATGGACGACACCATCCTCTACTCCTCCTGCTTCGACGCCAACGGCGGCCTCTTCGAGACCCTGCTGACCGCTGAAGACGCCATCGTTTCCGACGAGCTGAACCACGCCTCCATCATCGACGGCGTCCGTCTGTGCAAGGCCAAGCGCTTCCGCTACCTGAACAACAACATGGACGATCTGCGCGCCAAGCTGACCGAGGCCCGCGAAGCCGGCGCCAAGAAGATCCTGATCGCCACCGACGGCGTATTCTCCATGGACGGCTACATCGCCAACCTGACTGCTATCTGCGATCTGGCCGACGAGTTCGACGCTCTGGTCATGGTCGACGACAGCCATGCTGTCGGCTTCATGGGCGAGCACGGCAAGGGCACCCATGAGCACTGCGGCGTTATGGGCCGTGTAGACATCATCACCGGCACCTTCGGCAAGGCCCTCGGCGGCGCTTCCGGCGGCTACACCTCCGCCCGTCAGCCCATCGTTGACCTGCTGCGTCAGCGCTCCCGCCCCTACCTGTTCTCCAACACCGTAGCGCCCGCCATCTGCGCTGCGACCATCCGCACCATCGAGCTGCTGGAAGAGTCCACCGCGCTGCGCGACAAGGTTCACAAGAACGGCCGCTACTTCCGCGCAGGCATGGAGAAGCTCGGCTTCGACCTGCTGCCCGGCGAGCATCCGATCGTACCGGTCATGCTGTATGACCCCAAGGTTGCTCACGAGTTCGCCCGCCGCATGCTGGAAAAGGGCGTATACGTCGTAGCGTTCTGCTATCCCGTCGTTCCGAAGGGCCGCGACCGCATCCGCACCCAGATTTCCGCCGGCCACACCAAGGAAGACCTCGATTTCGCCATCAAGTGCTTCGGCGAGGTCAAGCAGGAAATGGGCCTGTAATTCGCCATACATACAAAAACTGCACTGGTTTCGACCGGCGTCCAAAAATCAGTTAAGGGGGTG
>JAFQQU010000218.1 GCA_017410445.1 Clostridia bacterium | reverse complement strand
TTCAATAAAGCGTCTCATGGAAAAGCTGAAGGAGCTCATCCGCAAATCCAGTCCGTCCAGCCGGGTGCTGTTTATCCTGACGGCAGTCAGCGGCGCGCTGTGGCTGGTTTTCCGGCTGGAGGAGACATATTTCCTGCTGGCGGGGCTGATGGGCGTTTTGTGGCTTTCAAGCATCGCGCTTCATCATGTACGCAGCCGGAATATTCCCCGGCACAACCCCTTCAATATCCTGCTGGCTGCCTGTGCGGTGCTGTTCATCATCTCCATGGTCATCGGAGAATCGAAAGACCAGGCAATATACGATGATCAGCTGGAGCCCTACAACCAGTTCACCGAAGCGCTCGCCCAAGAGCTGAACGAACACGGCACGGACATCATAAATCAGGAAGAAGCCTTCCTGACTTCCTTTTCCGAATACGCCATGCAGGGCGTTCAGTATAATCTGATCATCACCGATGAAAAGGATCAGGTGGTCTGGGCGCTCAACAGCTGGCGCTCCTCCGCCGGCGGAACGGTCAAGCCGCTCCTCAAGGGCGAAGGGGGAGAGCCGGTGCTGCTGCTGGACGAAAAGCAGCAGGTGGTGGGCACCGCCTATGCCGACAGAAGCTGGCTGGATGCGCGCTTCCTTCCCACGCAGAGCTCGCTCACCCGGGGCGAAACGATCAGCGACGAGCTGTATGACCGGTATTTCCCGGATTTCGGACGCGCCATCGATTATCACATGTACCGGCTGGCGACGGAAAACCTGATGGTTTCCGCCCACGGAATGCTGGATTCGGTGCATATCGACGAGGGAAACAACTCAGCCGTCGGCGTGGAATACAATTACGTCCCTCTGCAGCTGTGGAACGGCGATACGGTGGTCGGCTGCGATTTTTCTGCCGGCGAATCGCCCTATTCCATCGCCAGCCTTGTATCCGAGCTGAACGGTCTGACGCCTGAAAAGCGCGAAGAACTGAAGGAATACGCCGCATGGTATTCGGAGCTGATCGACAGCATGGCGCACAGCGGCAGCCATGGCGACCAGCCTGTCTACATCCGCATGATCAAAAACACGGATGGCACCGCGAACGCCTATCTGATCTATGAAAGAAACAATTATAAGCTGAATCCGATGATCGAGCAGTACAGTCAGGATCGGATGAACAGCCGCTTCTACAGCTACTTTGCGCTGTGCATGATCCCGGCGGCCATCGTCTTCCTCGCCTTCTGGGTCTTCGTAGATGCGAAGAAGCGCGGACAGAAGAGCCCCGCGCTCTGGGCCGTCCTGACGCTGATCGGAAACGTCGTCGCGTGGATCATCTACATGATGATCCGCCCGCAGTTCGTCAGGACCGCCGCCGGACAGCCCATGCCCAAGGGCGTCTGCCCGATCTGCGGCGCCAAGTTGAGAAACGAGTTCATCGCCTGCCCGGGCTGCGGCATCCTGATCCGGAACAAATGCCGCAACTGCGGAAGGGCGCTGGAAAACGACTGGAGCTTCTGCCCGTACTGCACGCAGGCGGTCGTCAAAGAGCTGCCGTCCACGCAGACCGACGCGCAGACAGAAACGCCCTCGGAAGTCGAAAGACCGGAAGAGAAAGAATCAGAAGAATAAATGAACACTTCAGCCCGGACGCACGGTTCATTTCTGTGCATCCGGGCTGAAGTCATGCTGTAACGTAAAGTCTGGCCTGTGGCAGCGCTTTCTATCTTTGTATTTGCCTCGCCAGCTGCGTCAGCCTCGGCAGAGCATATCCGAAGAATTCCCGATAGGCGGGGCAGAAGTAATTGAGCCCGATGCCTCCGCCCATATCCCGGTCTCTCCGGCATCCGCCGCGGCAGATGGGGAAATAGCGGCAGGCGGCGCACTGTTCATGGACGACGGGCGCGGCGAGGAAGTCCTGCGCGGGCTTCGACAGCGCCATCTCCTCGAAGGAGCCGTCATGGACATTGCCCATCCGATGCTGATCGAGCACATAGAAATCGCACGGATACACGCCGCCGTCCGCCTCCACGACGAACTGCAGCGCGCACCGGCCCGACAGACCGCAGCTCTCCGGCGGACGGCCGATCATCATGCCGAGCAGGTTCTCAAAATACCGGATGTAGATGAACCGCCCGGCGCGCACGTCCTCATACCACAGATCAAACAGGGTTTTGAGGAAGGAGGCGTACAGCTCCGGCGTGAGGGCGTAGGGGGTATGGCCGCGCGCCTCGCCTAATGGGTCCAGACAGGGGATATACTGCTGCCAGAGCAGATTATTCTTCCGGTAGAAGGCGTAAATCCGCTGAATTTTCCGCGCGGCGGCGGCGGTCACGACGGTCAGCACATTGAAATCGGCCTTGTGCTTCTCCAGCGTCTGCGCCGCCTTCATGACGCGGGCAAAGGAGCCCTTTCCCTGCGCGTCGAGGCGGTGCAGGTCGTGCAGGTCGGCGTATCCGTCGACGGAGAGGCCGGTCAGAAAATGATTCTCCGCGAGGAAGGCGGCCCACTCGTCGTCGATGAGCAGGCCGTTGGTCTGGATGGCATTGCTGA
>JAFQQU010000018.1 GCA_017410445.1 Clostridia bacterium | reverse complement strand
TCAACACCGACAACCTTGGCGGTGCCGTCGTCATTCAGTTCGTCGCCCAGATACTCAAAGGGCGGGAAAGCGGCGTTGGTCAGCATAACGATCTTGCCGGCGGCCTTGATGGCGTCTACGTTGGGGGTGGCGGACTCAGCGGCAACGATGCCGGAGAGGCACAGCAGCGCGCACAGCGCCAGGCAGATGATAGCAGTCAGCTTTTTCATGATGGGGTTCCTCCTTAGAATGTGTGCATGCAGGGCGTCACGCCCTGACGAATGAAGCAAGTATACACCATATTCAAAGTGAATTCAAGAGAAACCGCTATATTTAACAGAAAATACCTACTTTAATGCATGAATATGCGAAAAAGATGAATTAGTGTATAATTCAGACCGGATTTTCCGGCTCCTGACCGTCCTTCAGGCCGAGCGCTTCGGCTGCGGAGGAGAGAATGGCGGTGACGGCGGAGAGAAACAGGCGTCTGGTTTCGGCGTCGGTCCGGAAAAGACTGCCCGCGACGGCGGAGGCGCTCTTCAGGCCCTGCGCGATCATTTCGTTGAAGGTATCGACGTCGGAGGAGGCGATGATGCCGTAAACTACCTCGACAAGGCGCTCCCGGGCCGCGGAATCGAGCTTTTCCATCAGTCCGCAGACCGTTTTTCCCAGCAGTACGCTCATGCGGCCGGGCCTGGCGAGGCCGATAAAGTCCATTTTGCCGGTTTTCCAGAAGTATGGATAGTGCTGCAGGGTGCTGAAGGAGCGGCTGTCGATGATGCGGACGTCTCCGGGCTGCTCAAACAGCCGGCCCACCAGCGAATCTCGGGGCAGAACGACATGCATCCGGGGCTCGATGCGGCGGTAGCCGTCCGAGCGGATGACGTGCTCGTTCAGGCCGGGTCCGTCGAAACTGACGGCGCGGTCGATCCGATCCTGCATATTGCATGAACATGCACTCGCTGCATAAAGCGCGAGGTTTCCGCCCTTGGAATGACCGCAGACGGTGATGGTTTTGATATTTTCCCGGTCGGCGGCAGTCAGATAGTCGAGCGCCATCCGCTGAGCGGGGATTTCGTCCATGAAAGCCATGTTGAAATCCTCCTTCCAGCCGGCCAGCGTGTTGTCCGTGCCCCGGAAGGCGACGAGCAGATGCGCGTCCGACAGCAAGAGGCTGAGCGCGGCAAACTGCGTTTCGGCGGCGGGATCAAAGTGACGGGTGAAGCCGGCGAAGCGGACGCCTTCATATCGGGCGGAGACGGCGGCGAGGGCGGCCAGATTCCGGTCGTCCCTGCGCTGGAAGGAAAAGCGGTCCTCGGAGGGATCGGGCGAGTCGGCGGCGGAGGCATGCGCGAGGGCCTGGGAGAAGGGACATACGGCGTCCTCAACGGATGAAAAGTCCATGTAGGACAGCTGGGCGAAGATCAGGAGATCGACGTCGTTCAGGGGAGATACGGAAAAGGGGACGTGGCCGTAGGTCTTCAGGTAATCGAGCATGGAATCATCTCCTTATTTTAATGATACATGATCGGCGGGACGGTGTCAACGGACGATGCGGCCCAGGCGTTGTCTCCGCGGGCGATCTATGATAAAATAGGAAGGAAAGAATACCGCCCGAGCGGAGGGAAGATATATGGCATGGCTGAATGGGAACAACCGGATTAATGTCCGGGAGATGATGAACACGGCGTCTTCGCTGAACGCGCAGCTGAAGCGGATTCTGCTGGAGGAGGACGGCATCCTCCGGGCAGTGGACCGCGCGGCGGACGGCATGAAGCGGGAGGCGATGAAGCAGGTGCTGGAGGCGCTGCCGGTGGAGGAGCTCAACCGGGGCAGACACGGCATCCGCGTTTCCGTCCTGCACGACGCCGGAATTCATAATATCTGGCAGGTGTACACGAAGAGCCTTCTGCAGCTGGTGCGCCTGAACGGCATCGGCGAGCAAGGCGCGAAGAAAATATGGGAGATTTCGAAGGAATTTGCCGATTCTGCGAGGGAATCGGTGCGCATCCGGCTGCGGGCGGACGATCCCTCCGAAGCGCATGCGCAGCTGATCGACGGGCTGTACGGCTTCATGCACACGGCGCAGGAGCGCGAGGGCGCAAGAAGGCTTACCGACCTGCACGGCGCGCGGATTGAGGAGGCCGTCCGGGAGGCGGCTCCGCTCACCGGAGGACTTGCCCGCCTGTTCACCTTCGGAAAGCGCAGGACGCAGGCGGAAGCGGCGGCGAAATATCTGACGGAGCTGTGTACCGGGGCATACATCATCGAGGCGCAGCAGACGATCGGCCGGTTTGCGCAGGTCGGCAGGATTCCGCATGCGGAACGGCAGAAGGACTTTGAAAAGCATGCGGCGGCGTATATTGCGCAGCTTGAAATGCTGCTGCCGGAATCGGAGACGCGGGAAGCGGAGAAGACCGGCCTTCCGAAGGAGCTGATCGAGGAGATCAACGCCATGGAGGTTGACCTGAGCCTGGTCAAGGCCACGCTGCGCCCCTATCAGCTGTTCGGCTGCAAATACGCGCTGCATCAGGGCCGGGTGCTGCTGGGCGACGAGATGGGCCTGGGCAAGACGGTGCAGGCGATCGCCGCGATGGCGGTGACGGCCGCGGAGGAAGGAATCACGCACTTCATGGTGGTGTGTCCGGCGAGCGTTCTGATCAACTGGGTGCGCGAGATCGGCGTACACAGCCATCTCAAGGCGGTGAAGATTCACGGCGCGGACGAGGCGGCGTTGAACGAATGGCTTGCAAACGGCGGCGTCGGCGTGACGACGTATGAATCGATCAGTCGGTTCACCCTTCCTGAGGGCTTCACGGTCGGCATGCTGGTGGTGGACGAGGCGCATTACGTCAAGAACCCCGAGGCCAAGCGCACGAAGGCCATGCAGGTGCTGACCGGGCGCACCGACCGGGTGCTTTTCATGAGCGGAACGCCGCTTGAAAATAAGGTAGAGGAAATGTGCTTCCTGATCAGCCTGCTGAACGAACAGGTGGCGCGGGAGGTCCGGCAGTACACCAACCTTGCAACGGCGCAGCAGTTCCGCCAGAAGCTGGCGCCCATGTATCTGAGGAGAACGAGGGAGGACGTTCTGACCGAGCTTCCGGACCTGATCGAGAACAAGGAATGGAGCGATCTGAACCGGGAGGAGGCGGCGCTTTACAGACAGGCGGTCGCCGAGGGCAAGTTCTATGCGATGCGTCAGGTTTCCTGGCAGGCCGACCCGGCGAAGAGCTCTAAGGCGCAGCGGCTTATGGAGCTGGTCGAGGAGGCGAAGGAGGAGAAGCGCAAGGTCATCGTGTTCACCTTCTTCTTAAAGACCATCGAGAAGGTGCAGGCGCTGCTGGGCGAGAGATGCGTGGGCGTCATCACGGGCGCGGTGCCGCCGGAGGAGCGGCAGGCCATGATCGACCGGCTGGCAGACGCGGAGGACGGAGCGGTGCTGCTCTGTCAGGTGCAGGCCGGCGGCACGGGCCTCAACATTCAGGCGGCCAGCGTGATCATCTTCTGCGAGCCGCAGCTCAAGCCGTCCATCGAGCATCAGGCGGTCGCCCGGGCCTACCGGATGGGTCAGGTCAGGGACGTCATGGTGCACAGGCTTCTGTGCGAGGACAGCGTGGACGAGCGGATCCTTGAAATCCTTCAGGAAAAGCAGCTGCAGTTCGACAGCTTCGCCGACGAATCGGCCGCAGGCGAGGAAATGATGAAGCTGGATGAAAAGCGCATGACGAGCGACATCATCCGCATGGAGCAGGAGCGGCTGGGGCTGACCGGGGAAACGGCGGAGGCCGGAGAAGAGAATGCGGCCTCGCCGGAAAAGCCCGCACCGCTGCCGGAGAAAACGGAAACGGAGAAGAAGGCGGAGGAGCCGCAGGCCCCGGCGGCCGAGGAGGCAGAGAAGACTTCCGGGCCGGAGGCAGAGGAGGAGCCCGCTCTTCCGATGGATTTCGACAATGTCTGACGTTTCTGCATCAGACGGGGCTGGATACTTGCGAAAACATGAAAGTCGGTATATAATAACAGGGAGAATCTGAGGTTGGAAAGCGAGCGTGATTCAATGGATCTCAAAAAATTCCTGACGGAGGTTACCGCCATTCCCGGCACGCCCGGATATGAGAAGCCCGTGGCCGAATACATCGCCAAAGTGTTCGAGCCGCTGTGCGACGAGGTAACCATCGATCATCTCTATGACGTCATCGCCAGAAAGGGCGATCACGGCCCGCGCTTTATGATCTGCGCGCATGAAGACGAAATCGGCATGGTTGTTACGGATATCGAGGAAGACGGCAGCGTGCGCTTCACCCGCACCGGCGGCGTCGACCCGCGCATCCTGCCTGCGATGGAAGTGCTGATTCAGACCAAGGAAGGCCCGCTGTACGGCGTGGTCGGCGCAAAGCCGCCGCATCTGACCGCGCCCGAGGAGCGCAATAAGTCCATTCAGATGGACGCCATGTTCATCGACGTCGGCCTGAAGCCCGAGGACGTGAAGAGCCGCGTCCGTATCGGCGATCAGATCGTCATGAAGGGCAAGGCGGTCGAGCTGGCCGACGGCTGCATGAGCAGCAAGACCATGGACGACCGCGCCTGCGTCGCGACCATGGCCGAGTGCGCCGAGCATCTGGAGAAGATGAACGCGCCGGCCGAGGTCATGATGGTATCCACCTCCAAGGAGGAGGTTGGCTGCTGGGGCGCGAGCGCCGCTGCGTTCAATCTGGCGCCCGACGTGGCCATCGTCGTGGACGTAACGCACGCCGAAGGCCCGGGCACGGGCAAGTGGGACGCCGTTCCGCTGAACAAGCCGGCGATTGCGACCGGTCCGAACCTGCATCCGATGCTGACGAAGAAGCTGCGCGAGATTGCGAAGAAGTATCGGGTCGACTATACGCTGGAGGTATGCCCCGGCGGCACGACCGGCACCGACGCGTCCTTCACCAACGTCGCCCGCGGCGGCATCCCGACGGTGCTGATTTCGGTGCCGCTGAAGTACATGCATACCTCGGTCGAGGTGCTCTCGATGGAGGTTATCCGCGAGACCGGCCGGCTGATGGCGCATTTCATCAATGAAATTTCGCGCGAATGGGAGGACTTGACATGGTATTGAAAGAACTGACGTCCCTCCGAGGCGTATCCGGCAACGAGGACGCCGTGCGCAACTATATTCTGGAAAAGGTAAAGCCCCTGGCTGACGAGGTCCGCGTGGACCGCATGGGCAACGTCATCGCGACCAAGAAGGCGCGCCTCGAAAGCACCGGAAAGCACGTCATGCTGTCCGGCCATATGGACGAGGTCGGCCTGATCATTCTGGGCGCGAACGACAACGGCCTCTTGAGCTTCCGTCCGGTCGGCGGCATCGACCCGCGCGTGGTGGTTTCCAAGCGCGTGCTGGTGGGCGACGACGAGGTTCCGGGCGTCATCGGCGCGAAGGCCATTCACCTGCAGAGCGCTGCCGAGCGGCAGACGGTACTGCAGTTCGATCAGCTGTACATCGACATCGGCGCGAAGGACAAGGCGTCCGCCGAGCGGCTGGTTTCTCCGGGCGATTACGTCGTCTTTGACAGCGACTGGGTCGAGTTCGGCGACGGCATGGTCAAGTGCCGCGCGTTGGACGACCGCGTGGGCTGCAACTGCATGATCAGCATTCTCGAGGGCGAATATCCCTGCGACGTGACCTGCGCGTTCACCGTGCAGGAGGAAACCGGCTGCCGCGGCGCGCATACGGCGGCGTGGGGGCTGGAGATTGACTGCGCGTTTGCGCTGGAAGGCACGACGGCCAACGACATCGGCATGGCCAAGGGCTACCGGGAGCAGGTCGTCCGCGTGGGCGACGGCGTCGCGGTCTCCGTGATGGACGGCGGCTCGATCGCCAACCGCGACCTGTACAGAAGGATGTGCGAGCTGGCCGAGGAGAAGGGCATTGCCTGGCAGAGCAAGTGCTACGTGGCCGGCGCGACCGACATGAGCCGCGTTCAGAGGCACAACGGCGCGAAGGCAACCTGCGTGCTGTCCGTTCCCTGCCGCTACATCCATTCCGCTTCGAATGTATGCTGTTTTAGCGACATCGACGCTCAGTATCAGCTGGTAGAAGCCTTCCTGGCCGCCGGCGGAACATTTTGATCGGAGGAGCTGAATAAACTATGAAAGATACGCTGAAAATCCTGTGCACGGCCTACGGCCCGACGGGCAATGAATATAATGTTGCGGAAATCATCAAGGGCATGGTGGCCCCGTATGTCGACGAGATGAAGATGGACGCGATGGGCAACCTGATCACCGTGAAGAAGGGTCAGGAGGGCGGCAAGAAGATCATGCTGGCCGCTCATATGGACCACATCGGCTTCGTCGTCACCGATATCGACGACAAGGGCTTCGCGCGCGTTCACAATGTGGGCGGCATCCGCAAGGCCAACTCCCTCTATCGCCGCGTCGTATTCGAGAACGGCGTGAGCGGCATTCTGGCGGCCGAGAACGGCGACGACGCCAACGACCGCGATATGACCAAGCTGTTCGTCGATCTGGGTGCCGCCAATAAGGAAGAGGCCGAGAAGATGATCCGCCGCGGCGATTTCGCGGTATACGCTCCCGAATTCACCGAGCTGAGCAACAATCTGGTCGCCGGCACCGCGATGGACGACCGCGCGGGCTGCGCCATTCAGATTGAGACCCTGAAGCGCCTGGGCGAGACCAAGAACGAGATCGTTGCGGTATTCACCGTTCAGGAAGAAGTCGGTCTGCGCGGCGCGACGGCGGCTGCGTTCGACGTTGCCCCCGATATGGGCATCGCGCTGGACGTCACCCTGTGCGGCGACACCCCCAAGGGCCCGAAGATTGCCGTCAAGGCCGGCGAGGGCATCGCGGTGAAGATTCTGGACAACTCTCTGATCTGCCATCCGGGCGTTGTCAAGGCGATGGAAGAGGCGGCCGAGCGCGCGGGCGCGAAGTATCAGCGCGAAGTGCTCACCGCGGGCGGCACCGACGCCGGCGCGATTCAGCGCAGCCGCGGCGGCATCCCCTCGGGCGTTCTGTCCATTCCCTGCCGCTATGTCCACAGCCCGAACGAAGTGGTCAGCCTGAACGACATGGAAGACGGCGTCAAGCTGCTGGTCGAACTGCTGAAGGCGTAAGGAATACCAATAGAAGTCATTGTCGCGGCGGCCCCCGAAATGAGGCCGCCGCGAATGGCGTATCGTCGGCTGCGGCCGGACGAAAGCACATGAGGCCGGGCCCGTGAATTTCCGTCCGGACACAGAAGGCGCAGCAAATGCAAATTTGGAGGGATACCATGTTGGGATATGTATATCTGGCGGCGTTTGAGGAATGCGGAATCATCCTGTCGCAGCGGCTCTTCCGGCGGTACGGCCGGATGACCCGCATCTGGCTGGGCCTTACGATGGGCATGATGATGCTGATGTGGCTTCCGAGCCTGTTCGCCTTTTCCATGGATTTCACGGCGGCGGCGCACTGGTGCGCGCTGGGCACGGCGCTGATCGGCGCGGGCGTGTCCATGTTCGTGCCGGGCAAGTGGGACGGACGGGTGCGCAGCGCCCATGAGCCGCCCCTGTGGCTGGCTGCGGCGGTGGTCGTGCCGGTGACGATCCTGATGGCCTATATGCAGCACACGCACATCATCCTGCCGGATGCAAGCGGCGCGCTGATGACCGGCCAGTCTACCTACGGAGATCTGAACCTGCATCTGGGTATTGCGACCGGGCTGGTCAACGCTCCCTATCCGCCGGAATACACCATTCTGCCGGGCACGCTGCTGGGCTACCCCTTCCTGATGGACGCGCTGAGCGGCTCTCTGTATCTTCTGGGCATGGAGCTGAGACTGGCGTTCATCATTCCGGGCGTTCTGATGACCGCGCTGGTCTGCTGGGGCTTTGTGATGCTGGCGTGGGAACTGGTGCGCGACTGGCGCGCGGTTCTGCTGGCGTCGGCGCTTCTGTTCTTCAACGGCGGACTCGGCTTTATCTATGCCATTGACGGCGCGATGGCCGACCCGACGGCATGGCGCGAGGTGTTCACCGGGTTCTACAAGGCCCCGGCCAATCTGGTTGACGAGAACATCCGCTGGGTCAACGTGCTGGTCGACATGATGCTGCCGCAGAGAACGCTTCTGGCCGGCTGGTGCACGGTCATTCCGGCAATCTGGATGCTGACGCGCTGCATCCGGGAAAAGGACCGCATGCTGTTCATCATTCTGGGCGCATGGGCGGGCGCGATGCCCATGATTCATACGCATTCCTTCCTGGCGCTGGGCATTCTGAGCGCGGTGGTCATGGTCTGCATGCTGATTCATGTGAAGAAGGAGAGCAGGAAGGAGCTTCTCATCAGCTTCCTGCTGTACGGCGGCATCGCAGTCGTTCTGGCGCTTCCGCAGCTGCTGACATGGACCTTCCCGCAGACGGTGGGCGGCGGCTCGCTGAGTATCCGGCCCAACTGGGTCAACTGGAACGGACATGGCTTGATCGACGAGTATTTCTGGTTCCGGATCAAGAACGTCGGCCCGGTCTATCTGGTGATGATCCCCGCGGTCATGATCGCCGGGCGCGGACAGAAGATGTTTGCGCTGGGCGCGCTGGGCATCTACCTGATCGCCGAGATCTTCCAGTTCCAGCCCAATCCCTACGACAACAACAAGCTGTTCTACGTGGCGTTCATCATCATGCTGCCGCTGGCCGCGAAATATCTGGTGACGCTGTATGAGAAGATCCGCGAGGTGCCCGGCAGGCGGCTGATTGCGGGCGTGTTCCTGTTCGTATCGCTGTTCTCGGGCGTATTGTCGGTGGTGCGCGAGTGCGTTTCCGAATATCAGCTGTACAGCGCGGACGTCGTCGAGGCGACCGAGTTCATCGAGACCTTCTCGGACGACGACACCGTCGTTCTGACCGGTACGCAGCACAACAATCCGGTTTCCTCCATCGGCGGACTGAAGATCGTCTGCGGAACGAGCTCCTTCCTGTATTATCACGGCGTGGACTATACCGGGCAGGAGCGGGACGTCCGCTATATGTATGAGGACCCGGCCGGACGGCAGGATCTGTTTGAAAAGTATGGCGTGGACTTCATCTACGTCAGTTCGCACGAGCGTGCAAATTACAAGGTGGATACTGCAACGCTGAACCAACTCTATCCGCTGGTGTTTGACGGCGGAGTAGCCGTCTATGCGGTTTCGGAGGAAGCGCAGACGGCATGCAAGAAGATCGGGAGAATCTGAAAATGAACAAGATTATCGAAGAGAAAATCATTTCCGAAGAGCGGGTCTTTACGGGTGGGCTGGTCAAGGTGAACCGGCTGGAGGTCATCCTGCCGGACGGAAAGCCGGCTGCCCGCGAGGCGGTGCGCCATCCGGGCGCGTCTGCGGTTGTTCCGGTGGATGAAAACGGCAATGTGACGCTGGTTAAGCAGTACCGCGCGCCGATTGCGGATGTGCTTCTGGAGATCCCGGCGGGCAAGCTGGATTTCCCGGGCGAGGACCGGCTGGAGGCCGCCAGGCGCGAGCTGAGAGAGGAAACCGGCTTCATCGCGGAAAACTGGGTGCATCTGACCGACATCGTGACCACGCCCGGCTTCTGCGACGAGGTGATTTCCATTTTCCTCGCCACCGGGCTGACTGCGGGCGACGACGAGCCGGATGAGGACGAATTTCTGAATGTGGTGAAGATGCCGCTGACAGAGCTGCTCGAAATGGCGGACCGCGGCGAGCTGACCGATTCCAAAACACTGATCGGCCTGATGCTGGCGGCCAGGAAGCTGAAAGCCTGACGGAGGAAGAAACAAATGGCGTTTTACAGGAAACTGACGGAGGGCTGGAAGCTGACGGACGGCATCCTGCCCGAAATGGAGATGGACCGGCCGGTCGGCGTGTATGAGGCGCTGCGGGAAAACGGCATTGTCCGGGACGCGAACATCGGCATGAACGCGATGGCATGCGAGTGGATTTCCGCCCGGCGCTGGGTCTATTCGCTGACGCTGGAAGCCCCGGATGAGGGAGACGACCGGACGTATATCGAGCTTCCGAAGGTGATCGGACGTGGCGAGGCGGCGGTCAACGGAGAAACGGTTGCGGCCTTTGAGAGCGGCGCAGCGCGCATCGACCTGACCGGAAAGCTCACGGAGGGTGAAAATAAGCTGGAAATCAGCTTCGAGCCGGAGCTGTATTTAAGGCCCCAGAACGCGCTGCCGGTCGCGCAGACCGGCCTCAGATGCGCGCCTGTTCTGCGCACGGCCAATTATGTGACTGTGGAAACCGTGAGCCTGACCTCCCGGACCGACGGCGAGGACGGCGTGATCCGCGCAGAATTCAATCTGAACGTTCATTCGGAGGGCAAATACACCTTCCGATATTCCCTGATGGGCGGCGACGAGCCGGCGGGCCAGCATGAGATGCATGAAACGCTGACCGAGGGCAGCCATACGGTCTGCCACGAGCTGAAGGTTGAAAAGCCGGTCCGGCTGGACGTCAATCGAATGGAGGATACGGTATACGGCGTGCGCTTCTCGCTGGAGAAGGGCGGCGTCGGCTGCGACGTGCGGCACATGGAGACGGCGTTCCGCAAGAACATGAGGCCGAGGCGCTGCTTTGCGGCGGGCCGATATCCCATGGACGAGGAGACGGCGAAGCGCCTGCTCGAGATGGGCGCGGACGGAATCGTCCTCACCGGGATGCCGAAAAACGCGTTCGAAAAGAACGATTTCCTCTGGGGCCTGACCGCGGCGGAGGACGGCGCGCGGGCGGACGGAACCGGCATGATCAGCCCGGAAAAGCTGAAGGAATATGCGCAGGACCTGCCCTGCTGGCCGCTTGATACCGCCGTATGGAAGCTGAGGGGCGGACAGATCGGGCCGGAGACGCGGGACGTCGGCGCGGAGAAATATGCCGCTGCGATGCGGCTTCATCAGGCGCAGCATGTGCTGGACGAGGCCGGCAGGGCGCTTCGGGAAGGCCGGCCGGTCATCGCGCAGCTGGACGAGGAATTCGGCTATTTCGCAAGCCCGGCCCTGATTGAAAAGGACGGAAGCGAACGGCCCGCGCTGTCGCTTTTGAAGGAAAAGTGGCGCTCGGCCTATGCCTGCTGCGAGCTGCCCGAGGGCGGCCGCGCAAAGCCGGACACGCTGCTTCACCTGAACGTGTGGGCGATGGCGGAGACACTGCCCGGCGAGGTGCTGTCGGCGTCGGTCCATGTGGCGAACATCGAGGGCGAGGAGATCGCATCGACCACGTTCCCGGTCATGGGCGGCGACATGCGGATGGCGGGCGTGATGAACCTGAGAACGCCCAAGGAAGAGGCGCTTCTGATCGTCCGCACCGAGCTGCTGGACGCGGGCAAAAATGTGATCAGCCGGACGGACAGCGTGCTGGCGGCGACGAAGGAAACGGCGGCAGGCCTCATTGCGGCCGCGCCCAGAACCCGCTTGTCTTCGGAAGACGGCAAGGTGAGAAACGAGGGCGGAGCGGCTGCGCTGAGCGCCGGGCTGTGCCTCATGCCGGGGGAAGAAACCGACCGAAGGGGCCTTGAATGGCTCAATGCCGGGCTGCCGGCAGAATCCTGATGCGGAATGGCGAGGTTTTTTGACATGTTTTCGGATGATACGATGCTCTTTCCCATGGAGCGGCTGACTACCGAGCGGCTGATTCTCAGGCGGATGGACGTAAGCGACGCGCAGGATATCTTCAATTACGGAAAGGACCGCGAGGTGGCGCGCCATGTGCTGTGGGACGCCTACCAGTATGTGGGCGAGGCGCGCGCCTATGTCCGCGCCATGCAGAGGAAGTACCGGCTGGGCGAACCGGCCAGCTGGTGCATCGAGCTCAAGGGCACGGGCCGCGTGATCGGAACGATCGGATACATGTGGTATCAGCGGGATCACAATTCTACCGAGATCGGCTATTCGCTGGCGCGGGACATGTGGAACAAGGGCATTATGACCGAAGCGCTGAAGCGCGTCATCCAATATACCTTTGAGGATCTTCAGATTCACCGCATCGAGGCGCAGCATGAGGTGGATAACCCGGCCTCGGGCAGGGTGATGCAGAAGTGCGGCATGGAGCACGAAGGCACGCTCCGGGGCCGTCTGATGAACAAGGGAAAGTATGTCGATGTGGACCTGTATGCCATCCTCATGGAGGACTACAGGCGCCGGAGAGAAATGTTGCGCCCTTCGCAACATGAAACCCGATGAAAAGCCAAGATTTCAAGATTGACATGAGGGCAAAAACCCTTTACAATGGATGTATATGGAAACACTGAGGGAGGGAACCATTTATGTATAAGCCTGTTATCGCTACCGCCAAGGAAAAGATGAACAAGACCCTGGCCATTCTCCAGAAGGATCTGACCACCCTGCGCGCCGGCCGCGCCAACCCGCAGATTCTGGACAAGATCACTGTTGACTATTACGGAACGCCCACGCCCCTCAATCAGCTGGGCAACATTTCCGCGCCCGAACCCCGCATGCTGGTGATCTCCCTGTGGGACAGCAAGATGATCCCCATGGTTGAGAAGGCCATTCAGAAGTCCGACATCGGTATCAACCCCTCCAACGACGGCAAGATCATCCGCCTGATGGTGCCCGAGCTGAACGAGGAGCGCCGCAAGGAGCTGGTCAAGCAGGTCAAGAAAATGGTTGAAGAGGGCAAGGTTGCCATCCGCGCCATCCGCCGCGACGCCAACGACCAGATCAAGAAGATGAAGAAGGACTCCAAGATCACCGAAGACGACGTGAAGAGCGCCGAGAACGAGCTGCAGAAGGTTACCGACAGCGCCATCAAGGACGCCGACAAGCTGCAGCAGGAGAAAGAGAAAGAGATCATGTCTGTATGACGAATTTGCTGGGGCTTCCGCTGGCAGAGGCGCTTCGCCGTCTCGGGGAGCAGGGCATTGCGCCTGAGATTCTCCGCACGGCGGGCCGCCGCGAAGCAGCGGACGGAACTGAGAGAGTAATACGGATTTCGGAAGACGGGCGGCGGCTGACTGTCGCCCGTTTTCCTGATACTGTCCGGATGGAGCGGATTTCCGGCGAGGACAGGGAGGCGTAGGCAGAAATGGCAAAGGATGCGAAATGGTCGCTTCCGGGAATGGCTGGAAAGATCCTGACGGGCATGAAGGAAGATGCGAATACGGAGGACGTGCGGCCCGATATGAGCCGCCTGCCCGGGCACATCGGCGTCATCATGGACGGCAACGGCCGCTGGGCGACCAAGCGTTCGCTGCCGCGGTCCGCGGGCCATTCGGCGGGCGTTGAGGCGCTGAGGGAAATCATCCGCGAATGCAGCGATCTGGGCATCGGGGCGCTGACCATCTATGCGTTCTCCACGGAGAACTGGAAGCGCTCGAAGGAAGAGGTCGGCGCGCTGATGGGACTGCTTTTGAAGTATTTTTCTTCAGAGATCGACGAGCTGCATGAAAAGGGCGTGTGCATCCGCATTCTGGGCGACGTTGCGGGCCTTCCCGCGCCGCAGCGGGACGCCGTATGCGCCGCGATGGACAAAACGCGGGAGAATACCGGGCTGAAGCTCAATATTGCGCTCAATTACGGCGGACGGGACGAGCTGCTGAACGCGGCGAAGGCGCTGGCCCGCCGAGCGGCAAACGGCGAGGACCCGGATTCGTTCACGCTGAAGGATCTGGAGGACGCGCTGTATACGCGTGGGCTGCCGGATGTGGATCTTCTGATCCGCACCAGCGGCGAGATGCGCATTTCCAATTTCCTGCCTTATCAGATTGCCTATGCGGAGTTCGTTGTGGTGGACACGCTGTGGCCTGATTTTGGCGTACCCGAGCTGCACAGCGCCATTGCAGCC
>JAFQQU010000217.1 GCA_017410445.1 Clostridia bacterium | reverse complement strand
TTCTAACAGAAGAATGAAAGGAGGTCAATCAATTTTGCTCCAATTGCTCAGGATATATGCAGTTTTCTGAACAATGCGCCCTGCGCTGGCGAAGGACGGGAAAATGGCGGTTGAGAAAGAAAGCGGAACATGATATAATATAAGGTAAGACATGATCAAACAGCCTGAACGGATGAATGAATTCCGGCTACATAAGGAGAATGGTAGATAATGAAGAAGAAAGTATTCATGCTGTGCCTGCTGATTTTTGCGCTGATGGCGTCCTGCGCGTCTGCACATGAGTGCAGCTTCGGCTCCTGGAGGGTCAAGCGCCAGCCGACGTGCACCACGCCGGGCATCAAATTCAAGTATTGCGTGAGCTGCGACCACTGGGAGCAGGCGGATATCCGCAAGCTGCCGCATGCTGTGGACAACTGGACGATTACCCGGGAGCCGACCTGCGTGCAGGAAGGCGGCAAGCAGGGCATGTGCTCGACCTGCAACAGCCTGATCCGCTACCGCATTGAGAAGATTGAGCATGCGTGGAGTGAGACGGTGGTTGTGAAAGAGCCGACCTGTACGTCGCATGGTACCGGCGAACAGACCTGTTCCGGCTGCGGCAGAAAGAAAACGGTCAATATCCCCAAGCTCGGTCATGACATGGGCGAGACTGTCGTGAAGAAAGAAGCTACCTGCAAGGCGAAGGGAAGCGGCGAGCAGACCTGCAGCCGCTGCGGCAGAACCGCGCAGGTTTCCATTGCCCGCCTCGAGCATGAATGGAATGAAGGCACGGTCACCAAGGAGCCGCAGGGCAAGACAAAGGGAACCCGCGAGGTGGAGTGCCTGCTGTGCGGCGAAAAGCGCACGGAACGTTTCTTCCATGAAGGTACGCTTTATGAGGACATGAAGCCGTGCGAGGAAGTCATCCGCATGCAGGAGATGCTGCGCGATCTGGATTTCTACCGCGGCAGCATCCGCAGCGGCACCTTCGGCAACCAGACGGCGAAGGCTGTGCAGCGCTTCCAGGAGGCCCATGATCTGCCGGGCACCGGCGTGGCGGATCCGGCGACGCTCGACAAAATCGTGAGCGAATGGGAACGCGCAACCGGCAAAACGCATGTCGATACCCTCGACGCTGAGGAAATGGAAAATGCGCCCGAAGCCATTCCGGCTGAAGAGGGCTGAGAATTGCGCTATTGAAAAGATAAACTGCGTTCCGTCATGCTGCGGAACGCAGTTTTTAATGATGATATGTGAAGAGAGACCGCAGCCTGATTCGAATCGATCGTTTATTCATACACAGGCCATTCGCTCTGGAGCGTACGCTCTATGGTATCGAGCCGGTTTTCGGTGTAATAAAGTATTTCGGAGAGGGAGAGTGGAACAGCGCCGCCATGATACTTCTCACTTTCGCGCAAGTATGCACCTGAGGCGTTGATCCGATCTTCTGTGCCGATGATCCAATCGTAAAGACTTTGGCTGGAAAGGAGGGTGGTGCGTTTTTCCTGCCAGAGTTTATGGATTTCTCTTCGGCTGCCGGCAGCATCCAGATTGAGCATCCGCAAAGGCAGATAAAAGGAGAGTTCCATGGCAGAGGCGAATTCCAGGCCGACGGGAAGGCTTACATCCATGTCCCATGGCGATACCTGATAGACATATCCGTCATTCTGCTCGAGAATCCAGATATAGAGATTATTGTAGACGTTGTCTGCCGTAAAACCACAAACCTGGGAGAAGAGAAAGTAGCTCATCATAGGCGAAACCGGGATGCGCTTTTCTGCAAGCTCACAGAATGCATCGTCGCTCAGATAACTGCCGCGCTCCAGGGACTTCCCTTCACGCAGACAGAGCTGAGCGAAATCCATAAAACGGCTGAAAGTACGCATGGGCTGATTTTCAGCATCATATCGGTATTCCACCCACATGTTGGCAGATTCTTTGACATTGAGCGTCGGCTTTTCGCCTGCATTGGTACCGATAACCAGACGAACGGCGCTGTCCGTCAGCGGATTACCGCCGATCCGAATCAATTCTTTTTCGGGTTGAACACGCTGCATCAGCTGATACAAGCCCATATATTCGTCGCGGACAAATACTTCGACAAGCTGATCCTGCAGCATATTTCCAGCACTGGCGCCCTCATTCCATCTGCGCCATAGATCAAAACAGAGAGAATTGCGCACAGCGGTCGGATCGCTTGCGTTACCAATGAGCAACCAGTCGCTGTCTGCGTCCATGCCCAGAAGACCTTCGCGCCGTTTTTTGTCGGCGCCTCCGGTGAGATCATGCAGTTCAAGACGATAGGCCTTCTTGGTGACAGCAGTCAGCTGCCCGCCGCCGCGAAGGTGAACCTGTGCAGCGGAGATAACGGCGTCATGTGCGGCGGATGAAACGCATACGCGCGCAGGAATATAGTCTTCGCTGAAGACGGCGTCTTCCTGTGTGTGAATGGTAACAATCGGAAGGCCTGTAAAGACGATGCCGAAATACTCATAGGATTGATCGGTATAGGCGATCAGTTCATAGCGATATCCCTCTCGGATAGCGTCGGCGCAGGCGTCATAGGCGTAGTCATCTACCCAGGCAATTTCAACGGGGACAGAGTCGGCAGACTCAGCATACAAAGAGAGTTCAGGCCAGGATTCCTGCGTATCCATACCCAGCGTACAGTAAAATGTGCGGCTTAAAGCGTCAAAACCAAGTACAGAATCTCCGTTGCGCATGGCGCATACAAGAGGAGATTCGCTATATGATCTGGTATCTTCAAGGGCCCAGCAGTCTTCGATATCGAGGATGGGATTAACTGGAATGACGGCATTTTGAGGTCCTTCAGCCATCAGCGAAAACATCGGTTCAATGCTGCGGGAAGGATCATTTTGTTGGGAGATGCGCTGCATATTATCCAGATGAGATACCGGAAGGACCATGAGGCTGACAACCAGAAGAATGATGAATATTGTAAAGAGAAGGCGAAGCCTCAAATGAATCATTCCTTTATGATAGTCTATATTTGATCAATAAAACCGCAAGGCGGAAGAAAAATAAGGATATATACATTTCGCTGATGTTTACCTGATGCAGTTAGAGTTTAGATTCAGTCTGCCGCCATGAGGGGATGCGATTTGTGTAATTGGAAAGAGATAATATATGACGATTGTGACAGAGTGTTTTTTCAGTATAACAAAGCTGGCGGTTTTTGTCCAGTAAACCTAGGAACTATATAGTAATGAAGAGGTACGAATATTATAAAAACAGCGTGCGGCGATGAGAAGGATAAATGTGAATGAGATATAGAAGTGGAGGGAAGGTAAGCTGCCTTGCACTTGAAGAAGAGGGATGGTATAATGCGGTCAGAGAATAAACCATTGTGGGTGAATGTATAATGAATATAAGAAAGATCAGGATTATGCGCATACTGCTGATGCTGGCTCTTGGCTGTATCATCGGCTTTTCTTTGCTGATGGCTGTGTACTGTATTCCGGTCGATAACGTGAAGGACGCCCAGTAGACGGCGGATATCTTCCGCCAGGAGGGGGATCGTCCGAGCGTCATTCCTTCTCTCAGGGGATCGACGAGCGATAACTATACGGATGCGCTGATGATTGCCGAGGCACTGTTTGACGATCCGCAGATCAGCGTGCTGGAAAAGGCCGTGCATGTGTATCGCCGGGCCAATTCGGAATCGGCGACGGTGGATATTGCCGACTACCTTGAAGGCAAACCGATGCAGTGGGTGATTCCTTATGCGCGTTACTGGCATGGCTTTCTGGTGATTCTGCGTCCGCTGCTGCTTATTCTCGGCTATGCGGATATCCGAATGCTGATGTGCAGCATGCAGATGCTGGCGTATGCGGCGATTGT
>JAFQQU010000216.1 GCA_017410445.1 Clostridia bacterium | reverse complement strand
GCGAATGGCATAATGCGGGGAAGGCTTGCCGGTAGAGCCGACGCGGGGCTCCATCCACTTGGGCGTGAGCAGCATGGGAGTGGTTTCGGTCTGGCCGAAGCCTTCATGCAGCTTGACTCCGGTGGCTTTGAAGAACTGCTGGTATACCTCGGGGTTCAGCGGCTCGCCCGCAACCGTGCCCCACTTGAGGGCGGAGAGATCGTAGGAGGAGAGATCCTCCTTGATCAGGAAGCGGTAGATGGTGGGCGGGGCACAGAAGGAGGTGACGCGATACTTTTCGAGGCAGCTCAGCATCTTTGCAGCGTTGAACTTATCGAAGTCATAGATGAACAGAGTTGCGCCTGCGATCCACTGGCCGTAGAATTTGCCCCAGCCGCATTTGGCCCAGCCGCTGTCGGCGGTGGTCAGGTGAATGCTGGAATCGTCCAGATTGTGCCAGAAGCGGCCGGTAATCAGGTGGCCGAGCGGATAGTTGAAGTTGTGCGCAACCATCTTGGGCATGCCGGTGGTGCCGGAGGTGAAGTACATGAGCATGATGTCGTCGGAACTGACGGAAATGCTGCTCGCGTCGAACTCCACGGACGCTTCGGCCAGCACCTTGTCGAAGTTGATGAAGCCCTCATGCTCTCCGCCGAGCGCGGCGATGGCGACGACAGAGGGGCTGTCGGGCTGCGCGGTTTTGACATGATGCAGAACCTCGTCTTCACCTACACAGATGACGGCGCGGACGTCGGCGGCGTTGTTGCGGTAGACGATATCCTTTTTCTGCAGCTGGTGCGTTGCGGGAATCTGAATGCAGTGAAGCCGCATGAGACCCAGCGCGATGAACCAGTATTCGTAGCGTCTTTTGAGCATGAGCAGAACCGGATCGCCCGGACGGACGCCGATTGCCAGCAGGGCGTTAGCGGCCTTTTTGGACCATCTGGAGACGTCGCCGAAGGTGAATTCATGCTCTTCGCCGAGCTCGTTGACCCAGATCATGGCTCTCTGATTGGGCACGAGACGCGCGTATTCGTCGATAACATCCGTAGCGAAGTTGAAATTCTCCGGAACGGTCATGGTGTAGTTCTGATAAAAGTCTTCCAGCGACGCATAGTCGGCCGGAGTAAATCGCTCAATCAGTCTCATAAGTCGGGTGTGCCTCCTTTAGCATTCAGGCGGAACACCGACCGGTCGATAGCGGGTCGGCGTCCCTTACGGGATCACCATCGCGAGGAACTTGCAGGCTACGTCGCCGACCGCCTGCATGGCATGCGGATTTCTGGAAGCATAGTAGGCGGAATCGCCCGGCTCCAGAATCATGTCCTGTTCGCCAACCTTCAGGCGGAGGCGGCCTTCCAGAACGTAGTTGAACTCGTGTCCCTCATGAGAATTGGTCGCCATATCGGCGTTTGCTCCCGGAACAACGGTTACCAGCAGCGGCTCAATTCTGCGATGCGTGAAGTTGTAAGCGAGATTTTTGTAGAAATAGTGTTTGGCGCGGTCAATGGTAACGCCCTTGTCCTTTCTGGTCACTGCGCAGACATTCAGCCGGGGAGATTCGCCGGTCAGAATGGTGGTGGTATCCACATTGAAGAACTGCGACAGCTTGAGAAGGAGGCTGATCGGGATATCCGTTACGCCGCTCTCGTAGCTTTCATAATCGGCTTCGGTAAGACCCGTAAAGTTGGCAACATCGGCGACCGTGTAGTCCGAGATTTCGCGAAGGGTTCGGATGCGCTGAGCAATCTGCTTCATCTGATCGGACATGCTGGATACCTCCTTGTAATCATGTAATTAAGATATTATACGGTGAAATCCTGCATGGTGCTAGCGCATGAACGTTAATTATGGTATACTGTAACCAGTGAGACTTCATTTCTGCGGGAGAAAGATCGGGAAGAAATGCGAAAAAAGGGGGATTAGACATGAAGATCCGTCAGTTTGGACATGTGGCGTTCAGGTGCTCCGATCTGGAGAAATCACTGGCGTTTTACCGGGATCAGCTGGGCTTTCCGGAGAAATTCCGCCTGACCTACGGGGACTATGCGCAGGCGGTTATCAACGGCGCTCAGCAGTCCGGCCAGCCGGTCAATCAGGCGCTGGTAGACAAGTTTACAGCCAAGAAGGACCGGACTTGGATTGTGTATCTGGATCTGGGTACAGGGTCCTTCATCGAGCTGTTCGATAGGGAAGACGCGACGGAGCTGAATCCGCCCTCCGATAAGCAGTTCAACTACAAGCATTTTGCGCTTGAAGTAGAGGATATTCACAAGCTGAAGGAAGACCTGATTGCCCGCGGCGTGGCGATTGACCGCGGCCCAACGTACGGCATCGAGGGAACGTGGCAGATGTGGACGCACGATCCGGACGGAAATCAGGTCGAATGGATGCAGTATACCGACGTATCCATGCAGCTGATCGGAAGAAAATAATTCCGGCGAATATCAGAAAGGAAGAGATTTGCAAAGATTCGTCATATCGTATTGTTCAGGATCAAGGATGAATTTAAGGCGGAGATTCCGCAGCTGGTTAAAACTTCTATAGGATGAAGGGAAAGGTGGACGGACTGATCGATCTGGAGGCCGGCGCGGACATCCTGGGCAGCGAAAGATCCTATGACCTTGCGCTGATCTGCACCTTCAGAGACCGCGCGGCGTTCGACGCCTATCAGACGCATCCGACGCACATGCCGGTCAAGAAGCGGATGCACGAGGTTCGGGAAGGATCGGCTGCGTGCGACTTTGAAGTAAGCGAATAAGGGTATCCCATAAGAAAGCGCCCGGGAGCAGAACGGTCTGTTCCCGGGCGCTGCGTGTCTGATGAAGAAACGGAATCATCTCTTCGCGGCAAGCGCTTTGTTGATGAGCCGGATGCAGTCTGCTTCCATGAGACCGCCGTCTGCAGGCGCATAATGATTGAAAGCGGGGTCTTCGGTCAGGCGGTACAGGCTTCCGCAGCCGCCGGCCTGCCGGTCGTATGCGCCGAAGATCACCCGGTCGATCCGTGACTGCATGAGGGCGGAGGCGCACATGCAGCAGGGCTCTAGGGTCACATAGATTGTGCAGCCGGTCATTCTCCATGTACCGAGAACCCAGGCGGCCTCGCGCAGGACGTTGAGCTCGGCGTGGCCGGTAGGGTCGTTCCGTGTTTCACGGGTATTGCGGGCTTCGGCGATGATCTGTCCGTTTTTGACGATCACCGCGCCGACCGGGATTTCTCCTTCATCAAGCGCAGTCTGCGCCTGAATCAGCGCGCGGCGCATCATATCATGATCAAGAGGCGTCCAATCTTTCATATAAATCCTTCCTGTGAGGCGGGAACGATATCCGCCCGGCATGTGAGCTGTTTTTTTATTATGAAGGATAATGTGGGGATGTATGAACCTTATTTTTCTTTCCGCGTCTGCCAGAGCGCAAGAAGAAGAGCGACTGCGCCTCCGGCCAGTTTGCCAACGACGAGCGGCGCGATCATTTCAGGCGCAACGCCTGCGGTGAAGCCCAGATGGTCGCCCAGGGCGGCAGCGGCGCAGGTGAGCCAGGCGGTGTTGATGATCTTTCCGCGGACGTCCATGTCTTTCAGCAGGCTGAACGTGGGAACCGGATTGGCCAGTGTGTAGATTAAACCGCTGGCAGAGGCTGCGTTGACGCCCAGCAGTTTTCCGAGCGCATTGAGGGGAGCGTTAAGCAGGCGGGTCAGCAGCTCCATGAGCGGAAGTATTCCGATCAGAACAACGGCGATTCCGGCGCAGATGGAGAGTGCGTTCATGAGCGTATCGATATTCTCAAAGAACGGTATATTTCGGCCGGACAGATGCGCCACCGCGCCGATGACGATGCCGATGATGCTCAGCGCGCCGACGCCCTTGCCGACTGCCGCTGCGCCGCGAAGCACGATTTTCGGAATGAACAGAAAACCGGCGGCAAGCAGGAGCGAGAGGAGCACGACGGGAATGTGGTTGATGAGCACAAGACGGGGATCAAAGCCCGCGCAGAGTCCGCCGACGATGCTGCCGATGGGAATGGCAATCAGGCCGAGCAGCAGACCGCGGATGAAATGCGGCCGGTCGTCTGCGGAGATAATACCCATGCCGACCGGGAGGGAAAATACCAGCGTACAGCCCAGCATGGAGGAGGTGATGAGGCCGGACATGAGGCCCATCTCCTGATTCTCCGCCAGCAGCATGGCCAGCGGATAGCCGCCCATGTCGTTTGCAATAATGGAGGCAAACATGGAAGGATCGGCACGGAAAAACCGGAAGACGGGAACAAGGACGGGTTCCAGCCATTCGACCAGAACTGGGGCCAGCACGATGATTCCGGCGGAGGAAATGGCCAGCGTGCTCATGATGTTGAAGCCTTCAATGAACTTTTCGCCCAGCCTGAAGCGGTTTCCGGCCAGATGATCGACGCCGCCGATAACTGCGCCGACGGCGGCCAGCAGGAGAATGATCTCGTAAAAAGACATAAAGCACCTCGCTGATAAACAGTTGATTTATCTTCATTATACCACAGATTTCTCACAATGGGATGAAATCTGTGTGTTTTCGGCGGAATCACGAGGTTGAAACGGAGAAATGCCTTTTGTTTACCGAGTTGATGAAACGAATGCAATGTGTTAAAATAGGTGGAGTAATGATCACTGCTGAAATGATTGCTATGCGGTGAAAACAGGATTGATTATGGATACTGATAGGGCCGATTATCGGAATGCTCCAATTTCAGGAACCATGTGATTGAAACGCTGAAGGGAGAAATGAATCCATGAGGGAAATAGGTATTATGGAAGTCGGCGGTTTCAAGGTCGGCCATGCGCAGGATGCTGCTGCCGGAACAGGATGTACGGTCGTTTTGTGCGACGAGATGAGTAATGCCGGGCTTGATGTTCGCGGCGGCGGACCTGCCTCCAGAGAATCGCAGATTCTGAATCCCCTGATGAATGCAGACGGAGTGAATGCAGTGCTGCTGTCCGGCGGCAGCGCATTCGGTCTGGATGCGGCGGGCGGAGTACAAAAGTATCTCGAAGAGAGAAATATCGGTTTTGAGACGGGCGTCGTCCGCGTGCCGCTGGTCAGCCAGTCCTGTGTGTTTGATCTGGGCGTAGGCAGCAAGGACGTGCGCCCGGATGCGGCGATGGCATACCGGGCCTGTGAGAACGCCTCTTACGACAGGCCGGAAGAGGGGAATGTCGGCGTCGGCACGGGCTGCACGGTCGGCAAGCTGCGCGGCATGGGCCGGGCGATGAAATCGGGCTTCGGCTGCTATGCGGTTCAGGCGGGGCCGTACAAGGTCGGCGCGCTGGTTGCGGTCAATGCGCTGGGCGATGTGTACGATACCGACGGGCGAATGATCGCAGGCCTTCTGAATAAAGAAGAAAGCTGTCTTTCCAATACGCTGGCTGAGCTGTTTTCAGACCTCGACGCCATTCCGCTGCCTTCGGGCAACACGACCATCGGCGTCGTCGTGACCAATGCGCACCTGGTAAAGGCTCAGCTGTGCAAGGTTGCCGGCATGGCACACAACGGATATGCGCGGGCTATACGTCCGGTGCATACGACGGCTGACGGAGACAGTATCTATGCATTGTCCACCGGAAAGCTGCCGGGCGACGTCAACGTTGTAGGCGCTATGGCGGCGTATGCAATGGAGCGTGCGATTGTACGGGCAGTGAACACATCGGAGAGTGCTTACGGATTCAAGTGCATGAAGGAACTCTGATTCCAAAGAAAAATTGGAAAAAATGTGCCTGAGCTGTTTCGTTCGGAGAGATGCGGGTTATAATATATTCATCGCAAGCGAACAAGGGCCGAATGCGGCCAATTAAGATAAAAGAGAGGGAATATAAGTGTTTATTACCAACGATATCAAGTACATCGGCGTCAATGATCATAAGGTTGACCTGTTTGAGGGTCAGTATGTTGTCCCGAACGGCATCGCGTACAACTCCTACGTAATTATGGATGATCAGATCGCAGTCATGGATACCGTTGATGCAGGTTTCACCCATGAGTGGCTGGACAATCTGCAGAACGTACTGGCGGGCAGAACGCCTGATTATCTGGTCGTTCAGCATATGGAGCCTGATCATGCGGCGAACATCCTGAATTTTGCCAAGACCTATCCCGAAGCGAAGATTGTTTCCTCTTCCAAGGCGTTCGCCATGATGAAGGGTTTCTTCGGCACTGATTTTGAGGACCGCCGCATCGTTGTCGGCGAAGGCAGCACGCTTTCTCTGGGAAAGCATGTTCTGACCTTTGTGACTGCGCCGATGGTACACTGGCCCGAGGTCATCGTTACCTATGACAGCACGGACAAGGTGCTCTTCTCT
This sequence comes from Clostridia bacterium, assembly GCA_017410445.1. Lineage (GTDB taxonomy): Bacteria > Bacillota > Clostridia > Christensenellales > Aristaeellaceae > RGIG2066. Next base: position 19,818 of record JAFQQU010000216.1, on the reverse strand, counting down.
GCGGACGGCTTCGGCAAGTTCGGCGCGCTGGACGTTGAAGAGCCCTGGGACGACGAGGCCCGCCGCTACTTCATCGGCATCGTTGGCAAATACGGCGCACAAGTTCAGGCCCTTCTTAAGAAGGCGGGCGGGCTGGATATTTCGATCATCTGCCCGCTGCACGGCCCGGTGCTGACCGAAAACCTCGGCCATTATCTGGAAAAGTACAATACCTGGTCCAGCTATCAGCCTGAAGCCGAGGGTATCGTGATTGCATATACCTCGGTATATGGAAACACCAAGAAGGCAGTTATGCAGTTGGCGGAAAAGCTCACTGCGAACGGATGCCCGAAAGTTGTCGTGCATGACCTGGCCCGCTGCGACATTCACGAAGCGGTTGCCGATGCGTTCAAGTACAGCAAGATCGTTCTGGCCACTACCACCTATAACGCGGACGTTTTCCCCTTCATGCGCGAATACATCCATAAGCTGACCGAGCGCAACTTCTCCAACCGCACCGTCGGCATCATTGAGAACGGCTCCTGGGCCCCTCTGGCTGCCAAAGTCATCCGCAGCATGTTTGAGAAGAGCAAGAACCTGACCTTTACCGACACCACCGTAAAGATCATGTCCGCTCTGAACGAAGAGAGCGCTGCTCAGCTGAATGCGCTGGTTGAGGAACTCTGCCGTGAATACCTCGCTCAGCAGGACGAAACCGCCAACAAGAACGATCTGACCGCGCTGTTCAACATCGGCTACGGACTGTATGTCGTCACCTCCAACGACGGCAAGAAGGACAACGGACTGATCGTCAACACTGTCACTCAGGTGACCAATACGCCTAACCGGATTGCCGTTACCATCAATAAGGCCAACTACTCCCATCATGTCATCCGTCAGACCGGCAAGATGAACATCAACTGCCTGACTGAAGATGCTCCCTTCAAGGTATTTGAGAAGTTCGGCTTCGTCAGCGGCAGAAATGTAGATAAGTTCGCCGAGTGCGAGCCGCTCCGCTCCGATAACGGCCTGGTCTTCCTGCCGAGAAACATCAATTCCTTTATGTCGCTCGCAGTTGAACAGTATGTTGATCTGGATACCCACGGCATGTTCATCTGCTCGGTCACCGAGGCGCGCGTCCTCTCCGACCGTCCGACCATGACCTACACCTACTACCAGAACAACGTAAAGCCCAAGCCCGAGACCGATGGCAAGAAGGGTTATGTATGCAAGGTCTGCGGATGGGTCTATGAGGGCGAACCGCTGCCCGAAGATATCGTCTGCCCGCTGTGCAAGCACGGCTATGCGGATTTTGAGCCCATCAAGTAAAGCAAAACAATAAGGACCTGTCGTTCGGGCCGAAAGCCTGAGCGACAGGTCCTTTTGCGTGATAAGGAAGAACGATACATCTCCCTCCTCCGGTTGGCGGCGTCTGCTGCTGAAATCATCATGGCCCCCGGAGAATCCGGGTGGGGTTAGCCGGATGATAACACGCCTTTGAATGCATGGCGCCGCTCTGGAGGAGGAGAGAAGTAAGCGGAAGGGAATCAGGCCTTGCGGGCCGTCATGGCGCGGATGATGAACAGCGTGCCGATCATCAGCGCGATGGCAACGGGCAGGGCGATCAGCCAGTTCTGAACGAAGCCGGTGATCAGGTAAGAAACGAAGGATACGGCTGCGACAGTCAGCGCGTAGGGCAGCTGAGTGGATACGTGGTTGACGTGTTCACACTGAGCGCCGGCGGAGGACATGATCGTCGTATCGGAAATGGGGGAGCAGTGGTCGCCGCAGACGGCGCCGGCCAGGCAGGCGGACATGCCGATGATGGCCAGTTCACTGCCGGCAGGGAATACATCCAGAACGATCGGGATCAGGATACCGAAGGTGCCCCAGGAGGTGCCGGTTGCGAAGGCAATACCGCAGGCTACGAGGAAGATGATGGCGGGCAGGAAGCTGTGCAGCGATTCGGCGCCGGCCAGAGCAGCTTTTACGAAGCTCTCGGAATCCAGCAGACCGGTCATGGACTTCAGGGAGGTCGCCAGAGTCAGAATCAGGATGGCGGGAACCATGGCGTTGAAGCCGGTGGGGATGCATTCCATGGCTTCCTTAAAGGAAACCAGACGGCGGCAGATCAGGTAAACCATCGTGAACAGCAGTGCGACCAGACCGCCGAGCGGGAGACCGATGGTGGCGTCGGTGTTGCCGAAGGATCCGACAAAGTCCATGTGATAATCGCCGGGAACAAAGAACTCGCCGACATAGATCAGTGCGACGATGGAGAGAACGATCAGTACGACGATGGGCAGGACCAGATCGATGACGCGGCTTTTCTTGTTGGCGAAGACCGTTTCATCGCGGTGATCGGTATCCTTGCCGCCGCGGATAACCTCGGAACCGAAGGTGAACAGATCGCCCTTCTCGGCGTTCAGCTCATGCTTCTTCATCGGGCCGAAATCAAACTTCATGAGCGTGATAGCGATGATGAAGACCAGCGTCAGCAGGGAGTAGAAGTTGTAGGGGATGGCGCGGCAGAACAGGGCCAGAGAGGAAATCTCGTTTCCCGCTGCGTCGACGACGCCTGCAGTGTAGTCGGATACGGCGGCGGCCCAGGAGGAGATCGGAGCAATCATGCAGATGGGCGCGGCAGTGGCGTCGATGACGTAAGACAGCTTTGCACGGCTGACCTTGTGCGTATCGGTGACCGGACGCATGACGGAGCCGACAGTCAGGCAGTTGAAGTAGTCGTCGATAAAGATCAGAACGCCGAGAACGAACGTGCAGAAGATCGAGCCGGCCTTGCTCTTGATGTGCGTCTTCGCCCATTCGCCGAAGGCGGCGGATACGCCGGCCTTGTTGATCAGCGCGGTCATGATGCCGAGCAGAACGAGGAAGACAAAGATGCCGGCGGTACCGGCAACCGAGGCAATCAGGCCGTCCTGAACGATTGTATCAACCGTTCCGACGAGGTTGAAATTGTTGTAGAACAGGCCGCCGACGATGATGCCGGCGAAGAGGGAACTGTATACTTCCTTGGTGATCAGCGCGAGCACAATGGCCACCAGCGGGGGAACCAGAGACCAGAAGGTGCCGATGAACATGTTGACCGCCGGAGCGGCGGCGACGACTTCTTCGGCGAAGACGGTGACCGTGCCCATGAGGCAGATCAGGACGATGGAGCAGACGAGTAGCAGCTTGTTCTTCATGAAAAATCCTCCTTGTGTAATGGGTAACCCGGGCAAAAGAAAAAGACCGCGAACCAGCGCGGCCTTGTCAAACCATACGTACAGCATACGGTTATAACCTTTCGCCACGATAGCTCTCCACAAATGTGACAGTCTGCAGGATGTTCTCTTGCAGCCCAACGCACAGCCTCCGGAAAAAGGCGGTGAATTTCGGCGGCGTTTCCTTTCGCCCGGGCATTTCCGTGCCGTAACCGGGTTACTGATAAACTCCGCGCCTCTATCATTGCAGGAATATTATATGCTATACATCCGAGAAATGCAATAGGGGAATGAACGTATGTGAAGATATTTTTATTCGGACTCCGACTGGAATGCTGTATTATATGGAAATTTCCGCGGAGGAAAGGAGGATGCGGAGGGGAAATGTTTTGAAACGGTAAAATTGTTCTTGCTTGGGAAGGTTTTGTATAGTATAATATGATGTCGGCAGGGTGGTAATGCTCATATGTGCTGATCCAATTCGCGCAGAGGGAGTTTCCTGATTGATGCGCCAGGTTGAGTGGGAGCAGCAGACTGCCGGAGGAGGTAAATATATTATGAAATATGATGTTATTATTATCGGAGCGGGACCGGGCGGCATCTTTGCGGCATATGAGCTGATGCAGAAGCGGGCTGATCTGAAAGTTGCCGTGTTTGAAGCGGGCAATGCATTGAACAAGCGCCGCTGCCCGATTGACGGCGATAAAGTGAAGAGCTGCGTGCGCTGCAAGAGCTGCTCGATTATGAGCGGATTCGGAGGAGCGGGCGCGTTTTCGGACGGAAAATACAATATCACCAATGATTTCGGCGGAACGCTGTATGAATATATCGGCAAGAAAAAGGCGCTTGAGCTGATGCGCTATGTCGATGAGATCAATCTGCGCCACGGCGGCGAGGGCACGAAGCTGTATACGACGGCCGGTTCCCGCTTCAAGACGATCTGCATTCAGAACGATCTTCATCTGCTGGATGCGTCTGTCCGCCATTTGGGTACTGATATCAACTTCATCGTTCTGGAAAATCTGTATGCCTATCTGAAGGAACGGGTGGATTTCTTCTTCAATACGCCCGTTCAGAGCGTCCGTTGTGTGGACGGCGGATATGAAGTGATCTGCGGCGACGAGGTTCACGAGTGCAGAAACTGCATCGTATCGGTCGGCCGGAGCGGCAGCAAGTGGATGGAGACCGTCTGCCGCGATCTGGAGATTCCGACCAAGTCGAACCGCGTTGACATCGGCGTGCGCGTCGAGCTGCCGGCGGCGGTATTCGCTCATCTGACAGACGAACTGTATGAGAGCAAGATCGTTTACCGGACGGAGAAATACGGCGACCGTGTGCGCACCTTCTGCATGAATCCGAGGGGAGCCGTCGTCAGTGAGAATACGAACGGCATCATTACCGTCAATGGACACAGCTACGAAGATCCCGCGCGCCAGACCGAGAATACCAACTTCGCTCTGCTGGTTGCCAAGCATTTCTCCGAGCCCTTCAAGGATTCCAACGGCTACGGCGAGAGCATTGCCCGGCTGAGCAACATGCTGGGCGGCGGCGTAATTGTTCAGCGTTTCGGCGATCTGATCCGCGGACGCCGATCGACGGCCAGCCGTATCGAGGAAGCGTTCATTACGCCGACCATGAACGCAACGCCCGGCGATCTGAGTCTGGTACTTCCCAAACGCATTCTGGACGGCATCATTGAAATGATTTATGCGCTTGATAAGGTGGCTCCCGGCACGGCCAATGAGGATACGCTGCTGTACGGCGTAGAAGTCAAGTTCTACAATATGGAAGTTGAAGTGAATGAAAAGCTGGAGTCCCGCCATGAAGGTCTGTACATCATTGGCGACGGCAGCGGCATTACTCATTCTCTGTCGCATGCATCTGCCAGCGGCGTACATGTCGCGCGGGATATCGCAGAGAGAATCTGAATAAGAAGCCCATCGAAACTGAACTCATGGACATACCGATAATCCTGTGTCTTTCCGTACGGTGAAGAAGAACGGATTCATGCTTGAAAAGCGCATGTCATATGACAGCCACTGCGGTAGGTATTTCGATGATGATTATTATTTCCGCAAATACCATTCCGGCAGTACGACCTGTCAGGAGTTTTACGGAGATCTTCCGTATGAGGGACGCGGGGCAAAAGAAGGGGACGCATAATCGGAGAAGGGCTTACGGGTAAGAGAATCAGAACTGAACAGACAACGCCCGGAGGTACAGAGTTTTCTGGACCGCCGGGCGTTGATCTTTATATGGACTAACGAAGAATCTCAGTACAGGATGGCGTTTGTCATATTATTTCAGAATTGCGAACCCCGAGGCGGGAAGAGTGAGCTCATGCAGACGGGCAGCGGGCAGGTTGACTGTTCCGACAGATTCTCCCATACAGTTGAACACCTCAGCGGTCAGCTCGCGCGGCTGTTCGCATCTGATGACGAGATACGGATCGGCTGCTGCGTTGAAGAGATAGGTAACGGCTGCATCCGACAGAGTGACAACATGCCGGTCGTATACGGCAATGGCTTCTTCCTCATTCAGCCGGGCGCGGACGAGCGGGTAGAGATTCTGCGGAGATTCTACCTCCAGCGGCGCGGAGAGAAGCGCCCGGTGCTTTGCCATGAAATCGCACCAGAAGGTCACCATCTTCAGATGATCCTCCGGAATATCCTCCAGACGGACAGAAAGCTGCATGACGCCGAATATAGTGCTCAGCACCTGATGAGCGGCGTTTTCAACCTTGTCATCCTTGTGCCACATGAGCATATCGGAATGGACGGCGGTATTTCCGCTCAGGAGCCGCAGGTCAATTATGCCCACGCGGTTGTTGATGGCGTCGGCAGGACAATCGCCGACGCGGAACATATTGCCGTACGTCCGCATGGCCGGGCCGATATAGCTCTGCCTGAACTCGATCAGGATTTCCGGCTTGATGGCCTTGAGCCGGTTCATTACTCCGGTCATCAGGCATACGATGGCGTCTTCAAGCGACACAAAGTCCATGCCGTCCTTCGGGGCAGGCGCATAGGTGGTGGTACCGAAGGAATCGATGAAGTCCAGCTTAAAGCCGTCCAGATTCCAGTTTTTCAGAGCGTTTTCGTAGGTGGAAATCAGGTATTCGCGTACTTCGGGATAGCGCGGGTCAAGGATTCCGGTATGGTGGTCGGCGCGGTACTTCACGAGCTTATCCTTGAACTCATTCCAATGATCGGAGTACTCGCCGACATAAGGAACGCTGTACCAGAGAATGTATTTCAGCCCCATATCCTGTACCCGTTTGACGTGCGCGGCCATATCGGGGATTTTCACGGGCGTAGGCTGCCAGTCACCGCAGTATGCATAGCCGCGGCTGCCGTCGGAGGTCTGCCAGCCGTCGTCCACGATGACCGCCTTGATGCCCAGCTTCGCCGCCAGTTCGCATTCAGCCTCAATAGCAGGCGCATAGGTTGCCTGGTGGAAGCTGTACCATGCGGAATAGAGCGGCAGACGGGCCTCCTGCGGAACGGGCATGGGGATGAGGCCGCAATCCTTTTCCCACCAGAGAGACACGCGGCGCAGCGACTCGGCAAAGGAGATATCTGCAAGGCTGCGATAGAGCGTTACCTGATACTCATGCGTATGTCCGGTCTTGTCCAGCGGAATCTCTACTTTGCAGGCAAGAGTGCCGTCCTCCTCGCGTACGCCGAGAGAACTGTCGATTTCGGTCAGCACATCCGAGAGCGCCATGGTAAAGCGGCTGCGCCCGGCGGCATTGTAGAAGCAGAAGACCGGCGCGCCGGAGGAAATCCGGGTTTTTTCAGGGTTCTGCCAGTCGATTCTGAGCGAACGGTCTTTCCCGCAGCGGGGATACCATTCGTATTGAATGTCATAAAGCGGCAGGCTCCAGGAGATGGTGAGCGCTGGCTTTTCCGATTTCATTTCGGCCCACCGGACGGAGATTCGCGTTTGCTCGGGACACAAGGCGGAGGCAGAAATTTCGGCGTCAATATTGGTTCCTATGGTCAGATCCTTCCATTGAATAGAGGACATATAATATATACTCCTTGTTTTGTCTTATCGTTGAATCCAGCTGTTCAATGCAGCGGCGTCTCTGAGGAGAGCTTCGTCCGAATCATCCTGAACGAATTCCATCAGAGCGTAATGATCTTCCTTAATAGAGGAGAATACCTTTTTCCACAGGGCTTCGGCGTCTGAGAGCGGCTTGCGGATAAATCCCTTTCCGTCATACAGCCATGTGAATACATGCAGATGGCTGAGCAGCGGGCGGACGTCGTCGAGAGATGCAAGGATTTCCTTTTCGCTCCAGTCAAACCGGGGCTGCCAGTAGAATTTCAGGGCGTCGAATACGCAGGCGGTTTCCTTCATCAGCCGCTGAACGCTGCTGCGGTCGTCGGTCAGGGTTCTTCCGTGATACTCGAGCGCAAGGGTGATCTTTCTTGCGCGAGCTTCCTCGGCGCACTGAATCAGCTGATCGACGATGGATTTGCGTTCCTCCTCGGCGTCCTTTGATCCCTTCACGCCGCACCAGATGCGCATGACGTCCGTTCCCAGCTCGGCGGCGGTGTCGAGACAGGTGCGGAGGTCGTCCATCGGCTGAGTAACGCGGTAGTAGCTGCCGTAGGAGGAGACGGTCAGGCCGTGGTCTGCGGTCATCCGGCGGATTTCCGCAGCGTTGCCGCCCTTCGGGGGCACATGAACGTCGCCTCCCCACTCAATCGCGGAGAGGTTCGCTTGATTGCACAGCTTAACGATTTCAAGGGGCGTCTTGTTTCTGAAAGTGACGGACACCAGACCGGGAATGATCATGTTTATTCAGCCTCCTTAAGTCCGGACACCAGTTTTTCGCGGAATTCTTCGGTAACTTCGATACCGGCCTTTTCGGCGGCTGCCAGCGCTGCGCCGATGACCGGGGGGGCGGTGACCTGCGAGAGGATGTAGTTTTCATCCAGCCGGGCACGGACTGCGTTCTGATAGATATCTGCATTCCAGAGACCGCCGACCAGCGCGACCTTATACGGCGGATGGCCGATCAGCTTTGCGCCAGCGCGGATCATCAGCTCCAGCTCGTCTGCGCCTCGGTTCATGATTTCAAGCGCGACTTCGTCGTTCTGCCGTGCAGCCTCGAAAATGACCGGGGCGAAGGAAGCGATGGTGCGCTTGCCGTCCGAATACAGATAGGAAATACTGCTGCGGACGCTCTTGCCGAGCTTTTCGTTGACCAGTGTGGTGATCAGGGTCGGCTTTCCGCGGCCGTCCAGCTCGCGCAGCGCGGCGTTCACCGCTTCCTTGCCCAGCCAGAATCCGCTGCCGGAGTCGTCGATCAGATGGCCCCATCCGCCGACCATGGTGTAGTTGTCTCCGCCGTAGCGGACATACTCGCTGGTGCCGGTGCCAGCGATAACCGCCATGCCGTCGCCGGTTCCGACGCCCGCATACAGTGCAGTTACCGTATCGCCGGAGATGTGCACGCCCTTTGTATTGGGCAGCGCAGCCTGCAGGCGCTCGATAACCAGCTGACGGGAATTCACGGCGCCGCCGCCGGACATTCCTGCAAACAGGGCGGAGATTTCAGCGTCAAGCCCGCCGAAACCTTCCAGCAGTTCCTTAAGCTGGCTGATCATCCGTTCGCTTGCGGCTTCCGGGCCCATTTCGGATATATTGCTTCCTTTTCCGATGACACGGTTCAATATGGTTCCGTCGTCGGTGAACAGAATCAGATCATTTTTGCTGCCGCCGCCGTCGATGGCTATCAACATGACAAATCCTCCCTCATAACATAAACTCAATATGTCCATTATACTGTATCAGGCGGCGAAAAACAAGGTTGAACGTCAGATTGACATGAAATACTGTGTCAGTATATAATGAGGATGAATTGATAGGAGAGTGAGAAATGTGAGACGGGTGCTTGCAATGCTGGTGCTGATGTGTATGATCTCTGTGCCTTCGGTTTGTGCAGAAGCGGACAGTATCGATGTGCGGCTTGAAAAATGCGCGTTGGCTCATGCAGAAAAACTGAATGCTCTGCTGTCCTGTGAGGAATATCTGAATCTGTTTGTGGCTCAGCTCTATTTGGGAGATGGGGACGAATTCCTGAATACGCTTGCTGAGGTTGATTTTACGGCTCCCCGAAAGACGCTTACACTGATCAGGCCGCGTTCTGAAATGGACCTGATGCGGGGATTCGAGTTCGATGAAGACACGCGAAGAACAATAGAGGAGCATGCGTTCCAGGAAATATGCCTCGCCCCGCTGCTGATGGCCAGACCAGAAAATAAGCTGTATATTCGACGGGTGATCGAAGATCTGGTTGTTCGAAGTACCGAGGATTTCCCGGAGATCGACGGAGCTGCTTATGTCATTCAATTGTACGATGAAGCTGAAACGCTGTTTCTGGTGACGGTGTTTGCTGCGGATGGAAAAGGAGGCGTGCTCGCGCATACTGAGATTGTGAACGGTGACGCCGCCGGACAAAGCACTCAGGACAGATTTGTGAACTTGATTGGGTTGATAGATGTATATACGGGAGAGGTGACGACAGAGGAGTTCATTCAGAAAACCTACCGCGAAACGAATCAGTAAAGTAAAAGATGACAGCCGTTCAGAGAATGATTCTGATTGTTCTCTGAACGGCTGTTTGTATCATGCGGTTAAAATTGAATATTTGGCTTCGGGCATGTGCATACTGTGAGCGGAGGTGTTTGCCTTGGAAAAACGAGAACAGCAGAACGGTTTTCTGATGATTTCTGCTGCGGTTCTGATTGTGATGACCGCTGTATGGTGCATGTGGATGATGTTTGCGGATGACGGGGCAAATCCGATGGGACAGAATGCGGTGCTCGTCATGGCGCAGACCGGAGGCAAAGAGCATGGATAGAGGAAGAATGAAGCCTGTTCCGCTGCTTTTCCCCGGCATGGGCAATCCGTGGGAGACGGAAATCCGGCGGGTTGAATTTGATCCGGCGCGCGGTACGCGTTCGGAAAGAGGAGGCGCGGTAAATGCAGAATAAACGGGAGCAGAAAAAGTACAGGCAGTATGATCAGCTGGTCAAGCGGCTGACGCCGGGCAGCAATTATCTTCAGGGCTACGTACGCGCTTTCTGGGTGGGCGGACTGATCTGTGTGATCGGTCAGCTGATCTCCATTGCGGGCGAAGAGTGGCTTGGAATGACCGACGCCTCCGCTTCCATGCTGACTTCGGTGGTGCTGATTTTCCTCGGAACAACGCTGACCGGTCTCGGCGTATACGATGATATCGGGCGGTATGCGGGAGCCGGTTCTATTGTGCCCATTACCGGATTTGCCAATTCCATTGCTTCGCCGGCCATTGAATTCAGGCGGGAGGGATTGGTGCTGGGCGTCGGAGCAAAGCTGTTCGCCATTTCCGGGCCGGTGCTGGTCTATGGAATTGTGAGTTCGATTGCCGTCGGCATTATCTACTGGCTGGCCGGGAGGATTTTCTGAATGAATCAGACGCTGTTTTTTAAGAACCGCATCGCTGTGCGCAGCCGGGCGAGCATGGTCGGGCCGAAAGAGGGAAAGGGACCGCTGGCAGAGTATTTTGATGTGATTATGCCGGATGATCTGCTCGGCAAGCCCAGCTGGGAGCAGGCGGAGAGCGAGATGGTCAGAAGGACCGTTTTGATGTGCGCCGAAAAAGGCGGCCTCCCGGCGGAATCGATCAGTGTCGTGCTGGCGGGAGATCTTCTCAATCAGCTGATGTCTTCGGGATTTGCGGCCCGGGAGCTGGGCACGCCGTTTTTCGGGCTGTACGGAGCCTGTTCAACCTTTGTTGAAGGACTTGTGCTGGGCAGCGTGCTGATTGACGGCGGCTACCGGGAAAACGCCGTGTGCGCGGCGTCAAGTCATTTCTGTACAGCGGAGCGACAGTTCAGATTTCCGCTGGAGCTGGGCACGCAGAGACCGCCGGCCGCTCAATGGACGGCAACGGCTGCGGGCGCCATGCTGCTTGATGCGCGAAAGGAGAATGCGCCCGCATATGTGACTCACGGAACCATCGGCCGGGTGATCGATTATCAGATCACGGATGCAAGCCACATGGGCGCAGCGATGGCTCCGGCGGTTGCAGATACGATCATGGCGCATTTTCAGGATACAAAGCGTGATTTCAGAGATTATGATCTCATTGCGACCGGGGATCTTGGATGGATCGGCCGAAATCTTCTCAAGGAACTGCTCATCCAGCGGGGTGTCAAGGTGGACGATGAGAAACTCTTCGACTGCGGAGCAAACCTCTTCTATCAGGAACAGGACCCGCACGCGGGCGGCAGCGGCTGCGGATGCGTTGCATCGGTGACGTGCGGATATCTCATGAAGCTGATGGAGCAGAGGGACGTAAGGCGGCTGCTTGTAGTCGGTTCGGGCGCAATGCTGAGCACAACCAGCCAGCAGCAAGGCGAGAGCATACCGGGCATTGCATATGCCGCGTGTCTTGAAGGAGAGTGAATGCGGGTGGGCGACATGATCGGGATACTGGTGAAGGCGTTCGTTGTCGGCGGGCTGATCTGCTGCGTCGGGCAGACGCTTCTGATGTTCACGCGGCTGTCGAGCGCGAGAATTCTGGTGCTGTTTGTGGTGTCCGGCGTCGTGCTGACGGCGTTGGGCGTGTACAAGCCGCTGGTTGATTTCGCGGGCGCGGGAGCGACTGTACCGCTGCTGGGGTTCGGATACTCGCTGGCCAGCGGGGCCATATCGGCGGTACAGACAGAGGGATTCTTCGGCGCGTTTACCGGGGGAATCGTCCGTACGGCGGCAGGAATCTCTGCTGCTGTGCTGTTTGGTTTTCTGAACGCGCTGATTTTCAAGCCGCATGCCAAGCGATGAGCACAGAAAAAGAGCGGACAGGAATCTTTCGGGATTCGCTGTGCGCTCTTTGTTTGGTTACTGAGGCTTATTCCTGGTGACGGATACGATGTCGTTTCCGAGCACGACGACCACATACGGCGTGCCCTTGCCGGAACGCATCTCGATGCGGATGGAATCGCTGTCCAGCGGCGTCTGCGTGTCGTCCTTCTGGTGAACGGTCAGCTGATACGGCTCGCGCACGATGTCTGCAAAGACGATCTGCTTTCCGTTGCTGCCGTTTTTGAGCAGGCTGAAGCACTTTGTGCCCTTGCCCGCGCGGCCCTGCAGTTCAAAGTCCACCATCAGGCAGCGCTTGGCGTAGCCCATATCGCTGATGAGCAGCAGCTCGCCCTCGAATCCGCCCGGCATTGCGGCGATGACCTGATCGCCGTCGGAGAGCGCGATGCCCTTTACGCCGGCGGATACGCGGCCGATGGCTGCGACGTCGCCGACCGGGAAGTGGATCGCCATGCCGGAGGATGTGACCATCAGCAGGGATTCCATGTCCGCAGGCATTACGAAGAGGCTCAGGAGCTTATCGCCGTTTTTGAGGTTGATGGCGGTGAAGCGGGTCTTTCGAACCGAGTATTCAGCCAGTGCGCTGCGCTTGATCATGCCGTTCGTCGTGATAAACATCAGGTCGCCCGACCACTCGGTCGGCGGGAGACAGAGCGCTTCGATGACGCTTTCATTCTTCTCCAGTCCCGCAAGCAGTCCGGCCAGCGGCATACCGCGGTCCTTCATGCGGCACTCGGGCACCTGAGACGCGGTGATCGCATAGCAGTTACCGGCGTCGGTGAAGAAGAGCAGCTTGTAATCCGTCATGCCCTTCAGCAGGCGGAACGGCGGCTCGATTTCTGCGTTGTCGGAAACGGCCTTTTCGTAGGTCTTCGGGAGCATGCGCTTGAGGAATCCGTTCGGCGTCAGCAGGACAACGGCTTCGTCCGCGACCGGCGCTTCCTTCTCGATGACGATCTCGCGCGGCATGTCGTAGGTGAGCTGCGTGCGGCGGTCGTCGCCGTATTTCTCGCTGATTTCGGCGAGCTCGGTTTTGATGACGCCGAGGAGTTTCTTTTCGCTCTTCAGAATGGCGGTGAGCTTTGCAATCAGCTTCTGGATCTCCGCATATTCATGCCGCAGCGCGACGATTTCAAGATTGGTCAGTCTCTGCAGGCGCATGTCCAGGATGGCCTGAGCCTGAATTTCGGTCAGATCAAAAGCGGCCATCAATGCGGCGCGGGCTTCCTTGGGATTCTTGCTGGCGCGGATCAGGCGGATGACCTCGTCGAGGTTGTCCACCGCGATGATCAGGCCTTCCAGAATATGGGCGCGCGCCTGCGCCTGCTCAAGATCGAACTGAGTGCGGCGGGTGACGACGGATTTCTGGTGGTCGATATAGTGGCGGATGATTTCCTTGATGCCCATCTGAACAGGCTTGCCGCCGGCGATGGCGACCATGTTCACGCCGAAGGTGACCTGCAGATCGGAGTATTTATAGAGGTAGTTGAGCACCTTCTGAGGATCGACGTCGCGCTTAAGCTCGATGACGGCGCGCAGGCCGGTCCGGTCGGACTCGTCGCGGATATCATGGATGCCGGTCAGGATGCCCTTCTTTTCCTCGCTCAGGCGGAGGATCTTTTCGAGCATCGCCGCCTTCGGAACCTGATAGGGAACCTCGGTGATGACGATGAGCTTCCGGCCCGAAGGACCGTCTTCAATATCGATCTTGGCGCGCAGCTGAAGCTTGCCGCGTCCGGTCTCATAGGCATTTTTGAGCTCGTCGTCGCAGAGCAGGATGCCGCCGGTGGGGAAGTCGGGCGCGGGCATGTGAACCATCAGCTCTTCGGTGGTGATGGCGGGATTGTCCATCTGAGCGATGACCGCGGCGATGGCTTCGCGCAGATTGTGCGGCGGGATGTTGGTCGCAAGCCCTACCGCGATGCCGGATGCGCCGTTGACCAGCAGATTCGGATATCTGCCGGGCAGCATGTCGGGCTCCTTCTGCGTATCGTCAAAGTTCAGGCTGAAGTTGACCGTGTTTTTCTCAAGGTCGCGCAGCATCTCCATGGCCAGGGGAGTCATACGGGCCTCGGTGTATCGCATGGCGGCGGGGCTGTCGCCGTCGATGGAGCCGAAGTTTCCGTGCCCGTCGACCAGCATGCCGCGTAGGGCAAAGGGCTGGGCCAGACGGGCCAGCGCATCGTATACCGAGGTGTCGCCATGCGGATGGAACTTACCGAGGCAATCGCCGACGATGCGGGCGCATTTTCTGTGCGGCTTGTCGGGCGTCAGTCCAAGCTCGTGCATGGTGTACAGAATGCGGCGCTGAACAGGCTTGAGACCATCTTCGACGCGGGGCAGAGCGCGCTCCAGAATGACATATTCGGAATACGGGATCATCGAATCGTGCATGATGTCCTCCATCGGACGCTGCACGATGATCTCATTCCTCGGGGGAAGCGGCGGTTGGGTTTTGCGTGCCATCAGTGGTTATCCTCCGTTTGGGCATGGTCGATAAAGGTATCGATGCGATTGAAGTTTGCGTATTCAGTGATGTATTCGCGGCGCGGTTCAACCTTGTCGCCCATCAGCACGCTGACGCGCCTGTCGGTTTCGGCAGCGTCCTCAATGGTGACCTGCAGCATTTTCCGCTGCGCCGGATTCATTGTGGTTTCCCAAAGCTGCTCGGGGTTCATCTCGCCGAGACCCTTGTAGCGCTGCAGGTTATAGCCGCGGCCCAGTTTCTTGATGGCGGCGGCCAGCTCCTTGTCGTCGTAGCAATAGATGACCTGATTGCCCTTGGAAGCCTTGTAGAGCGGAGGCATGCCGATGTATACGTGACCGTCTGTGACCAGCTGACGCATATAGCGGAAGAAGAAAGTCAGGAGGATGGCGCGGATGTGCGCGCCGTCCTGGTCGGCGTCCGAAAGGATGACCACACGGCCGTATTTGAGCGAAGAGATGTCGAAGTCCTCGCCGATGCCGGTGCCCAGCGCCGTGATGATGGAGCGGAATTCCTCGTTGGCCAGCACCTGATCGATGCGCTTTTTCTCCGCGTTCAGCGGCTTTCCGCGCAGAGGCAGGATGGCCTGGAAGCGGCGGTCGCGGCCCTGTTTGGCGGAGCCGCCGGCCGAGTCGCCCTCGACGATGAACAGTTCGTTCTGCTCATAGTTCCGTCCGGTACAGGAGGACAGCTTGCCGACCAGCGGCGCAGCTTCGAGCTGGCTCTTCTGGCGGGCGACGTCGCGCGCCTTGCGGGCAGCTTCGCGCACGCGGGCAGCCTGAACAGCCTTTTCGACGATCTTCTGAGCGGTTTCCTGATGCTTGAGATCCTCGAGGAAGAGCGAGAGCTGCTCGACGCAGATGGCTTCGGCAATGGGGCGGACCTCGGTATTTCCGAGGCGGCCCTTGGTCTGGCCCTCGAACTGCGGATTGCGAACGCTTGCGCAGACAATGGCGGTCATGCCTTCGCGGAAGTCGTCGCCGGAGAGATTGTTGTCCTTTTCCCTAAGAATGCCGACGCGGCGGGCGTAATCGTTGAACGCCTTGGTGGCGGCGGCTTTGAAGCCGGTTTCGTGGGTGCCGCCCTCGCCGGTAGGAATGTTGTTGACGAAGGAGAAGATGTTTTCGTTATAGGAATCGGTATACTGGATGGCGACGCGAATACGGGTGCCATCCTTTTCGCCCTCGAACTGGATGATTTCGGAGATGGCGTTTTTATCCGAGTTCAGATAGGTGATGTAGTCTGCCAGACCGCCCTCATAGCAGTATTCGACGCGGCGCATTTCTGCGTCCCTGATGCGATCGTCGGTGAATACGAATTTAATGCCCTTGTTGAGGTAGGCCAGCTCGCGGATGCGGCGGCGGACGGTTTCGGACGAGAAATCGACCGTCTCAAAAACGCGCGCGTCCGGCTTGAAGCAGACGACAGTGCCGCGGCGGCGGGTGTTTCCGACCTTCTGAAGCGGGGCGGTCGGGATACCCGAGAGAATGTGGGAAGGATCCTTCGGGTCGGGATTGGACTCGAAGCGGATGGCATAATGGGAATAATCCTGATATACATCGACAGTCATCCACTCGGAGAGCGCATTGACCACCGACGCGCCTACGCCGTGCAGGCCGCCGGAATAGGCGTAATTTTTGTTGTTGAATTTACCGCCCGCGTGCAGCTGGGTATAGACGACTTCGACCGCCGATACGCCCAGCTGGGGATGGATGTCCACCGGAACGCCGCGGCCGTTGTCGGTGACCTCACAGCTGCCGTCCTTTTTGAGCGTGACGGTCACTTCGTTGGCATAGCCGTTGGCGGCTTCGTCGATGGCGTTGTCCACGATCTCCCAGATCAGATGATGGAGACCGCGCACGCCGGTCGAGCCGATGTACATGCCCGGACGCATGCGGACCGCGTCCAGTCCCTCAAGAACTTGTATATCGCTTGCCTGATATTTATTGCCTGCCATTTGGTTCCTCCGTGATGGGTATTGCATGGTTGTCTCTCCGGAAAGAGACAATACTTCTTTCCTATTATATCACAATCTGTGGGAAATAAAAAGCAAAGGTTTGTTAGATGGTACGGTCGGAATAACGAAAAGGGGGACGGCGCTTTGCGTCATCCCCCCTGATATTATCTGAGCCCGAGTTCACGGAGTTTTCGGATTGTCCATTCGCGCGGCTTGTCGGATTTGATGTTTGCCTCCACATCGCCGATATCGATATAATCCCCGCCGTCGCGCACACAGGCGAGGAGAACCTCGCATACATACGCGTCCCAGATGACCGGATTTCCGAAAGCGGGCTCGATGTCGCTGTTCATGCGCTCATTCAGCGCATCGATCATTGTGCGGAAGAAGAAATGATCATGTCCGAGCAGTTGCGCGAGACGCTGTATACAGCTCATGGCCTCCCACATCTGCGCCACAGTAATGCGCCTGCGGAAGCGCCACGAAGCCGAGCCGCCGCCTAAGATTTCATCTACTGACACGCCGTAAATCATGGCAAGTTCGGGCAAAAGCGCGGTATCAGGCAGCGATTCAGCGCGTTCCCAATTGGAGACAGACTGCGCCGATACGCCCAGCCGTTCGCCCAGTTCGGCCTGAGTGAGCCCCTTTTCTTTGCGGAGAGTCTGAAGGTAGGATGCGATGGCGGTTGTGTCCATAAACAATGCTCCTTTCGGCGGGCTGCTGAATATAGTTATAGTATAGCCAAAGGAACGGATAACGTAAAGCGTCCGCCTCTTGAAGAAGCGGACGCAAAAATCAACCGGAGATTGAATATTTGTTTCGGCTCAGAAGACGGTTCAGCTCCAGCAGGCCCAGCGAAATCAGCCATGCACCCAACAGAATCAGAAGCATCCAAAGCGCAGTCATGTACACCGGCTGCTCATATACATGGAAGAATGGATAGGGACCGCCGTAGGCGTGGGAAATGTTCTTGTATAGAGTAATCGCGCCGTACAGGACGGTCGGCGGCAGGATGAGGAGGGCGTGAGTGCGGGGAAGAGGGCGGCCTTTTTCCAGAAAAACAAAGGAGAAGAACAGAAGAAGAGGGCAGAGCGTATGAAGATACAGAAGATTGCCGCGCAGCATGTTGGATTCCACTTCATGAAAATAGCGCTGCAGGGAGCCGCCGCTTTCTATGGGAATGTTTACGAAGGCGGTGACGGAAAAGGTGATCATCAGACCGCAGGCGGCCAGCAGGCGCAGCGATTTCAGAGCACGGGGCATGGCGGTTTTTCCTCGCGCCAGCGCAATCAGCCCGGCGGCTGCGCAGAAAACGCAGACAAGCAGCGCGAGCAGATTGCTGTCGTGTGTGTAATAGCGGAACATGCGGGTTCCGGATTCCTGCCAGATTTCCCGCAGGGCGCGGCTTTCCCAAAGGATCATGATCAGATCGCAGATCAGCAGAACAGCCATCCGGACGCGGGCGGATACAATGCGGTTCATAATGGAAGCTCCCTCCTGACTCAGTCGGTGGAAAGAATGGCGACTGCTGCGGCAAAGCCCTGCGAATGCGTGATGGAAATGATGATTTTCCCCCCGCCCAGTTCATTGAGTCGGGTGAGTGCGCCGTTTTTGAGGATTGCTTCGGGTTTGCCCAATTCATCATTTTGAATGGAAATATCCCACATGTTGAAACCGCGAAAGCCTGTGCCCAGCGCCTTGGCGACGGCTTCTTTCGCCGCCCAGTATCCCGCGGCAGTCTGAGCGCCTTTCTTTTCGATCTGAAGCCGTTCTTCCTCCGAATAGATGCGTTCAAGGAAATGCGGCTTCCGAATGGCTTTTTCGATGCGCTCAATGTCGGCAAGATCAAGGCCAACGCCCAGAATCATGGGAAACCCCTCCTCTTATACATAGTCCATTACGCCGCGGACCGATACGTCCCCGGCATAGACGGTCTTCCGGATACCGTCGTCCGTCTCGACGATGAGGCCGCCGTCGGCGAGCACATCAATAGCCAGCGCTTCGAAGGTTTCGTTCAGCCCAATGACGCGGACGCGCCGGCCGAGGGTAATGGAGTATTCCCGGTAGAGCGGCAGAACCGCATCGATGCCTTTGGTTCGCCATAGTGCGTAAAGCGCTTCAAAATGATTCAGAAAATGAGAAACGACCTCCTGACGCAGGACTTCTTTTCCGCAAGCGTCCTGCAGGCAGGTGGCATGAGGAATCTCTTCGGACTGAGGATGTGTTTTCACATTGACGCCGATGCCGATAATGGCGTATTCAACGAATTCCGGCCCCATCTTCATGTCCAGCAGCATGCCGCACAGTTTTTTACCGTTTGAAATCAGATCGTTCGGCCATTTGATGCTGACCTGCGCGCTCATTTTCTCGCATGCGGCGGCCACGGCGATTGCGGAGATGAGAACAATGCCGGTCGCATCCGTCGGCCTGAGACTTTCCGGACGGAGCAGAAGGCTCATAAGAACCGAATCGCCGGAGCCGGATTCCCAGGTTCGGCTCATGCGGCCTCGCCCGGCGGTCTGAAGGTCTGCAATGACGAGTGTGCCATGCGCCGCGCCTTCTTCGCCCAGCGTACGGGCTCTGCGGTTGGTGGAATCGATCACCGGATGATATTCGATGGAACGGCCCGCCCATGCGGTCGAAAGCGTGCGTTCGATGGCTGAGGGCTGCAAGGAATCGAGAATCGGATCAGAAACGGTATTCGGATGCATGAGTCGTCCTCCTGGATGAGTGCGTATGGAATTATTATACCGGTCGGGCTGTAATTGATCCAGTGAAAGATTGTGAAATTGTAAACTGAAATGTGAATTCATTGTTATTGTGCTTGTAACTTGAGCGTCCGTTCGGTATACTGAAAAGAAGCATACGGAACTTTTTCATCCGGAAATGGTTCTAATAGGATAGAATGAACTGAAAGAATTGAGGATGATATTACAATGCAGCCTACTCAGAAAATTGTACAGATACTGAAACAGAACATCGGCCGCGTGGTTGTCGGCCGCGACGAAGCCATTGAACTGATGCTCTGCGCACTGATCTGCCGCGGTCATGTGCTGATTGAGGACGTGCCGGGCGTCGGCAAGACCACGCTGGCGTCTTCGCTGGCCAAATCGCTGGACTGCTCGTTCAAGCGCATTCAGTTCACGCCTAACATCACCCCCAGCGACATCACAGGCTTTTCGATCGTCAATATGAAGACGGGCGAACTGGAATACCGACCGGGACTCATTATGAGCCAGATGGTTCTGGCCGACGAAATCAACAGAACCTCGCCCAAGACCCAGTCCTCGCTG
>JAFQQU010000215.1 GCA_017410445.1 Clostridia bacterium | reverse complement strand
GACGGTGGTGCCCTTCTTCAGCCCGGTGACGACCGGATAACTGGTGCCGGGGCCGGAGCGGAAGTTCAGGTAGCTGGCGGTGACGACGTATTTATCGCCTTTTTCAGCCATGGAAGTGGAGCCGGAAACGGCGGCAAACGCCGGAATCTGTACGGCCAGCAGGAAGAGAAGCAGCGTCAGGCAGAGGACTGCGCGCAGTTTTCTGGTGGAGTTGATTGCCATAAAAAAACCTCCTTTGCGGTCAGATATGTTTTGTCTCTTATTATTATGATGTGAAACGACGAATTTGTCAATACTGTGTTAACGGATGGTTGCGTGAGGCGCCGGAACGGGATATAATAAAGACAATATGAACGGACGGGAGGCGGTTTTCATGATGACGCGCGAACAGGCGCTTTCGGCCGCCCTTGAGCTGCCCGGCGCATATACGGACACGCCCTTTCACGACGGCAACTGGGTGGTTGTCCGCCGGGGAAACAGAAAGATTTTTCTGGCGACCTTTGAGCGGCAGGGGAATATCTGGCTGAACGTCAAGGTCCGGCCCGGCTGGAGCGACGTGCTGATTTCGCATTTTGAGGCGGTCGTTCCGGCGTATCACATGAACAAGCGGCACTGGGTATCGATCATTCTCGACGGGACGATGGAGGACGGAGAGATCATCCGCCTGATTGAGGAGAGCTACGACCTGACCGGGAAAAAATAGGCGCGCGGGCGGAGGGATATTTTGTTCCTTCCGCTTGCTTTTTTGGCCCCGAGCGTGTACCATAGAGAACAGGAAAATATGATTCAGGGAGGTTGTTTTCGATGAGCAAGGTTTATGTGATTCGTCAGCTGCCCGCCGAGCTGGGCAGATATCCTCTGAGCGGTGAGTTTAAGCCCGAAGAGCTGACCGGAGCCTATGCGGACCTGGTCGAGGTCGAGCTCGATTCCTTCCCGTGGGACGTCAACGGCTACAAGCCGGACTGCCGCGCCCGCGTCGGCTGGAACGAGAAGGGCCTGCACGTTCTGATGTATGCCAACGAGCCGACCATCCGCGCCGAGGAAACCGAAGTGGGCGGATTCGTCTGCTGCGACAGCTGCCTCGAGTTCTTCCTGATGCCCAAAGAGGGCAATCCCCTGTACTTCAACTGTGAGGTCTCCCCGGTTCCGGTATATCATCTGGGCGTCGGCGAAGGCCGCCACGGCCGCATGGTCTACAAGTTCATGCCCGAGGGCATGGAGCTGGTCTCCTCGAAGCATGAGGGCGCATGGTGGGCCGTCAGCTACACCATCCCCGCCGCGTTCCTGCAGAATCACTTCGGCCTGACCCTCGCCTCCGGCCAGAAGATGCGCGGCAACTTCTACAAGTGCGCCGACAAGCATGAAACGCCCCATTACGGCATGTATGTACCCTACGACGTGCCCCGGCCCGACTATCACCGTCCCGAGCGGTTCACCGATTTCGTGACCGAATAAGGGAACGGGGGATATGCTGCATGATTCATGCCGCCGCCCGACGTTCCTCCGGAAGATTCGTATTGTCTGGTTTCCCGTTTGGGTGTATAATGGAATCAAATCTATAAAACAAGGAGTGGATACCAATGGATATGATTAAGAAGATTTCCTCTCTGGGTATCGTCCCCGTTATCAAGCTGACCGACGCCAACAACGCCGTGCCGCTGTGCCGCGCGCTGGCCAACGGCGGTCTGCCGGTCGCCGAGATCACCTTCCGCACCGCCGCTGCCGAGGAGTCCATCCGCCGCGTAGCGCAGGAGCTGCCGGAAGTTCTGGTCGGCGCGGGCACCGTTCTGACCATCGAGCAGGTCAACACTGCCATGAACGCCGGCGCGAAGTTCATCGTCACCCCCGGCTTCGACGAGGAAGTTACCAAGTACTGCGTAGAGCACAACATCCCGATCTTCCCCGGCTGCCCCACTACCAGCGACATCCAGAAGGCCATCAAGTGCGGCCTGAAGGTCGTCAAGTTCTTCCCGGCCGAGGCCATGGGCGGTCTTAATGCCATCAAGGCCGTTGCCGCGCCCTACGGCGGCATGCTGTTCATGCCCACCGGCGGCGTCAACGAGAAGAACCTCAACGACTATCTGGCCTTTGACAAGATCATCGCCTGCGGCGGCAGCTGGATGGCGAAGGAAGATCTGATCAACGCCGGCAAGTTCGACGAGATCGAGGCGATGACCCGCTCCGCCGTTCAGAAGATGCTGGGCTTCGAAATCAAGCATGTCGGCATCAACTGCGGCGACGAGGCTGAGGCCATGGCCGTTGCGAAGAAGTTCTCCGTTCTGTTCGGCTGGCCCGTCAAGGATGGCAACTCCTCCGTATTCGCCGGTTCCGCCATCGAGGCCATGAAGGCTCCGTACCTCGGCGCCAAGGGCCACATTGCCGTCGGCTGCAACTCCGTCGTCCGCGCTCAGGCTTACCTCGAGAGCATGGGCTTCGAGTTCAACGCCGAATCCGCCAAGGAAAAGAACGGCAAGCTGATCGCCATCTACCTCAAGGACGAAATCGGCGGCTTCGCCGTACACCTCGTCCAGAAATAAGTGGGGATGCCCCCACGGGCATGGGCTGGCGCTTCTATAATCCGACCCGGCTGACAAAGATCGGTCAGCCGGGTCGGCGTGTGTTATAGGGAGTCCTCTGTGAGGTCACGGTATAAGAGATCGCCTGCATATTAAGCCGTCCGACCGGCGTGATCGACCATCAATTGGAGTCGATACGCGCCGGGCGGACTTTTGTCTGTTCCGGGCGGCTTCTTCTGGATAGAAGTTTTTATGATTCTTTTTGAATAAATTAATATTGATTGTCCTCGGGGAATTTCGGATTTGCGGAAATCCGACCCCGCATTCCGGCGGTATTTTGGCTCATGAACATGGGATTTGATAAAATCCGCTCTCTGATTGCCGGGAGGAGCAATTTTCTGTTGCATGGGAGGGAGATGGGATGTATAATAAACTCGTAACAATACGATGATATGCCTTTCGCATATATTTCGATTCGATATCAATGAAACGGAGGAGTGGAATCACATGAAACTGGGCGTCAATTCGGTTCTGTTCAAGGGCGTCGATGCGAAGACCGCGTTCAAGGCCATCAAGGCCGCGGGCTACGACGGCGTGGAGCTGTCCGCCATTCAGGGCATGTGCGAGCATCTGGTGCTGGACGCATGGGAGACGCAGGCTCCGCTGATCAAGGCCGCCGCGAAGGAAGCGGGCGTTGAACTGCTGAGCATGGAAGTTGCCTCTCTGGACGAGGCGCGCCTGACCAAGGCGTTCGCCGCGGCGCAGTATCTGGGCATCCCGGTGGTCAACGTAGGCCCGGGCGGCAAGTCCGACGTCGAAGAGGACATTCAGGCCTCCATCGCCACGCTGACCGCGCGCGCCGAGCTGGCCGCGAAGTACGGCGTGATGCTGTGCTGCAAGGCGCATGTAAACAGCGCCATCTACTCCACCCCCACCACCCTGCGCGCCATGGAAGAGATCAAGCTCGATTCCTTCGGCGTTGACATGGATCCCAGTCATATCCACCGCGCCGGCGAGAAGCCGGAGGATGCGCTGGCCTCCGTCGTCTCCCGCATGGGTCACGTTCATATCCGCGACTGCAAGGGCCCCGGCCCCAGCCCGGGAGCGCCCGCCGATCAGGCCTGCGGACGCGGCGAAATCAACCTGTACGGCTACTTCAAGGCTCTGGTTGACGCCGGATACGAAGGCCCGGTATGTCTCGAGGTCATCGGCCCCGAGCAGACGCTGCAGCAGGCGCAGGCCATCGCGTCCGAGAGCTACGGCTACATGAACGCGTGCCTTAAGATGCTGGGCGCACGTTGATTGACGACAGGACAGCCTCCCCTGTGCAAGGGGAGGTGGCCCGAAGGGCCGGAGGGGTTGAAACACCCCGATCAGAAATCAGCCATCAATCGGAATATTCGTACTAAGCGTAATCTTACAACCCCTCCGCCGCGCACGCGGCACCTCCCCTTGCACAGGGGAGGCAGGGGTATGATCGTCGAAAGGGGTATATAAATCATGGCGAAGAAACTGCCCAATCTGCTGTTTTTCGGTATTGACTCTCTGCGCCGCAACCACATGAGCCATTACGGCTACGGCCGCCTGACCACCCCGAACATCACCAAGTATGCCGAGGGCGGCGTGACGTTTGAGAACTGCTTCTCTCCGCACATCCCCACCACGCCCGGCTACTCCAACATGATGACCGGTCTGGACTGCTTCGGCACCGGCGTTGTCGGCCTTTCCCAGAAGGAAATCGCCGCCGGCGTTCCGGTATTGGCCGAAATGCTGAGAGACCTCGGCTATGAGACCACCTGCGTCGGCTTCCAGGGCAACGCTGCCGGCCGCGGCTACGACAACTATATCTCCTTCGCCGGATGGGGCCCGGATCATGACGACGGACGCGCCCACAAGGCGGAGAACCTGAACGAGGTCGCCATCCCCGAGCTGGAGCGTCTGGCCAAGGGCGACAAGCCGTGGATGCTGTTCATGCGCCACATGGACCCGCATTCTCCCTACCTCCCGCCCGCACCCTTCAAGGACATGTTCTTCCAGGGCGACGCCTGCGACCCGAATGACAACCGCATGCAGAAGGTGTATGATTTCCGTCCCTTCGGCGATTACATCAAGAGCTGGGTGCCGGAAGGCTGCACCAATCCCGATTACGTCATCGCGCAGTATGACGCGGCGGTCGCCTACATGGACAATTGCATCCAGCACATCC
Organism: Clostridia bacterium; assembly: GCA_017410445.1. Classification (GTDB taxonomy): domain Bacteria; phylum Bacillota; class Clostridia; order Christensenellales; family Aristaeellaceae; genus RGIG2066. The sequence continues at coordinate 835 of JAFQQU010000215.1, read as the reverse complement.
TGGAGAAGCTGAAGGAGCTGAATCTGGAAGAGGACACCGTCGTCATCTTCACCTCCGACCATGGCGAGACCCTGTATGATCACGATTGCTACTTCGATCATCACGGCATGTACGACTGCACGCTGGTCGTTCCGCTGATCATCCGCTGGAAGGGCCACCTGCCCGAGGGCAAGCGCTACGCCGACTACTGCCAGCTCAAGGACGTCACGCCCACCCTGCTGGAGCTGATGGGCATCGACACCGGCCTGAAGTTCGACGGACGCAGCCTCATGTCCCTCGTCCGCGGCGAAGAGCGCGAGGCCGAGCCGGAGTTCTACATCACCGAGTGCACGTGGATGCGCAAGCACGGCTGGCGCACGCCCGAGTGGAAGCTGATGGTTTCCCTCGAGCCCGACTTCCACTTCAAGCCGGAAATCGAGCTGTACAACCTCATTAAGGATCCCGAGGAGCTGAATAACGTCGCCGAGGAGAATCCCGAGGTCGTCGAGATGCTCAAAAAGCGCATGTATCAGTGGATCGAGAAGCGCGAGAAGGAAACCGGCCGCACCGCGCCCATCTACACCAACTTCCTGCGCCCCGAGGGCCCGTTCAAGACCAGTGAGGAAGCCTACATGGGCAAGTACATCGGCAGCGTTAAGGATGCGGTAAAACTTCAGAAGAAGTAAAAGTCCCGCTCTTTCCTGCATAAACAATGCCGCAATTTGCTAAGCAGACTGGAGGTGATCTCGGCATGTCGGCTGAAAGGGTCTATTTTCGTTTGGATTCGGCTGCAGATCTGATTCTATATCCGGACGATGACGTTCAGGTACTGGATTGGCATACCGATCTGCCTATG
>JAFQQU010000214.1 GCA_017410445.1 Clostridia bacterium | reverse complement strand
ATTCTTTTTTCGACTTTTGAATCCCGCTCTTTCGCCCTTTTCATTTACTCAACATTTTTCCTGCATTTCCTTAACCCCCCTTCCCGAACATTCCTTATATATACTTCTTCGAATGTTCAGTTTTCAAAATCAATACACCTGTGCTTCTGAAAACACCGATATCACACTTCCATATTTGTCAAATCATTTATCTGAATTCTTTCTCTTTCCCCATTCCTTTTCGAATCGCCGAATATCAATTGACGAAAATGCCCCTCCGTGCTATAATACCATTCACAGGCTGATGTGGTGGAATGGCAGACACCGGGGACTTAAAATCCCCTGCTTCGGCGTGCGGGTTCGAGTCCCGCCATCAGCACCAATCAGCCTGATTTGCCTGTCGGCAGATCAGGCTGATTTTGTCCCTCCTCAAAGCGGCTGAATAATCATACTGAAGAAGATTCCGTCCTTTGATCCCGACCTTCTACTTTATTTGGAAACTTCTTCACATCCGCTGAAGGCACGTCAGCGCCATCGTGACATACGCGAATATCATGTTCAACCCTGTCAAACCCTATATATTTGAGCCGGACGAGAGCAAAACGGAACAGCAGATCGTTCCCTATTCCTCCCGGTTTTCAGAGGCGTCTGTCAGACGTCCTTTTTCTTTATTCCACAGTTGTCAGCTCAGCGAAACAGCGCTTCCTGAGCTGTTCTGTTCGCAGTTGCCCTTTTCCTTTTCGCATGTTATAATTGAATTATATTCATCCAAGGAGGTTTCATCATGCGTCAGCAAGTCGTTCAGTATATCAAGGAAAACTGGATTCATACCATAAAGCCCGCCTGCGAAAACGAGGGGACGCTGCTAAAGCTCCCCTATCCCTATACCACGCCCTGCATGAGCCGCATGTTTCAGGAAATGTATTACTGGGACACCTACTTCGCAAACGTCGGCCTCATCATGTCCGGCATGGCCGCTCAGGCGAAGAACAACGCGGACAACATGATCTACATGATCAATACCTACGGCCACATGCCCAACGGCAACCGCGTCGGCTACCTCAACCGCAGCCAGCCGCCCTTCCTTTCGCTCATGGTGCGCGAGGTATACGAGGCGACCGGCGATATCGAATGGCTGAGAAACGAGGCGTATCCCGCGCTCGCGAAGGAATATAAGTTCTGGCAGGAGGAGCGCGGAACGGCCAACGGGCTGAACCGCTATTCCTCGGACGTCACCGACGAGGAGCGCCTTGCCCGCTTCGCCGGCACCCTGTGCAGCCGCAGCGGCATGCCCATGCCCGAGGACATGGAAGAGCGCCTCGAGCTGGGCCGGAGCATGTTTTCCCTCGCCGAAAGCGGCTGGGACTGCACCTCCCGCTTCGCCCTCGACGCGCATCTCTACACCCCCGCAGACCTCAACAGCCTCCTCTACATCCTCGAGGACAACATGGCGCACTTCGCGGGCCTGCTGGGCCTTGAGGAAGACGCCGCCCTGTGGACCGGCCGCGCGCAGACCCGCGTGAAGAAGATCAGCGAGCTGCTCTGGAGCGAGGAGCGCGGCGTGTTCTGCGACGCCAACTATGTCACCGGAAAGCTCAACCACATGGTCTCCGCCGCCGCGTTCTATCCCCTCTTCGCCGGACTCGCCACCGAGGAACAGGCCGAAAAGACCGTCGCCGCGCTTCCGCTGCTCGAGCAGGAATTCGGCGTCGCCTGCTGCGAAAACCGGGACGACCTGCTCTCCCTGCAGTGGGACTATCCGCACGGCTGGGCGTGCCTGCACTACATCGTCATCAAGGGCCTGCTGCGCTACGGAAAGAAGGAGGACGCGCTGCGCATCGCGGAGAAGTATGTGAACATCGCGGCCGCGAATTTCGCCGAGACCAACAACCTCTGGGAGAAGTACAACGTCGTCACCGGCAAGGTTTCCGTCACCAAGGAATACAACACCCCGCCCATGATGGGCTGGAGCGCGGGCGTATACCTGTACTGCGAGCAGCTGCTCCGGGACAACAACGCCTGACGGGCCGGATTCATACCATATTATAACGCGCCGCCGCAGGCGACAGTTTCTGCGGCGGCGCACATCATTTGGACGGACAGGCTCAACCGGCGGTTGAACGCATTTTTCCCGCTCAACCACCGGTCGATTGACGCGGACTCATCCGGCATGATAGAATGGCTCCGATAAAGGAAGTGATCGGATGCACAAAAAACTCTGGAACAAGGACTACATCCTGCTTTTGCAGAGCAGCGCGGTCAGCACCATCGGCGATCTGATGTACAGCGTCGCCATCGGCTACTGGGTGTATGAAAAGACCGGCTCGAGCGGCCTGATGGGCGTCATGTCTTCGATTTCGATGTTCGTGACGATGTTTTTGTCGCCCTTCTGCGGCAGCATCGTCGACAAATGCAGCCGGAAACGGGTGATCGTCGGAATCGATACGCTGCAGGGCCTCCTCATGCTGGGCGTGGGCGCGCTGGCGTATACGGACAGGCTGAATACAGCCGGCGTGCTGATTGCGGCGTTTCTGGCCGCGCTGGGCAGCGTGTTCTACTCCCCGGCGGTCGGCACGTTGATGCTCGACATCATCCCCCGCGACGATATGGTGCGCGGGCAGTCCATCCAGTCGGGCGTGAATTCGCTGATCAATATGGTGGGCACGGCGTTCAGCGGCGCGATGGTCGCCTTCTTCGGCGTGCCGCTGATCGTCGTGATGAACGGCCTGAGCAATCTGTATGCGGCGGCCTCGGAGCTGTTTGTGCATGTTCCCCGGACCGTTCAGCAGGGCGAGCAGGTTACGGTAAAGGGCGTTCTGAAGGACATGACCTACGCGGTGAAGACCGTCTTCTCGGACGGCTGCCTCCGGCTGTTCGTGCCCTGCGCGATGATCATCAACCTGCTGAGCGCGGGCCCGATCGCCCTGTTCCTCCCCTTCTGCCTGGAGAAGGGATTCACCGTGGATATGTACGGGTATCTGGTTGCCGCATACACGGCGGCGGCGCTGGTCAGCGTGATCCTTCTGGGCTCGGTGAAGCTGAGCCCGAAGGCGCAGTACTGGGTGATGGCAGTAAGCTTCACCGGGTCGGTGCTGTTCTTTACCGCCGCATTCTGCGCTTCTGCGTTCGTTCCGATGTGCGTGGCCGCGGTTTTCGCCGGTTTTCTGAACTGCGCGGGCAACACGATTTTCAACGCCTCCCTGATGCTGGCGCTGCCTCAGGAAAACCGCAGCGCAATCCTCGGCTTCATTCAGGCGGCCTCGGTCGGCGGCACGGCGCTGTCTGCGCTGATTTACGGGCTGCTGGGCGATGTATTCCCGCTGCATCTGGTGTTTGTTGCGGGCAACGTGCTGTCCATCGTGCCGATGCTGCATCTGTGCTTCCACAGGCAGACAAAAAGATTCATCACGGAGCACTGCGAATAGATGCTCATTCCCTCCAAAACCGATCAGCCCGCCCGGAACACAGCGTCCCGGACGGGCTTTCGTATGTCACTTTTCCAGCTGCCGGAGGATATATGCCTTGACCTTTTCGAGCCGGGACGCCTTCCACGCGCCCTCTTCCGCCTTTTCCGAGAAGGGAACGATGATATTGAAGTCCATGTGCGCGCCCCGGAAGAATCCGTCCGGCTCCTCGGAGAAGAAGTAGCCGTCCCAGACCTCCTTGGAGGCATTCGTAAACCGGTCGGGCTCGAGGTAAATCATCTTGCGCTTGTCCTCTTCGACGAACGCCTTGGCCGACAGCGGCGCGAGCAGCTCATATTCGGCGGCGGGAATGTTCGTGAACACGTCCGGCAGCGGCGCAATGTCGATGCGCTCCTCGCCGCGGACGATGCGGATGCCGACAGCCTCGAAATCCAGCTTGTCCTCGGTGAAGATGAGCTTGAGCAGCACGCCCGTGTCCGTGTAGAGATGGACGCGCTGATAGTTGGTGTCAAAGATGAAGTTGCCCAGCGAATAGAAGATGGCCTTGCCGTCGTCGAACAATTCATAATTCTCGGGCACGTGCGGATGATGGCCGACGACTACATCCGCGCCCAGCTCGAGGTATTTGAGATACCGCTCCCGCGTGTACGGGCTGGGCAGGGAGGTGAATTCCTCGCCGCCGTGGGACACGACGACGCACCAGCGGCACTTTTCCTTGATTTCCCTGATGCGCCGGGCGATGTAGTCCATATCGTCCCAGCGGAAAATGCCCGGCTCGGTTTCGGTGGCGGGGATGCACTCGGCCATGTAGGACACGCCGAACATGCCGACGCCGCCCGCCTCATCCAGATAAACCGGTTCGGAGGCCTCATCAATATTCAGGCCCGCGCCGAAGGTCATGCAGCCCATGCCCTTTGCAATGTTCCGCGTGCTGACGACGCCCTCGCGGCCCGCGTCCATGGTGTGGTTGTTTCCGATGCTCCAGATATCCGCGCCGATGTTTCTGAGGACGCAGGTGGCCGCCGGGTTCATGCTGTGGAAGAATACGCCGCGCGAGCCGTCGTCCACGGCGTCAATGAGCGCGCCCTCGACGTTGGCGACGGTGTGGTCCGCGCTGTGAAAGAAATCAAGAACCGGCTGAGAAATGAGATGTTCGTCCTCCCAGCGGCGGTCCATGTACCGGTCGAAGCCGATATCGCCGGTGAAGATGATCGAGGTTTTGGTCTTGCTCATATCGGTATCCCTCTTTCCGGATTGAATCCTGTTTGAGATCAATATACCATAATCCCGGGCGCTGGGCAATACAAAATTGGGCGAAATCCAGGCAATCCGGGCGCGCGCAGGCAGGAAAACAGCGCGGAAACAGGATTGCACGCGAAGCTGAGATGTAGTATACTTAAGCCTATAAAAGAAGCAAACAGGAGGGGTTATTGTGAGATCGGATGATTATAACAAGTATCTTGCCGCCATTAAGGCTGCCAACGACGATTCGGATTATCATCGCTCAGTGGAGCGTCTGCGCGCAATCTATCAGCAGATGGTCGCGCAGTACGGCGTGAATGAAAAAGATGTGGATTATCTGTTCCGTCAATTCCGGCACAATATCTGATGGAGGGATGAAAGATGTCTGTATGGGTGTTTCTGGCGATTGCCGGTGTGGTTTTGTATGCGTTCAAGGCATATGAGCTCCTGCACCCCCGCAAGTCTTCTTCCGGACAATGTACGGATTACACCAATACCTGCCCGCACTGCGGCAGCGTGAATACCTGCTTCGCCGAAAGCGCACCCAAATCATGGCAGTGCAGCGAGTGTGCCTGCAGCTATACGCCGAGCGGCGTGATCTATGCGTCCTCTCAGAATCAGTATGATAAGATCGACGCATGGAACGATCTGGAGCAGTTCGCGGAAAAGGTGCTGAAGGCGACGGAGAACGCCGGATTTATCACGCTGGAGAACGGAAATGCCTGGGTGTGCCGGCCGGGACAGCCCAGGGCATGGCTGGCGAGTTATCCGTGCGAGGGAATCAATCGCGATGGCGAGCTGCACCTGATGCTTCTGTGCATGCGGCGCTGCCAGAAGGAGTTTTCCAGAAAAGGGATTGACAAGTATGTCAGTATCTGGCTGACGGAGCGAGGACTGGCATGGGAGTATAAGGCCTGATGATGAAGCGATTCGGCTCTGCTGTCCGCTGATGCGGCAGCAGAGCTTTTATTTTGGAATTCTGGAATTTAATTTAGCATTGACGAAATCAGATCAGCGTTATATAATATATTCCGGCGAAAGGAGGAGCTGAAGTGGATGAGAAAACACTCAAGGCCATCGGCGATTCGAAGCGGTTTCTTCTGCTGAAGCTGATGAGCGAGCGCAGCTACTGTGTGCGCGCGCTGGCGAGGCGGAGCGAGATCTCCGAGTCTGCGGTGAGCCAGCATCTGAAGATTCTGCGCGAGGCGGGGCTGGTATACGGCGTGAAGCGCGGATACTACACCCATTACAGCGTGGACAAGGATGCGCTGGCCAAGGTGATTTCGGAATTTCAGGAAATGCTGGACGTGCGGCGCGCGCCGTGCGACGGCCCGTTCTACGGATGCCCGGAATCGGAATACGTCCGCTGTCAATCGTATGTGCCTCCGGAAATGAGAACAACAAAAGAAGGGGAAATCTGATCTATGCTGAAACGCTTCCTGCATTACTACAAGCCCCACAAGAAAATGCTGATGCTGGACCTGCTGGCCTCGCTTTTGATTTCGGTCATCGGCATGGTTTACCCGGTCGTCACCCGCAACATGCTCAACGTCTACATTCCCGAGAAGATGTATTCGATGATCGTCATCGCCGGCATATCGGTGCTGGCGCTGTACGCCGTCCGCATGCTGCTCAGATACTTCGTTCAGTATTACGGCCACATCATCGGCGTCAAAATGCAGTCTCAGATGAGAAAAGATCTGTTCGCACATCTGGAAAAGCTGCCCTTCAGCTTCTACGACAACCACGAAACCGGCCGCATCATGACCCGCATCACTTCTGACCTGTTTGAAGTCTGCGAGCTGGCCCACCACGGCCCGGAAAACCTCCTGATCAGCTCGGCCATGATCATCCTGTCCTTCACCTACCTGTGCATGATCGACCCGATCCTGACCCTGATCATCTTCGCGTGCGTGCCGATTCTGGTGGTCGTCACGCTGCATTTCAGAAAGGCCATGTCCAAGGCCTTTGACGACCGCAGAAAGTCCAACGCGACCATCAACGCCGCCGTCGAGAGCAGCGTCACCGGCATCCGCGTAACCAAGGCCTACACCAATGCCGACCGCGAGGTCGTGAAGTTCAGCAAGGGCGACGAGCAGTTTGTCGACGCCTCCCGCCGCGCGTATCACGCCATGGCGCAGTTCTTCTCCTCCACCTCGTTCGTCACCGACGTGTTCAACGTATTCATCCTGATCGCCGGCGGTCTGTTCCTGTACATGGGCCGCATCGAATTCGGCGACTACTCCGCCTTCATCGTCTCCGTCAACCTGTTCATCAACCCGGTCAACACGCTGATCGGCTTCATGGAGCAGTTCCAGAACGGCGCGAGCGGCTTCAAGCGCTTCCTCGAGATCATGGACGAGCAGCCCGAGCCCGAAGCGGAGGACGCGAAGGAGCTGAAGGACGTCAAGGGCGTCATCGAGTTCAAGAACGTTACCTACGCCTACGATCCCTCCAAGGAAGTTCTGCACGACGTCAACCTGCGCATTGAAAAGGGCAGGAAGGTCGCGCTGGTCGGCCCGTCCGGCGGCGGCAAGACCACCCTGTGCCATCTGCTGCCCAACTTCTATAAGCTGGAGAAGGGCGACGGCTCCATCCTGATCGACGGTCAGGACATCCGCAGCCTGACGCTCGATTCCCTGAGAAAGAACATCGGCATCGTCCAGCAGGACGTATTCCTCTTCGTCGGCACCATCCGCGACAACATCCTCTACGGCCGTCCCACCGCGACCGAGGAAGAGATGATCGAAGCGGCCAAGCGCGCCAACATCCATGATTACGTCATGACCCTCGAAAAGGGCTACGACACCGAAATCGGCGAGCGCGGCGTGAAGCTGTCCGGCGGTCAGAAGCAGCGCCTGAGCATCGCGCGCGTGTTCCTGAAGGACCCGGCCATCCTGATTCTGGACGAGGCCACCTCCGCGCTGGACAACACCACCGAAGTGCTCATTCAGCAGGCGCTGGACGAGCTGTGCAAGGGCAGAACGACGCTGGTCGTCGCTCACCGCCTGTCCACCATCCGCAACGCCGATGAGATCGCCGTCGTCATGAACGGCAGAATCACCGAGCGCGGCACCCATGAAGAGCTGATCGCCGCAGACGGCACCTACAAGAGCCTCTACGCGCTGCAGTTCCGCGACAACGACTTCGTCGAATAATCTCAGACAAAACGAACCGCCTGCCATGCAATCGTCGCACGGCAGGCGGTTTTCTTCGTTCCGATTGGTGTATCAAAGGACGCGCTCCCGCCTTGTCGGCGAAACGCGGACGCTTGTCTCCGTCTGATCAGCGTTCAAGAAACAATGCCTGCAGGCAGTCCTGCCGCTGATGCAGAATCCGGACAACAACTACCTGATCATTGCCTTCGATGTAGAAAATGCAGTAATTCTCACACACAAGATATCTATATTCGGTGTGCACCGGAATCAGTGCGTCCAGAGGGCGGCCGCGCCCCGGAAACGTTTCAAGAGCCGTTATGCTCTTTCGGAGACTGGCAATAACGCGCGCGGCAGCCTCCGGGTTGCACAGTTCATCCCGGATATAGCTGCGGACAGCAGCAAGATCGCGCTGCGCCTCCTTGGAAAGCAAAACCTGCGCCATATTCAATCCTCCAGCCCGGCGAATGCTTCGTCAACTGTCAAAACGCCCTCTGTACGAATGGATTCGACGCCTCTGGAAAGCTCTGCCAGCAGCTTCACAGCCGCCTGCAGCTTTTCATATTCCGCCAGACTCTGAACCACATACTTACCGCGCCCGTTTTTGGTAAGGTAAACAGTCGAGCCGTTATCGCAGCGGCTGAGCACCTCGGTATAGTTCTTCAGATCAGAGATGGGGATAATATTCGTCATGCAATCAGCTCCCTTCTCCTTTATTATACCCGGATTTACCGTCAAATTCAACCCAGAATAAGACGATATATTTCGCACTGAAAAGAAAACGGCACAGCCAGTGCAGTGGGCCATGCCGTTTATTCATCCTTTGTCCTCATTCAAACGTTCGATCAGCTGAATCAGCGTCGTCAAATCCTTTTCATTCAGCTTCTTCAGCCCGTCCAGCGCGCGCTGAATCAGAATCGGTTCTTCGTTTTCCTCATCAAAAAACGCGCTCGGCGTAACGCCCAGATATTCGCAGATATACAGGAATTCTACCATGGAAGGATTCGAATGACCGGACGCAATGTTTTGGATATAGCTACGGCCATGTCCCAAATCTCTGCTCATTTTGTACTCAGAGACGTTCTTCTTCATCCGCAGTTCCGTAATCCTCTGAGCAACAAATTCAATATCCATTGCACACACCTCCCATCTGAATAATTCTATTATGTCAGCAAGGAGAAGTAGCACGCTTATTGAGTTTATTATATTGATTTCAGCTTCTATTCGCAGTATAATGAATACATCACGTTTCAGGAGAAAAAAACATGCGCATCAAGGAGTATTTCTACCGCGAAGTCAAGGAAGAACAGGATCTGATTCAGGCGGAAGAGGAATCGTCCGGCGCTGCGACCCGCTCCGCAGACGATGATTTTGTCCGCCGCTTTTTTGAGGGCATCAGCGCCCAGCGGAAAAAGGAGCATGAGGAGCGGAAGCAGGCCGGCCTGTGCATGTCTCTCAAACAGTATGAGGTCATCGAAAGCAGCCTGCTGGAGCTGGCAGAGCGCGTCGGACTGGACATCGAGGCGGATATCGTCCATGAAACTGCCCGCATCTGCATCGTGTACCCTCATCTCGGCCTGCACCGGAAGGAAGAGCCCGAACTGATGGACGCGCTTTCTCAGGCCATCCGCTCGGCAGACTACATGCATCAGGATACCTGTGAGCGGTACGGCGAGACGCTCGTCCGTCTGTCGCTTCATTTTGATCTGGCGCTCTGAAGCGGTCCCTCATAAGCTCCCTCCACGGGGAGCCTTTTTTTGTCCCCTTCTTTACTCTCTCCCCCGCCTGTGCTAAAATATCCGTAAAACATCATGAATCGGGAGCGGATGAACCATGGCAAGAATCACCGGCGAACGGGTCGCCCTGCGCGAATTCCGGCAGGAGGACATCTCCGGCATCCGGAGCTGGGCTACAGACGTCGAGACCACGCGCACGCTGGGCGGCGCATATCTGAAGCCGCAGACGTGGGAGCAGAGCGAGAGATACCTTTCAAACCTCTTGAACGGCGACGCGGGCGGCGTCAATCTGGTCATCGCGGATAAGGAAAGCCTGAGATACCTCGGCCAGTGTTCGCTGATGATGGTGGACAACGTGGCCCGGCATGCCGAGCTGGCCGTCGTCATGTGCCCGGTCTGTCAGAATCAGGGGCTCGGGCAGGAGGGCGTCCGGCTGATGCTCGGTTTTGCGTTCCGCCAGATGAACTTGAACCGCGTGCACCTCAAGGTACGCGCGGACAATGCGCGCGCCATCCGCTGCTATGAGAAATGCGGCTTCGTGAAGGAGGGCACGCTGCGCGCCCACGCTTGGGGCGACGGAGAATACAGAGACGTCGTCGTCATGGGCGTTCTCCGGGAGGAATTTTTTGCCGAATCCCCGAAAAAATGAAATTGCATCTACCCAACACATTCATAATATGCTATAATATTGTATTCATAGCGATAAAAATAAAGGAATAACCCAAGGAAGTGAGCAATATGCCCGAACAGACGGAAATGATCCGCATCGAGGGGCTTAAAAAGGTATACGGCGTGGGCGCAAACGCCGTCACCGCGCTGAACGGCATCAACCTGTCCATCCTCAAGGGCGATATCCACGGCATCATCGGCATGAGCGGCGCGGGCAAGTCCACGCTGATCCGCTGCGTCAACCGGCTGGATACGCCGACCGAGGGCCGCATCCTGATCGACGGACAGGACATCCTCGCCATGAACACCAAGGACCTGAACGCCACCCGCAAGCGCGTGAGCATGATCTTCCAGCAGTTCAACCTGCTGATGCAGAAGACGGTCGCCCGCAATGTCCGCTATCCGCTGGAAATCGCCGGCGTACCGCGCGCGCAGGCCAATGAGCGCGTCGCCATCGCCCGTGCGCTGGCGTCCGACCCCGAGGTGCTGCTGTGCGACGAGGCGACCTCCGCGCTCGACCCGATGACCACGCAGTCCATTCTGGCGCTGCTGAAGGACATCAACGAGCGGCTGGGCATCACCATCGTGGTCATCACGCACGAAATGGCGGTCATCCGGCAGATCTGCAACAAGGTAACCATCATCGACGGCGGCAACATCGTCGAGGAGGGCACGGTGGACGAGGTATTCACCCACACCCGCAGCGCAGCCGGCCGGCGGCTGTTCGGCGTCGTCAGCACCGAAGAGACCGACGCCCCCCGCTCCGCGGTCCGCATCATCTTCAACGGCGATCAGACCGACGAGCCCGCGCTGTCCAACTTCATCATCAAAACCGGCATGCCGGTCAACATTCTCTCGGCGGACGTGCATCAGCTCAAGGGCAAGCGATACGGCCAGATGCTGCTGTCCATGCCCGAATCCTATGCCGACCGGGACAAGCTGGTCAACGGCCTGCGCGAAATGGGCCTGACGGTTGAGGAGGTGCATTCCTGATGGGCGCACAAATGACTGCCGAGCAGATCTGGAAGCTGGTCAGCGAAGGCATTCTGGACACCCTGTATATGACCATTCCGGCCACCATTCTGGCCTATCTGGTAGGCCTGCCGCTGGGCGTGCTGCTGGTGATCACCAAGCGCGACCACATCAAGCCCGCTCCGACCTTCAACGCGGTGCTGGGCTCCATCATCAACTTCATGCGTTCAATCCCGTTCCTGATTCTGCTGGTCATGCTCTTCCCCGTCACCCGCGTGGTCATGGGCACGGCCATCGGCACGAGATCGATCATCTTCCCGCTGTTTGTAAGCGCGTTCCCGTATGTAGCGCGCATGGTTGAGGGCTCGCTGAACGAAGTGGATTCGGGCCTGATCGAAGCCAGCCAGTCCATGGGCAGCACGACGATGCAGATCATCATGAAGGTGCTTCTGCCCGAGGCGCTCCCCTCGCTCATCAACGGCGCGGCCATCTGCATCACCACCATTCTGGCCTACACGGCCATGGCGGGCGCGGCCGGCGGCGACGGACTGGGCAAAATCGCCATCACCTACGGCCTGAACCGCCGCGTCTACTCGGTCATGTACGCCAGCTCCATCGCGCTGGTCGTGCTGGTTCAGATTTTCCAGATCATCGGCAACATCCTCACCCGCGTCACCGATCATCGCCGCCGGTAAGGAACAGTAATCCCCGTGGTTTCGGCGGCCGAGGGCCTACGTTTCATTCGCCATAAAGCTCTCCCCGCATCACATATTTAAGGAGGAATCCCCATGAAGAAACTGGTATCCCTGCTGACCGCCCTGCTGCTCGTCCTGACCTGCGCCTCCGCGATGGCCGAAGCCCCCGTAAAGATCACCATCGCCGCGGACGTAGCGCCCCACTCCATCATCCTCGAAGAAATCGCGGACGATATGCTGGCTCTGGGCTATGAGCTGGAGCTGCTGAGCTTCACCGACTATTCCCTGTACAACATGGCGCTGGCCGAGGGCCAGATGGATGCGAACTACTTCCAGCATCTGCCCTATCTGGACGCCTACAACGCCACCGCCGACGAGGCCAACCAGCTGGTTCCGGTCATCGGCATGCACTATGAGCCCTTCGGCATCTACGCCGGCAAGACCAAGAGCCTGGAAGAGCTGAAGGACGGCGCGATCATCACCGTGCCCAACGACGCCTCCAACGAGACCCGCGCCCTGTTCCTGCTGCAGGAAGCCGGCCTGATCACCCTGCCCGCCGAGGCGACCACCCGCGACATGCTGACCGTTATGGACATCGTGGACAATCCCAAGAATCTGGACATCCGCGAGATGGACGCCAGCCAGCTGCCCGCTTCTCTGGAGGATGCTGACCTGGCCGTCATCAACGGCAACTACGCCCTGTCCGCCGGCCTGAGCCCGACCGCCGACGCGCTGATCTTCGAAGCCAACGACTCCGACGCCGCCACCGTTTACACCAACTATCTGGTCGTCCGTCCCGAGGACGCCGAGGCCGAGTGGGTTGAGGCGCTGCGCACCTGCCTGTGCACTCAGGAGATGTATGACTTCATGCTGGCCCTGACCGACACCGCCGGTCATGCGGGCGGCGTTGTCCCGACCTTCACCGTTGCCGCCGAGGAAGCTGCTCCCGCGGCCGAATAAGCGAACCACATAAAAGGCTGCCGTACGCCTGCAAAAGCAGGGCTGTGCGGCAGCCTTTCATTTATTCAGGATCTGATGACGAACGTCACGCCGGGGTACTTCTTAGAAACCTTAGCGAATATGTGCAGTATGCCGTCCATGTCCGGCTGCAGTTCCTGCCGGATGGCGAATACGCCATGGAGTTCAACCGTAAGCTGTTCATCCGGATCAAACATATAGCGCATACAGTCCCATAAAGCATCAAGGTTTTCCCCATAATAATCCGGGAACCCGAACTTACTTTTCAGAAGTTCATGCAGTTCATCATAGTATCTGACCGCCGAAAAATCAATGACGATGGGATTTTCGGTAATCGGCTTGTACATATAGTATTCGACGGGGTGCTCTTCTTTCATCAGGCGGCGCCTCCTTATACAATTTCAACAAAGGAGATGTATGACTTCATGCCGGCCCTGAGCGACGCTGCCGGTCATGCGGGCGGCGTTGTTCCAACCTTCACCGTTGCCGCCGAGGAAACTGCTCCCGCGGGCAGCTAAGCAAACAGACCATAATGCTGTCAGGTCTGTGCGGCAGCGTTTCATTTATTCAGGATTTGATGACGAACGTCACTCCGGGGCATTTCCTATGAACATCGCTGAAAACATCCAATATGCCGTCCATGTCCGGCTGCAGTTCCTGCCGGATAGAGAATACGCCATGGAGTTCGACAGCAGCTTGCTTTCCATGCATCCAACGCAGACTCAGACAATCCCACAGTGCATCCAAATTGTCACCACAGTATTCAGGCAGTCCAAACTTTTTCTTAAGCAGTTCATACAGCTCATCATAATATCTGACCGCCGAAAAATCAATGACAATCGGGTTTTCCGCGATCGGCTTGTACATATAGTATTCGACGGGGTGCTCTTCTTTCATCAGGCGGCGCCTCCTTCTACAACTGCATTATACCTGCTTCTGCTCTGAATGTCAGCAGCAAAATGAACACGCTCCTGTTTTCGTAAGAATTCCCCATTCTTTTATCCGATCTTTTGTAACAGCCCCTCATTCCGCGCGTCATATTGACGAAGGGAGGTGATTTTGTGACGGAGTTTGAGCGGATCTACCGGGAGCATTTCAACACGGTCTACGGCTTCCTCATGCGCCTGTGCAGAAGCGCGCCGCTTTCCGAAGAGCTGGCGCAGGAGACCTTTTTCCGGGCGATGCGGTCGCTGAACAGATTCGACGGCCGGTGCCGCATTGAGGTGTGGCTGTGTCAGATCGCGAAAAACGCGTATTATTCGCACTGCCGCAGGCGGAAGGACAGAGAGCATACTCTTCCCGAGGCGGACAGCGGCCTGCGCGTCGAGGATGCGATTTTGGATAAAGCTCAGGCGATGGCCATCCACGAGCGGCTGCACAGCCTGCCGGAGCCGTACAAGGAGGTCTTCATGCTGCGCGTGTTCGGCGAGCTGGACTATGCTCAGATTGCAAAGCTCTTTTCAAAGACCGAGAGCTGGGCGCGCGTCACATATCATCGGGCGAAAATGAAGCTGACCGAGGCCATAAAGGAGGATGAGGACAAATGAAGCTGAACTGCGACGTCATTCTGGATCTTCTTCCGCTGTATCACGACGGCGTGTGCAGCGAAGGGAGCCGGGCGCTTATCGAGGAGCATCTGAAGGAATGCGAAAGCTGCCGCAGGGCGCTCGAGGAGATCAGAAAGGAGATTTCCGCGCCGAACACGACGATGAAGGACGCCGGAAAAGCGTGGAAGAGTCTGGCCCGGAATCTGTGGATCAGGCGGGTCATAGCAGCGGTGCTGGCCGTCGCACTGACGGTAACGGCAGTGCTGGTGGGCAAGGAGATTTATGAAGAGGATCAGGAGCGGCTGCGCTTTGTCGATCCGGAGAAAATCATCGTCAGCAACCTCTGCCGCCTGGCGGACGGGCGGATTTATCTGGAAATCACCGGCGATGAGCATAATATGATGTGTAACTTCTGGTGTGAAAGCGGGGAGCCCTATACAGCCGAGTATGCGGGCAGCTATCTCATTTACGGATACTGGTCAAAAACCACCGACCGTTGGGAGCAATGGACGACGCACTGGCTGGTCGTGGAGCCTTCGATGAATACGAGCGGCGTTGTTGACGGCAAGCCCGTGCGCTTCATCACGGAGGACATCGTCCTGACCAACCGGGAGCATACAAAAGAAATCCTCGTCTGCCACTTCGACGACGAGCTGCCGCCCGCATCCGCTGAGATCGAGGCGAAAGCCGCCGAGCGCGACGAAGTCTTCAAAGGCCTCAGAAACGGCTGATCAACTGCATAAAAATCCCCGTCCGGGTGCTTTCCGGACGGGGTATATCATCTCGTTTACACGAGGAAGCTGCATACGATCGTCAGTACGATCAGGAAGCCGAAGTTGAACGCGGAGAACAGGCCGACATACTTGCCCGTCGCGTGCGGATAGTGCTTGGTGAACTCGCGGAAGGTGATCAGGCTGGCCAGCGAGGCGATCAGCGTGCCCGCGCCGCCGATGTTCACGCCCATGAGCAGCGCGCGGTAGTTATCCGTGAACTGCGAGAGCAGGATGGCGGAGGGAACGTTCGAAATCACCTGGCAGGAGGCGACGGCAGTCAGCAGGGTATTCTTGCCGAGCAGGCCGGAGAAGAGGTTGTTGACCGCGTCAATGCGGCTCATGTTGCCCGCGAAGATGAAGAAGGCGACGAAGGTCAGAAGCAGCGGATAGTCCACCTGCCTGAGCGCCTCTCGGTCGGCAAACATCAGAACCAGCGGAATGACGACGAGGCCCACCGCGTAGGGGATCACGCGGAACACAATCAGAAGCGTCGAGGCGAACAGAACGAGATACAACGCGGTCTTTTTCGGCGGGAGCTTGCCGTCCACCTTCTCGCCCATGGTCATCTCTTCCTTCGGGAAGAACAGGCAGCAGACCGTAATCAGCGCAACAGCAACAATGAAGGGAACCAGCATGATGCCCATGAACTCGCCGTTGGGAATCATGAACTTCTCATACAGGTAGAGGTTCTGGGGATTTCCGAAGGGGGTCAGCATGCCGCCCAGATTGGCCGCGATGTTCTGCAGGATGAACATCGGCGCCATGTACCGATCCTTCTTGGTCGAGGACAGCGCGAAATAGCCCAGCGGCAGGAAGGTCAGAAGCGCCATGTCGTTGGCGATCAGCATGGAGCCGATGAAGGTGATGTAGATCATCGCCAGCACGGTCATGCGCAGGTTGCCCGCCATTCTTACGATCTTCTGTGCGACCGTCGTGAAGAAATGGATATTCCTCAGCGCGCAGATGACCGCCAGCGTCGTGAACAGGCAGGTCAGCGTCTTATAGTCAAAATAGGAGGCATACGCGGCGTCCGGCGGCACCAGCACCATCGAAAGGCCGGCTGCGCACAGCGCAATCGTCAGAACGACATTGCTTCTGAAAAATCCAACGACGGAATTGAGCAGCTCATGAACGCGGTAAAGCGGGCTTCTGCCCCTGGCATGCGTAATCATCTGGCGTATGCATCCTCTTTCATTCAAAATCCAAGACGAAATGATACCAGAATGACGGAAATCCTGCAAGCAAAGGAATTGCGCGAATCAGGTAAAATATTGGATCGGCAAAAAAACGGACCGGCTGCAGCCAACGGGGCGTGCGGGCCGGTCCGTGTCTTATTCTGTCAGGAAGCGGATTGCCTTGGCCATCCGGAGGTCCGCATCCACAAAGTGATTGCCGGGATTGAGCTCGAAGCAGCTCTCTGCGCCGCGGTCTGCGAAAAGATCCTTCATCGCGCGGGTACAGTCTTCGACGGCGGCCATGCGGGCGTTCCGGGTCTTCTTTTCCTTCGCACCGACGGAGAAGTATGCGTGCGTAATCTCTGCGGTCAGCGGATGACTGCGTGCGAAATCAAGCCAGCCGTCATACCACATTGACCCGGAGACCGAGGCGATGCGGGTGAAAAATATCGCAGCGGTAGGCGGCGTACACGGCGAACAGCCCGGCCAGCGAGTATCCGGCGATGCAGCGGCGGACGGGCGCAAGTCCTGCTTCACGTTCGACGTCCGGAATCAGGCGGATGAGCTCCTTCAGAAAGGCGTCTGCGCCGCCTGAGAAGTCCTCCTCTCCGAACACGGCCTTTGCGGGCCACGGCGAGAGGTCTTTGTTCCAGTCGAAGCCGGAGACCGATACAAGCGCGGCTTGGCAGCCGGGGAGCATGCGCCATATCTCCTCCGCCGTGCCGTGCATGGGGATGTATACGGCGCAGTCGGCCTGTCCGTCGGGCAGGAAGATATTCCATATGTATCCTTCCTTATGGATGGTTGCTCGGCGCATGTTCAGTCTCCCTTCCGGCTATACAGCGTCAAAAGGCCTCCCGCCTGGGAAGCCTTAGATCATCTTGCAGTTCTTCCTGTATTGCTTTACAGCGTCGTGGGCGGCTCGCTGCGGAGCTCCTCGACCAGCGCTTTCACGCGGTCAATGGTCTCTTCTTCGTCGCTGACGGTGAAGTACACGCCGCCCTCCGCGCCCATCGCGCCGCCGGAAGCGATCATCTCAACAAAGAGACAGTCGGTAAGGTCGGCCAGCGCATTGATTTCGGTATAGGTCGTTCCGGGGATGGGCGCAAGGCGCGGGCCTTCACCCTCCGCTTCATTGGCGATCTGTACCAGTTCGTGAATGGGCTTCTCCACCCGCTTCTCCACGCCGATGGGCACCATCAATTCAACTCTCCGTCCGATGACCGCAGTGAAGATAGCCGTGAGCGTGCCGCCCTGCGGATGCCCGATGAGCACGCCGGCCTCCCCGTCAAAATCATCGGTCATGTACAGCGCATTTCCGCCCTTCATGATCATATCCCCCGCTTCAAGCTCCGGCGCGATTTCGAACACAGTCCGGTCGAAGCGGGCCTTGCCGTGGTCGATCAGAAGATCAAACGTGGCCGAGCCGGGCGTGACCTTTGCGCCGGGCGCCACGGTGATTCCGCGGCGGAAGGTGCGCTTATCGAAGGGCGTGGCATCGCCGATCAGCTTGAGGGCTTCCTCGGCGACATAACCGTTGGTGGTGCCGGACATAATGAGCAGCCTGTGGTTCATCATGACGTCCTGTACGTGGGGATCGTTCATCAGGCCTTTGGCGATCAGGCGCTTGCCCATGGACACGGTGAGCATGAAGGTGTAGGATTTCATCATTTTTTTCAGCTCCTTGCGGTAAAAGATGATCCGGACGTAGCCGGAGAGAAGTGTTTTTAGGGATTGGCGAGGGTGACGCGCTGCCGGGGCGTGGCGGCGATCGGGGGGGATCGATAGCGTCGGTGGCGTGGCTATGGTCGGGGGCTCGATAACGCCGAGATGCGGCAATGATCAGGCATCAGGGTGAGGCTATGATCGGTTTTATCGAAATCGCCGATGCAATATGCAGCCGCCCGTGTGCGCTCCCCGTCGTGCGGAGACTTTTGACGATTTATCGGAGATAAATCTCAAAAGATCCCCTTCGCCGGGCGTGCTTCGCACGACGCGCAGTTACTTTGCCGCCCCTCCATCGCCCCATGCGACCGGAGAGGAAATCCGTTCCTTCCGTTCCCATTGTTTTCTCTGAGTCGGGGCGGCGAAAGGAGAAGCGATTGTGCTGCGTGTCGGTTTCAGCCGCCCGGCAGGCCATGGCATCGGGTACCGCCCGGGGTTTCGTGCCTCCGGCGGCTTAAGGGCATGATGCCCTTAAGAATCCCCTCTTCGCTCACGCGGGTTATGTATGTGCGGATTCGCTGTCCCTCAGATCCGGCCGACCGGTCTTTGTCGGGCGGATCGTCTTGCTTCCCGGCGTTCCCGCTTCACGGTGACCGCTGTTTCTTCCGCTTCCCTCCAGCGCCGACGCGGCCGACCGATCTTTGTCGGGCGTGTCGGTTTCAGCCGCCCGGTAGGCCATGGGTCCGGGCACTGCCCGGTCATCCCTTGACCGAGCCGGCAAGCAGGCCGGACACGAAGTGCTTCTGCGCAAAGAAGAACAGGATATAGATGGGCACGCCGGAAACGAGGGTGGCGGCCATCAGCTGATTCCAGAAGATCTCGCCCTCGTCCCGGAAGGTGCTCAGCGCCAGCTGAACGGTCTTCATCGAATCGGTTGTGTTCATGACCAGCGGCCAGGTATACTCGTTCCACGTGCCCGTGAATTTCAGCACCGACAGCGACGCCAGCACCGGCCCGCTCAGCGGAAGATAAATCCTTACAAACTGCATAAGCCGTCCGCAGCCGTCAATCCGTGCCGCGTCGTCCAGCTCCTGCGGAAAGCCCACATAAAACTGCCTGCACAGGAACACGCCGAAGGAACCGGCAATATAAGGAATAATCTGTCCGGCATAGGTGTTCATCAGGCCCGTGCCGCCGCGCCCCAGCCAGTCGTTTCCCCCGGCAAACGGCACCGACCGGATCAGCTTGAACACCGGAATCAGCGTCACCTGCGCCGGAATCATCATGCCGATCAGAATCAGCACAAACAGCGGCTCGCGGCCCCGGAACGGTATCCGCGCGAACACAAACCCGGACATCGAGTTGATCATCAGGCTGATCACTACCGTAATCACCGTGACCACCGCCGAGTTCCAGAAATACCGCGCCCAGTCGCCGTTCGTCATCGCCAGCCGGTAATTCTCAAACTGCGCCGCCGCCGGAATCAGCGTCAGCTCCGGCGCGTACACCTCGCTCATCGTCTGCAGCGATACGGATACCGTCATCGCCAGCGGAAAACCCATCACAAGGCACAGAATCACGATAAACAGCGCCGTCACCGCTCCGAAGACGCGGTCCGATCTGCTCTTTTTCTTCATCTCTTCCCGCCTCCTCACTCTGCGCTGCTGCCGAACCGGTAATTGATGACGGTCACCGTCAGCACAATCGCCAGCAGCACGACAGACATCGCCGCCGCATAGCCCATTCGGAACTCGGTAAAGCCGCGCTGATAGATCTGATGCACGATGGTCGTCGTGCTGTACAGCGGATCGCCGCCGGTCATCAGCTTCACCTGATCAAACGTCTTGAACGACTCGATCATCGTGTTGATGAACACGAAAAACGCAACCGGCCGCACCATCGGCACGGTCACGTGAATGAGCTTGGCCCATTCGCCCGCGCCGTCCACCGTCGCCGCCTCGTAGATATCGCCCGGAATCGACTGCATGCCCGCCAGATAGATCAGCATGCAGTAGCCTATATTCTTCCATACGTTGACCACGATCAGACAGGGCAGCGCCGTTTTCACATTGAACAGCCACTCCACGCCCGTCGTTCCCAGCGCGCGCAGAACCTTGTTGATCAGGCCGCTCGTCGGGTCGAGCATCATCAGCCAGATCATCGAAACCGCCGTCATGCTCGTGGCGTACGGGAAGATCATCAGCATCCGGATAAAGCGGATGCCGCGGATTTTCCGATTCAGCACAAAGGCCGTGAAAAAGCCCAGCGTCGTCAGGGAAACCACGCTGAACAGCGCGTATACCGCCGTGTTCTTCACCGCGGCGATGAACGCTTTGTCCTTCAGCAGCCTTTTATAGTTCTTCAGCCCCACCCAGTCCGCCTTGTCGAGATTGTAGTTGGTGAAGCTGTACCAGATGTTCATGAGGATCGGATAGATCACGAACAGCAGGAAAAAAATCAGAAACGGCGACAGCATCAGCCATGCCGCCATCGTATCCCGCCTGTTGTATTGCCGGATTCTCTTGCCTGTTTTCATCACATTCCGCTCCTCGTCCGCCCTGCGGCGGGTATATGTTCCGTATTCCGATTCGGAGAGACGACTCCCTCCGCCGTTCCTCTCCCGCGCCTCAGCGCATTCCCACAGGAGGTCCGGAGGGCCGAAGCCCTCCGAAACCCCCGGGGAAGTTTGAAGGGGCCGAAGCCCCTTCATGTCCAATCGTACCCGGCGGCGTGCATCTCCGCCCATCACGCCTT
>JAFQQU010000213.1 GCA_017410445.1 Clostridia bacterium | reverse complement strand
GCTGGCCGGTGAAACGCGCGGCCGGGCGACCGTGGAAGGAAAGATCGACGGGTGGCCTGCGGAAAATGCGGAAGGCAATCCGTCTGAAGGGCTGAGGATCGATCAGATCTGGTGCAGCAGGCCGGTGCCGGTGAAGCGGTCTCATGTGATCTTCGACGGGCGGCATGAGCCGCGCGTGTCTGATCACTGCGGAGTGATGCTCGAAACCGGACGCCCGGCAATTTCATAAAACCGAAAGGGAGAATGTCTGAATGAAACAGTTCACATATACCATCACTGACCCGTCCGGCATCCATGCGAGACCCGCCGGACTGCTGGCCAAAGCGGCGGGTGCGTTTGCAGGAACCGAAATCACCCTTGAGAAGGATGGCGTGAGCGCCCGCGCTGCGCAGGTGATGCGGCTGATGAGCATGGGCGTGCGCCAGGGCGACCGTGTGACCGTGTCCGCCGATGGCGCGGATGAGGACAGGGCCATTGAGGCGATGAAGCGGTTTTTTATCGATAATCTGTAAAGGCGGAAACGGGAGGATGCGGATATGAACAGAATGCGGGGGCAGGGCGTGTCGGGCGGCGTGGCGATCGGGCCCGTGTATTTTCATATGCGCAGAAAGCCGGAGGACATGCCGCGGACCGGGCAGGACGTTTCCGCAGAAACCGCGCGGTGGACCGCTGCCCGGGACGATGCGGCGCAGGCGCTGAACGCGCTGGCCGAATCCGCCCGGAATCAGGCGGGCGAGGAAGCAGCCCTGCTCTTCGAAACGCACCGTCTGCTGACCGAAGACGAGGATTTCGGCGAGGCGGTGCGCGGACTGATTGAATCCGAATCGTGCAGCGCGGAATACGCCGTTTATGCGGCGGGCGAGCGGTTCGCTGCCCTGTTCGACGCGATGGAGGACGAGTACATGCGGGCGCGCTCCGCAGACGTCCGGGACGTCGCCCGGCGCATCATGGATATCCTGACCGGCGGAGAGCGGGAAAGGATTGATCCGCCCGGCCCGGTCATTCTGGCGGCGGAGGATCTGGCCCCGTCCGAGACCGTCCGGCTGGAAAAGGCAAAAACCCTTGGCCTGATCCTGAAAAATGGCTCGGCGGGCAGTCATACCGCCATTCTGGCCCGGGCGATGGGCATTCCCGCAGTCTGCGGGCTGGGCGAAGCGCTTTCGGAGGAACACGCCGGGCACACGGCCTGTATGGACGGAGACGAGGGCACAGTCATGATCGACCCGGACGAATCGACGCTGAAGAGCTTCCGGGAGAGGGCCGGGCATGAGGACGAGCGCATGAGAGCGCTTGAGAAGATGCGCGGCATGCCGGATGAAAGCCGGGACGGAAGACGCATGAGCGTGCACTGCAGCATTGCTTCCCCGGACGATATCGCATCCGTTCTTGCAAACGACGGGCGCGGCGTCGGGCTGTACCGCTCGGAGATGCTGTTTTTGTCAACCGGCCATCTGCCGGGCGAGGAGGAGCAGTTTGCGGCCTACCGGGCGGCGGTGTCCGGCATGAAGGGAAAGCGCGTCGTCATCCGCACGCTCGACATCGGCGCGGACAAGCAGCTGAGCTATCTTCCGATGAAAAAAGAGGAAAACCCTGCCATGGGCATGCGCGCCGTGCGCATCTGCTTAAGACAGCCGGATTTGTTCCTCACGCAGCTGCGGGCGCTGTACCGTGCATCGGCCTTCGGGCGGCTCAGCATCCTCTTTCCGATGATCACCTCGGTCCGCGAGGTCGTCGAATGCAGGGCGCTTTGCCGGAGGGCGATGGAGGAGCTGGAACGGGAGGGAATTCCCTTCGACCGGGCGGCGGAAACCGGCGTCATGATCGAGACCCCGGCCTCTGTGCTCATCGCAAAGGAGCTTGCGCAGGAGGCGGATTTCTTCTCGGTGGGCACTAATGATCTGACGCAGTATCTTCTGGCCTGCGACCGGCAGGCGGGCGATATGGACGGAGTATACGATCCGCATCATCCCTCGGTTCTCCGGGCGGTCAGGATGGCTGCGGATGCGGCGCATGAGGCGGGCGTCCGGGTCGGAATCTGCGGAGAGCTGGCGGGCGACATGGAGATGATCCCGCTGTTTCTTGATATGGGCATCGACGAGGTGAGCGTGCCGCCCCAAAAGGTGCTTGAGGTGCGCGGGAGAATCAGGAGCATATAAAAGCCGCCGCCGTCCGTTTCGGACAGCGGCGGGCTTTGCGTATCGGTTTTGATTACAGGGAATAGGAACCGTCGGCCTCGGTGACGATGTTGGTGCTGTAGAACTCGCGCAGCGCGTCGATCATGTAAGCGACGTCCTTGCAGCCGGCGGTTTCGTAGCAGGAATGCATGGCTAGCTGGGGCAGGCCGATGTCAACGGTGTTCATGGAGGCGTGGGTGTTGGCGATGTTGCCCAGGGTGGAACCGCCGACCATGTCGGAGCGGTTGGAGAAGTGCTGAACCGGGACGCCGGCGCGCTCGCAGATCATGGAGAAGATGGCGTCGGAGATGGCGTCGGAGGTGTAATTCTGGTTGGGGGAGTGCTTGATGACGACGCCCTCGTTCATGTAGGTGCGGTTCTGAGCATCGTACAGCTCGGGGTGGTTGGGATGCACGGAATGCGCGTTGTCCGCAGATACCATGAAGCTGGAGACGATGGCGGCGCGGGTCTGCTCGTCGGTCATGCCGAAAGCGGCGGCGGTGCGCATTAGCACATAGGTCAGGAAGGTGGAAGCGGCGCCCTGCTTGGAGGTGCTGCCGACCTCTTCGTTATCGAATACGGCGACGACGTTGATATGGCCCTTGGCTTCGGAATCGATGAAGCCCATCAGGGAGGTGTAGGCGCACTCGAGGTCGTCGATGCGGGAG
>JAFQQU010000212.1 GCA_017410445.1 Clostridia bacterium | reverse complement strand
GCTTATTTCTCAGCTGATTGATATTTCGGGCGCATCTGACGTCGTAGGCGAAGCACACGTCACCTATTCAAACGAAGTAAAAGAGCGGCTGCTTGGCGTATCGCACGACACGTTGAGTGAATACGGCGCCGTCAGCGAAGAGTGTGCCCGCGAAATGGCGGAAGGTGTCCGCAGAATCAGCGGAGCCGATTACGGCCTGTCCACTACCGGCATTGCCGGTCCCGGCGGCGGCACACCGGAGAAACCGGTCGGTACGGTATTTGTCGGTCTCGCTTCTAATGACGGAACCGAGGTCATTAAGCTCAGCCTTCGCGGCGACCGCACCCGAATCCGCTCCATGACCTGCCTGCAGGCGCTTAATCTACTGCGTCTGAAGCTTTTGAAAGATCACGACTAGCATGATAAACAAACCATCCTCGCTTCCAGTGAAACGGGGATGGTTTGTTTCAATAAGAGCCCGGATATACATAAAAAACAGCAGCGTCCACCTGATGCGGATGCTGCTGTTTCTGTGTCTTATATGCTTTTCCTGCCAAGAAGTGCGTTCTCCCGCTCTTCCTTAAACTGGTTGGCGTAGAGATTGTAGTAGTATCCGCGCTTGCGGATGAGCTCCTTATGCGTTCCCTGCTCGGTTACTTCGCCATGCTGGATAACCAGAATCCGGTCTGCATTGCGAATGGTAGACAGTCTGTGAGCGATAATGAAGCTGGTTCTTCCGGAAAGCGCCGTTTGAATTGCCTGCTGAATCTTCTGTTCGGTTTCCGTATCAACGGACGAAGTCGCTTCGTCCAGAACGAAGATGGCGGGATCTGCAATCAAAGCGCGCGCAAAGGAAATCAGCTGCTTCTGACCGATAGAAAGACGATTTCCGCCTTCACCGACGTCCGTGTCATAGCCCTTCTCGAACTTCAGGATGAACTCCTCGGCATCGACCATACGGGCCGCCTGCTCCACTTCTTCATCCGTCGCATCCAGTCTGCCGTAGCGGATGTTTTCTCTGATCGTGCCCGAGAAGAGATGCGGCTGCTGAAGAACATATCCCAGATGGGACTGCAGCCACAGCTGCGAACGCTCTTTATAGTTCACGCCGTCAATAAGAATCCTGCCCTCTGTCGGTTCATAGAACCGACAGATCAGATTGACAATCGTAGATTTGCCGGAACCCGTTTCGCCTACCAGCGCGATTGTCTGACCGGCTTCGATGTGAAGATCAAAGTTCTTCAGCACCTTTTCTCCGCCCGAATACTGGAAGGATACGTTGTCAAAGACGATATCCCCCTTGATGCCGGGCCAATTTTCCTTCTTGGGATGGAAACTGTCGCCGAACACTTCAATGACCTCCGGGCTGTCGGAAATCTCGGGTTCAGTCTCAATCATCGTGATCACTCGTTCTGCCGCCGCCTGCGAGGACTGAAGATCAGCAAAAATGCGTGCAATGCTCGAAATCGGCTCGAAAATCTGCGTCGTATAGTTCATGAATACAGTCAGTGTACCGAAGGACAGCGCTCCGCTGAATACGTCGTATCCGCCCTTCCAGAGCGCATACGCCGCAGCAAGGGAGCCGAGCGACGAAACAATCGGCATGAACAGCGCGCTGAGCACTGCGGCACGAATGGAAGACTTCTTCATGGAGGTGGTCAGCTCGGTGAATTCGCCGTAATTGGCCTCCTCGCGCACCAGCGTCTTCGTAGTCTTAGCGCCCATGATGCCTTCATTAAACGCACCGGTAATCTTGGAATTGGTCTTTCTGACCTCGCGATAGCTCTTGAGAATGCGCTTCTGGAAGTACACAGCAACAACTGCAATGATCGGCATGACCAGCATAACCATCAGAGACATCTGAACATTCAGCGTCAGCATGATGATCATGACCATCACGATGTATCCTGCGCTCCACAGAAGGTCGATCAGGCCCCAGCCAATCGTGTCGCCCAGCCGCTGGGCGTCGCTGGTCATTCGCGCGATCATATAACCGACCGGAGTCTTGTCATAAAACGAAAACGGAAGCTCCTGCAGCCGCTTGAAGCCGATCTCGCGGATTCTGTGGCACATGCCCACTTCGACATGGCCGGACAGCTTGCAGAACGTAAAAATGCATCCGACCTGAAGCAGCAGAACCGTCATATACTTCAGAATAAACATTCCCAGTCCGCTTGTTTCGCCGTTAGCAACGAATGTATCGATTGCTTCACGGGTCAGCAGAGGGAAAATGACGTCTCCGCCTGCACAGGCAAGCATAGCAATGGATATAATCGCCAAGTGCTTATAGAAAGGCTTTGCATACCGGGCCAGACGGACCCATAGCCCCATGTCAAATCGCTTGTTATAATCCTGTTCTTCCTGGAACTGCATAATCGGTTCACCTCCTCTTATTGCGCATCTGCGGTCAGTTCGTCCTCGAGCGTATTCTGAATCTGATAAATGCGCTTGTACAAACCTTCCTGATGGATCAGTTCATCGTGCGTTCCCTGCTGTGCAACTCTTCCGTCTTCAATAACAACGACAAAGTCAGCTTCAGCAAGCGTCGTCAGGCGATGGGAGATAATGAACGTCGTCATTCCCTTGCGCTTTTCCTTGAGCGCCTTTCGGATGGCAGCGTCGGTTTCGGTATCAACCGCGGAAAGAGAGTCATCAAAGATCAGGATATCGTTATCCTTAAGCAGCGTTCTCGCGATTGCAACGCGCTGCTTCTGTCCGCCCGACAGCGTAACGCCTCTCTCACCTACCGGCGTATCATAGCCCTGTTCGAACGCTTCAATAAAATCGTGTGCCGAAGCCGTACGGGTCGCCTCAAAGACCAGTTCGTCAATCGCATCCGGCTGAGCAATGCGAACATTGTTCCTTACGGTTCTTGAATAGAGGAACGGCTCCTGCAGCACGAGACCTACCCGGGAGCGCAGGTGCTTTTTCCTGATTTTCGAAATGCTTACGCCGCCGATCAGAATATCGCCGCGCTTAACCTCGTACAGACGCTGCAGAAGATGCATCAGCGTACTCTTGCCGCTGCCGGTAGCGCCCAGAATTGCAACGGTCTGTCCGGCCTTAACCGTAAAGCTAATGTCCTTCAGCACAGGATTCTTTTCCTCATATTCGAATCCTACATGACGGAATTCAATATCCCGGTCAATCGGAGCGTCGTATGCGCCCTCGCCGTCCTCTTCGCTCTTCTGCGTCAGAACCTCGTCGATTCGGTCAAAAGAAACCAGCGACTTGCCCATGTCGGACAGAATTCTGCCCAGCTGACGGATGGGCCAGAGAAGCATGGAGATATAGCTTACGAATACAGTCATTTCGCCGACCAGCAGACCGCCGCTCGCAGCAAGGAATACGCCGTACACCAGCGTAATGCCGGTCTGCATCATGCTCATCAGGTCGGAGCCGCCCCAATAAACTGCCAGCAGGTCGCACAGCCTGCGGCTCTTCTTCCACAGGTCGTCGTTTGCCTGCTTGAACTTATCAACCTCATACTTTTCCCGGCCGAATGCGCGGACGACGCGGACGCCGGTCAGATTCTCTTGAAGCACGGCGCTCATTTTTCCCTCAGCAGCGTCCGACTCAGTGAACCATTTGCGGACGAGCTTAAAGAACAGCCACGCAAAAGCAAACAGAGGCGGTACGAGAATCATGGAAACGAGCGTCATCTTCCAGTTCATCCTCAGCATGATGTTGAGCGCAACAACGATCATCAGCACTGAGCGGAACATCTCGACCATCTGCGAAGACAGGAAGCGGCGGATCGTTTCAACGTCCGACGTGCATCGCTGGATCAGATCGCCCGTTTCAACCTTTACATGATAGTCGTAGCTGAGCGTCTGCAGATGATTGTAGAGCCGGTCACGCATATTCTTCGCAATCGATTCGGACGCCTGAGCCATCCATCTGCCGCGGAAGAACTGAAAAGTTCCGCCGATCAGGCTGAGCAAAAGCATGGCAAGACCCATAATCCACAGATTATGCGCCAGAAACTCCCGGCCGCCCAGCCGCTCGTCCCACTGCCCCAATATGCCCGGAATCGCAAGCGGCCGCTTCTGACCGATAACGCCGTCGATTGTTTCCGCAAGGATCAGCGGCGTTACAAAGTTCACGGCAACAGTCAGCACTACTGCAAAAACAGAACCCAGATAGCGCCATACATTGCCGCGCAGGAAGCTGTAAATCAGCTTCAGTTTCCTCGACACCATAGTGTACCTCCTCCTAAGACATAATAAAAATAAGAGTCATCAGGCGCAAAAGCCGACGACTCTCAGCAAAACAAGCCTATATATTGCGTACAAAAACGCAGTATCAGACACGCATATAACAGAGTCTCCGACCATGCGGATCAGCGTAGGAAGATGCAACATCCCCAAACCCATTGAACTTACGGACATTGGAAATACGATTCATCATTGCCGGAGCCTCCTTTCATAAATATTTGATCCATACCTAACGATCACTTTAAGCAGTATAATCCATATACTGACATATTTGCAATACCCCACACACGCATTTAACGCATTCTTTACTACCAAAAGCAAGCATTCACCCTCCGGATCATATTAAGCAGGAGATCCGACCGGCAGCGAAGAATATAGATTTATCAAACAGGAGGTGACATCAATGCTACCCGAGACAATATACTATCAGGATGAAAACCTGATCATCCGCTCCATGATCCACTCGGACATAGAAGATCTGCTCAAAGCATTCAGTGCTCAGAACTGGCATAAGCCCATTGAAGTACTGGAGAGATACTATAAAGAATCGCAAGCGCACAAGCGTCACATTTTCATTGCTGAATGGAAGCATTCCCTTGCTGGCTATACTACGCTTATGCCTTCAGCCCACGCCGGTCCGTTCGCCAGTCTTGGCATTCCCTATGTATCCGATTTCAACGTGTTCATCCCCTATCAGCGTCGCGGCATCGGAACAAAGATTATGGACTGTGCCGAACGCACTGCTTTTAAAACACATGATTCAATCTGTCTGGGCGTCGGTCTGCATCCCGGTTACGGAACCGCACAGCGCATGTATGCAAAGAGAGGCTATATCCCGGACGGCAGCGGCGTATGGTATCGGAACGAACGTCTTGCAGAGGGTGCGCCCTGTTTCAATGATGACGATCTGGTTCTGTATCTGTTGAAGAAGAAATGAGCTCACAAAAGTATACTTAAGGCCATGGAAAGCAGATTTGAGTTCTGCTGTCCATGGCCTGTTTTATGTTCGTTCATCAGCTGTTCCGGCAGACGCCATCATCAGCGCCATAAAGTTTTGCGTTCGGCGCTACCTTTTTAACGGCGTCACAGATTCTCGGGATCCATCCCTGCTTAAAGATGCGGCAGGTATATCTGTCAATCGACAGCACATCATCCGGCGTCGTCTCGAGCGCGCCCGCACGGCATCCGCACATACATTGATTTGCATATTCACATTCCCTGCACTCGGGGTTGTGAGCGATTACCTCGCTTACGCGGGTATCAATCAATTTCATATACGAGGAATCAGTTATGCAGGCCGCAAGGCCTATTTCGGTGATTAGCGGATATTGTTCCTGAATATCCATTCCGGACAGCGCCATGCAGGGAAGCGCACGCCCCTCGGCTGAAATATACATAACCTGCCTTGCATGGCCGCAGGCACATACCTTGCTCAAATCTGAACAATTCTTCAAGGAGGGAATGCTGTATTCCTCCGGCTCGTCCGGAGAAGCGCTGAAAAATCCACCCAGCTGAATGGATATCGGCATGCCGTCCTCATAATACTGAGGAATGTAATCCAGATAAATCTGATAGAGATCCTCAGGCGTGATGGAGGTGCCGTATCCGCCTTCCTTCCATGCGCCGACGTCGGATATCGGAGTCACCTTCAGACTGCTGCAGCCAAGCTCAGAAAGCCGCCTGACCGTCTGACGCAGCAGATGCTTGTTTCCTCCGTGCAGACACATTTCCGCACCGGTCGGAAAGCCGCGCTTCCGGCATCGCTCAAATGCCTCTTCGGCGATTCTGCCTGCGCCGTCAATGCCGCGCAGCCAGTCGTGCCAGCCGTCAACACCGTCGAAGCTCATGTTGAACTCGAGGCGAATCCCACGCTTCTCAAGCTCGTCGAGCAAGCGGTCAGTTACCAGCTTGCCGTTGGAGTATATCGTCGTAATCCGAATTCCGCCTTCAAGCAAAGCATCGACGATATCGAAGAAATCCTTTCTTACCAGCGGTTCGCCTCCGGTAAGCGATACTTCCATTACCCCGCACTCAATCAGCTGCCGCGCAATCGACATCACCTGCTCATGACTGAGCTCTCCATACTTTGCGTCCGGCGCAGACATATAGCAATGCTTGCACCGATAATTGCAATGACCGGTAATGGACCAATGCGCCGTTCGGATGTATCGCGCCGGATAGCATTTATACTCCTGTTCGGGAGCAATTCCGTCGCCGCGTTCGCACGGAATGATAATCCTCCGCCGCTCCAATTCCGGGAGAAGATCGCGGACCTTCTGAGGAATCAGAGGAAGCGACAGATCAATCTTTCCGTTGCACATCTGAAGCGTCTGCATTTCAAGCGCATTGATGAAAAGCGGACGGGAGTATCCCTTTTCAACCAGAGCATACGGTAGCTTCTGCCATCCTCTCAACATCAGCTTATCATTCAGCCTGTAATACATGCAGTTCCTTTATCCTTCCGGGCCAAATGGATTATCAGCCAAATCAAGTGTCGTAGCCGTAGCCGGCGAAACCGCATACGCAGCGCTCACGGCCGCTCTTGCTGTATCCGGCGCCCGCAAGAACACACGCGCAGGTCTTGTCATTGCCGTCCTTCGTTCCGCCGCCGCCCAGCGCACAGGCGCAGCTTACATCGGAGCCACCCGAAACAGCGCTCAGTTCGTCGTCCGAAAGTTCTTCGACGGGACGCTCGAAATCGGCTGCAGTCAGTTCAAAACCCATTTCCTTTGCCTTGGCAATCAGAACATTTACATCCTTCTCAGCGCCGATGGCTTCGGCCAGAGCTCTGTCTTCGGACACCTTCTCCAGGAACTTCTTCAAATTTTCACTCATAATTGCACATCCTCTCACTTATTGAAGCGTTCATCCAACGCCCGCTGACTACATATACGCTGGAATCATAAATGTATTGCTCATGATTGACAGTTTTTTGCAGCCCAGCCTCACACAGCTCCGCCGCGCATCTTGTTGACCGAACGCTCAACGGCGTCCTGACTGTTGCCCCAGGGCTTATCCTTATTGCGATGATCAGCCTTGAGCGTAAACCATTCAAGGTCCTTCTCGACACGCTCCAGATTCTCGATCTGCATCTTGGTCAGTTCTTCGACAAACTCGTTGAGTTCCTTTCCGGAAAGCTGCTCCTGCGCCATGGCGAGCGTCTGAGCATAGTGATCAAGACACATGCCCTTGGATGCGGCAAACGTCTTGCGGAAATCGCTTTCATGCTTCCACATATAGAGAAGCGTATAGATATAGCGCTCCATGACGTCGTCAATCCGCTCGCACAGGCTGCATCGGCCAGTCAGCTCCTTGATTTCTGCCGCGCAGCTCTGAATATCCGCATTTTTGCGGCCCACGCGCATCAGTACATTTTTCTTCGCTTCGCCCGCAGACGCTTCCTTCGCCTTTTCCGCATTCGCCTTGAGCTTCTTGATCGTCTCCTGCATATAGGTGTCGGTCATCAGTGCCAGACCGAGACGATTTCCCTTGTCGAACATCATCTTGAAATGCTTCCGGCAGAATCCCTTTTCATTGGTTTCCACCCGGCGCGAGGGCTCCATATAAGATGCGCCCAGATAGGTATCAACAAAGTCTTCTTCGTTCTTCTTGAAAATGGCGCAGACCGGGCATTCACAGTCCTTTTTATAGGCGTCCCATACGGGAATGGTATCCAGATGCTGCTTCATAAGTTCGGCTCCCTTCGGCAATCTTTACTTTCTTCTATCATATCAGAACTCGACTCTCTTCGCAAGAGTGAATTTTAGGTCCCGTTTTTTACATTCTCTCAAATACACTTGACAAACACGCATAATAAGGATATGATTCAAACTGAAAATAACCATGAAATGGGGATGAGCAAATGAGAACTCTGTTTAAAAATGCCCGTGTATTCCTTCCTGCCGGTCCGGCCGATCGTATTGTGACAGTCGAAGACGGCAAGATTACCGGTATCCTCTGTTCTTGTGATGCAGGCCCTGAAGATATCGTAATTGACTGCGGCGGAAAATATCTTGCTCCCGGCTTTGTTGATATTCACGTGCACGGAGGCGGCGGCTATTCCGCGATGTCCGATAAACCCGAGGACATTCTCGCCATGTGCAACGCCCATGCACAGTTCGGTACCACCTCCATTCTGCCCACCACGCTGGCCGCTCCGATGGAGGCCATTAAAAAAGCCATAGAGGCCATCCATACCGCTTCGAAATCTCCCTGTGATTCGACCATTATCGGCGTTCATCTGGAAGGCCCCTGCCTCGCCCCTGCGCAGGCCGGCGCTCAGTCTCCGGATGATCTTAAAATACCTGCCGAGACCGATATGACCGAACTGCTGGATGTATGGCCCGAAGGCATTAAGATGATGGGCGTTGCGCCCGAATTGCCCGGCTCCCTCGAACTGGGCGAGCTGCTGGCCTCCCGCGGTATTGTCGCAAGCGTCGCACATTCCAACGCCACTTACGATCAGGTGTTCGACGCAATCTCGCACGGCTTCTCCGACGTCACTCACCTCTATTCCGGCTGCTCCGGCATGATCCGCGTCAAGAGCTACCGCATTCCCGGCGTCATTGAAGCCGGCCTGAACCTCGATGCGCTGACCGCCCAGGTCATCGCCGACGGCAAGCATCTTCCGCTGACCCTGCTCCAGCTGATTTATCGCTGCAAGGGCGCCGACAAAATTATCCTCATCACCGACGGTCTCGATTATGCCGCCGGTCATCTGGTCGAGGGCACCGTATACCGTCAGCTGAACGGCATGGAAACCGTCTACGAGGATGGCGTCATGAAGCTGCTCAGCCGCGAAGCTTTTGCAGGAAGCGTTGCAACCATGAATCGTCTGGTCCGCAATATGTGCGCTGCCGGAATTCCGATGCATGAAGCCGTCCGCATGGCGAGTGAAAATCCCGCGGACCGCATCGGCGCGGCCAACAAGGGCCGCATCGCCGTCGGAAAAGACGCCGATCTCGTTGTATTCGATGATAATATTGATGTGCAGCTGGTCATGTCCAACGGCCGCATCATTAAGAACGAACTGGCATGAAAATTGTAACCCTTACCATGAACCCCTGTATCGACAGAACGCTGTGGGTGGATCGTTTCGGCGATCCGCCCATTCGTATCGATCGGATGAGCGGCGGCAAAGGCGTCAATGTCGCCCGCGTACTTACTGCCCTCGGTGAAGACTGCACGGCAATCACCTATTCTGCAGGCGATACAGGAAAAGAATTCGAAGAACTGGCCCGAGGCGAGGGCGTCCGGCTGATCGCCGTTCCCGTTCAGGGCAGCACGCGCATTATCGATACATATGTTCGGACAGATGATTACAGCCAGCAGGTTGTCCGTCAGGCAGGCCCTGTGTTGTCGGAAGATGAACTCTCCGCCATCAGGCAGGCGGTTATCAACCAGCTATCCGGCTGCAGCGTTCTTGCCGTATGCGGTTCCGCTTCCTGTTCGGGCGGAGCACGTTTAATCCGGGAATTGATAGAAACAGCAAAGTCCATGGGCGTTCGCACGCTGCTGGATTCAAACGGAGAGGCGCTGATCGAAGGATCACAAGCAATTCCGGATGTACTGAAGGTAAATGAGGATGAGCTTTCGCAGCTCATCAAACCTTCCGGAGATCCTCTTCACAGCGAAGCGAACCGCCTTACGACGGAACAGGGCATCGGCCGCGTTCTTCTGACATGCGGTGCGAAAGGCTGTATCCAGTTTTTATGGGAACAGGCCTCCTTCTGTCCTGCCCCGAAGATTGACTGTATTAACGCTGTCGGCTCAGGCGACTGCTTTACCGCCGCGTGGCTTCACGCACAGATCCGCGGCTTCACTGACGACGGCGCTCTGATGATCGCATCAGCGGCAGGCGCGGCTAACGCCATGAAGTTCCCCGCGGCAATGATTACCCGTGAGGACATTGAAAAGATCACCGGTTTCAAATGGATTTAACTTAAGGATCCGCCAAACCGGCCTGAACCGACAAATCATAATCAGTATTCGACATTTACGACGAGGTCTTTAACCGGCCCATCCGAAGAGGTGCTATTCTTATTGGAACGATTTGACGTCATTATTGTAGGCGCCGGCCACGCGGGCTGCGAAGCCGCGCTTGCCTGTGCCCGTACCGGACAGAAAACGCTGCTCCTCACGCTCAACATAGATTCACTTGCACTCATGCCCTGCAATCCTGCTATCGGCGGCACAGCAAAGGGGCATCTTGTCCGCGAGCTGGATGCGCTGGGCGGCGAAATGGGTCTGGCCATCGACGATACCTTTATTCAATCCCGCATGCTGAATACCGGCAAAGGCCCCGCCGTGCATTCTCTGAGAGCGCAAGCCGACAAACGCGCCTATCAGGCCCGCATGCGCCGCGCAATCGACGCCGAAGCCAATCTGACGCTGCGTCAGGGCGAAGCCGCCGAGCTTCTGATCGAAAACGGACGCATCACGGGAATCACGACGACTACCGGTTCAACCATCGAATGCGGCGCAGCAGTCATCTGCTGCGGCGTCTATCTGAAAAGCCGGATCATCATCGGCGAATGCTCCTGGCAGGGAGGCCCTCAGGGCCTTCTGGCTGCCAGTCACCTCACTCAGTCGCTGATCGATAACGGTTTTACCGTTCGCCGATTCAAAACGGGCACCCCGGCGCGGGTGGACGTACGCACGGTCGATTTTTCCAAGATGATCCCGCAGTACGGCGACGACCCGATTGTCCCCTTCTCTTTCCTGACTGACGGAAAGCTCGAAAACCGCGCCCTGTGCTATCTCACCTACACCACTCCTGAGACGCACAACATAATCCGGGCCAATCTGCACCGCGCCCCGATGTATAAAGGCGACATTCACGGAACCGGCGCCCGCTACTGCCCCTCTATTGAAGATAAAGTAGTCCGGTTCGCCGACAAGGAACGCCACCCCATTTTTCTCGAGCCCGAGGGGCTGGATACTGTTGAATGGTATGTTCAGGGTATGTCCACCAGCATGCCCGAAGACGTACAGCGAGAGATTTACCACAGCGTTCCCGGTCTTGAGCATGCGGAGCTGATGCGTCTGGCCTATGCCATCGAATACGACTGCATCGACCCGACCCAGCTCACCTCAACTTTCGAAGCTCAGCATATAAAAGGACTGTTCTTCGCCGGGCAGATCAACGGCACCTCCGGTTACGAAGAAGCCGCCGCTCAGGGCCTCTATGCGGGTCTAAATGCATCTCTTCAGCTGCGCGGCATGGAACCGCTCATTCTGACCCGTGCCGATTCCTATATCGGCGTACTGGTCGACGATCTGACGACGAAGGGCACGGACGAACCCTATCGGATGATGACTTCCCGAGCCGAGTACCGGCTGACGCTCCGGCAGGATAATGCCGATCTGCGCCTGACTGAGATGGGACACCGCGCAGGCCTTGCCTCGGAGGAGCGCCTCAACAGAATGCTGCGCAAGCGGGAGAATACCGCATCCGTCGCAAAGCTGCTGAACAACACGCATATTCCCTGTGACGATAGGCTGCTTGAAGTTCTTACCTCAAAGGGCGAGACTGCCGGTCAGAGGAATTCCTTCTCTCTGGCAGAACTTCTGAGACGCCCCGCCATCGAGTTGAAAGACATCCTGCCTTTCGCAGACCTGCCTGACACACTTGCCTCAGACGCTGCCGAGCAGGCGGAAATCCTCATCAAATACGAAGGATATCTGGACCGTCAGCAGCAGCAGATCGAGCGGTTCAAACGTTCTGAAGAACAGCTCATGCCGGACAACATTGATTATCTGTCGATTGAAGCGCTGCGCATTGAAGCACGGCAGAAGCTGAACGCTCAGCGTCCCCGTTCGCTCGGACAGGCTTCCCGGATTCCCGGCGTATCGCCCGGAGATACTGCCGTACTTCTGGTGTGGCTGGAAAAATGGCGTCGGGAACATGAAGGAGAAAATAAAGCATGAAAGAATTGATCATCAAAGGCGCGCAGACCATGGGCATTGAGCTCCATGATGCAGCGCCCGATCAGCTGATCCGATATCATGAGATTCTGACCGAGGTCAACAAGGTCATGAATCTGACCCGTGTTTCCGATGATCCCCAAGAAGCAGTCGACCGGAATTATCTGGACAGCCTTTCCCCTCTTTCCGTCCCCGGTCTGCTGGACGGGGTCAAAACGATGTGCGATGTCGGTTCGGGCGCAGGCTTCCCGGGCATTCCGCTTTCCATCGCCCGTCCTGATATTCATGTAGTCATGATGGATTCGCTGGGTAAGCGCGTCAAATTCCTGAATCAGGTAATCGATGAGCTTCATCTGAACGCCGAAGCCATCCACATCCGGGCAGAGGACGCCGCAAAGAGCCCTGAGTTCCGCGATCATTTTGATCTGGTCACTGCCCGTGCTGTCGCTGCGCTTCCGACGCTTCTGGAGCTTGCCCTGCCCTTCGTCCGTCCCGGCGGCCGGATGATGGCCTTCAAGGGGCCTTCGCTTACCGAGGAGCTTGCTGCCTCCGCCGCTGCGCTTAAGAAGCTGTGCGCACAGCCGATTCAGTCTCACTCTATCGTCATTCCCGGTCGTGACTGGGATCATCGGCTCATGATGATCCGCAAAACCGCGCCGACGCCCAAGGCTTTCCCGCGCAAAGCCGGAGAAGCCGGCCGCAATCCTATTCTGAAGTAATTTACTGCCGATTGGAGAGAAATACGTTTGCAGAGCATTCGAACCCCTTCATATGACGTCTTCATCGAGAATGGTCTGGTTGGGCGACTCGGTGACCGTATTCCGCCTGCGCTGATGCCCCGAAGAGCTCTTCTCGTAGCCGACGAGACTGTCGCCCGACGTTACGGCGCACGGGCCAAGCGTTCTCTGGAGGCCGTCGGGATACAGGTACACACGCTGCCGCTTAAAGCAGGCGGATACTGCCAGACACTGAACGCCCTGAAAGAGATCGCCGCCAAACTGAATGAGTTGAATATGGGCGCAGAAGATGCTCTTGTTCCGATGGGCGGAGGCGTTCTGTGTGACATGGGCGGCTTCGCGGCATGGAACCATAAGCAGATGATCCGGCTCATTCAGGTACCGACCACGCTCATCGGCATGACTGACTGGGCGATTCAGGGAAAAACTGCAATTGAGCACAAAGTCGGTTCGCGCATGATCGGCAGCTTCTTTCCCCCGTCTCTGATTCTGATTGACCCGCAGACTTCGTTTACACAGCCAACCAGAGAATTCGACAGCGGCATGGCTGAGGTCATCAAGTGTGCCTGCGCTGCGGACGCATCTCTTTTCCATATGTTGGAATCCCTGACCGGCCGCGCAGCGGTCGAAGCGCGTCTTGAGGAAATCTCCTGGAGATGCCTGTGTATCAAACAATCCCTTCAGGGCCGTGAACAGGCAAAGATGATGCTCGGCCATCATCTTGGACACGTCATTGAAACCGCCCAGCGCTACCGAGGTCTTCTCCATGGCGAGGCAATCGGCGTGGGCATGCTGATGACGTCCCGCCTTGGCGAAGCGCTCGGTATGACCGTGAAAGGAACGACAGAGCGCATCGAAAGCTGCCTCACACGTTACAGTCTGCCCATCAGCACCTTTGCCGACGAAACGGCATTCATGGCGTGTCTTAGAACCATGCCGCGCTTTGAAGCAGTGCTTCCCGAACGCGTCGGATGGAGTATATTGCGGCAGCTGGACAACACCTTTCTTCTGAACGCGTGGCAGCATTCGCACCGAGCAAACATCCGGTCAATGTAATATACAATACCAATCATCAACTCAACCACACAAGGAGGACCATATCATGAATAAAATCAGCGTACAGACCGCCCCGATCCTTAACCTCTTCGGCGCAGATGAAGGCTTCAAGATGATCCATGAAGCCGGTTTTGACGGCGTGGACTTCAACATCATTGATCAGGCGCTCCCGGGCTCCAAGATTGCCCGCGGCGAACTCGACAGCATCTACGACAAGAGCGACGAAGAGATCATTGAGTATTTCCGTCCCTATAAAGAAGCAGCTGAGAAATACGGCGTCAGCTTCTGCCAGGCGCACGCTCCCTTCCCGAGCTGGATCAAGGACAAGCCTGTCACGAACGAATACATGATCAAGGTATTCGAAAAGTGCCTGATGGTCTGCAGCTATATCGGCTGCCCCTATCTGATCGTTCACCCCTTCTTCCCCGGCTATAACGATACTCTGCTGCCCGAGGTCGAATGGGAGCTCAACATCCGCCAGTACAGCCAGCTGATCCCCGCCATCAAGAAGTACGGCGTCAAGGTATGTCTTGAGAACATGTTCACTGCCAACCGCCGCAAGGTATATGCTGCCATCTGTCAGGATCCCGAGGTAACCAACCGCTATATCGATACTCTCAACGAGATGGCCGGTGAAAAATGCTTCGCTTTCTGCCTCGATACCGGTCATGCTCTTCTTGTTGGCTCCGATATCTATACTGTCATCCGCAAACTGGGCAACCGCATCGAGACGCTGCACATTCATGACAACGACGGCTGGGATGATCAGCATCTCGCTCCCTACATGGGTATTCTCGACTGGGATCGCTTCGTCAAGGGCATGCGCGAAATCGGATACAAGAACGCTCTGAGCTTTGAGACGCTTAACGCCATCAACGTCTTCGACACAGAGCTTGCTCCGCATGTGCTCAACCTGATCGGCGCGACCGGTAAGATGTTTGCACGCCGCATCAGCGAATAACATACTTAACAATCCCGCTGCAGGCATGCTTTGCAGCGGGATCTCTCTTACGGAGGACGCATCATGCATAAGATCAGCATTCAGACAACCAAGATTTTCGAGGCTTTCGGGATTGACGACGGCTTCCGGATTATTCATGAAGCGGGATTCGACGGGGTTGACTTTACTCTGATTCCCTTTGCGCCGCAGTCCGCCATTCGAAGCGGAGAAAGCTGCGTATTTTCTAAGACTGATGATGAAATCAAAGAGTTCTTCAGACCCTATAAGGAAGCTGCCGAGAAATACGCCGTCGAATTCTCTCAGGCACATGCACCTGTGCAGAGTCTTCAGAAAACGCCCGAAGCATGCCGGTATATGATCGAGGTACTGAAAAAGAGCATCATAGTCTGCGACTATCTCAATTGCCCTCATCTGGTCGTCCATCCATTTTTCTTCGGATATGACGATCAGCTGGATCCGAAAACTGAATGGGACGCCAACATCAGCGGATACAGCCAGCTCATTCCGGCCATGAAAAAACACCATGTAACCGTATGTCTCGAGAATATGTTCGGCTCCTATCGCGGAAAGATCTACGCAGCAAGCTGCCAGACCCCGGCGGAGGCCAATCTGTATATCGATACGCTCAACGAAATCGCGGGAGAAAAGTGCTTCGCATTCTGCTATGATACCGGTCACTCGAATCTGATCGGCCGCGATATCTATACAATTATCCGTCAGCTGGGACACCGCATTGAGTGTCTGCACATCCACGATAACGACGGCTGGTCCGATCAGCACCTCGCCCCTTACATGGGCTGTGCCGACTGGAATCGTTTTATCGGAGGCATGCGCGAAATCGGTTACGATGGAGTCCTTAACTTTGAGTCCCATGGTGTCATCAGTACATTTGATCATGAGGTTATCCCCGCCGCACTGAAGCTTACGGCAGAAACCGGCAAGATGTTCAGCCACAGGATTCTCAGCGGGCAGTGACCGATAAAGCAGTCAGGATTACTGAAACCCATCAATCAGATGCCAATACACAAACAGGACAGCCGCTCCGATGCCCTCGCATCTTCGGCTGTCCTGTTCTCATTTTTGTCATCTTTGGACTTACATGAATTCCGAGAGTCCTCTGCGGACCGTACCCGATTGAGATTCAACCGTTTCAGCCATCAGCATCGAATTGAGCACCGCTTCTTCGGTCGCCTCCGCCATCGCACGGAATGCACGGTCGATATAATCCTCATGAATCGCACGAAGATTCATGATCGCCCCGTCAGCATCATTAGGAACGCGGTTGGCCGTCGTAAAGCCGATGAACACCTCGCCGCTGCCATGACCGATAAACGATCCCAGCCTTGCCAGACCGACACTTGCCCGTCGGATTACGCGTTTCAGCTGACGATCTGTCAGAGGAAGATCGGTTGCCATGACAACGATGCAGGATCCTTTGTCCGGCAGAGATTCGTTCAGCTTTTGATATACTTTCTCACCTACCCGCTCGCCGGAAATACAGAAGTCTTTCATTCGGCCGTGATTGGTCAGAACCAGCACGCCAAGCGTAAAATCTTCCGAACCCATCTCAACGACGCGGGACGCCGTCCCGATACCGCCCTTCAAACCATGACAGGTCATGCCGCGTCCTGCTCCGACGGCGCCTTCTTCAAAGTCCTGAGACGCTTTTTCAATCGCCTCGCGCACATGCATTTCCCTTACCGCGCGCTCGTGGATGTTGTTGAGCGACGCGTCGTTGCATTCTGCCACCACCGGATTAACCGACCGGAGGCGCACGCCGTCTTTTTCACAGCGATCAATCATATACCCAACAAGCGCATCATGTACCAGACCGACATTCAGCGTATTCGTCAATGCAATCGGCGTTTCGATGGTGCCGAGTTCCTCAATCTGCATAAGTCCCGCCGTCTTGCCGAATCCATTGAGCACATGACATGCCGCCGTCAGCTTGGAAACGAACATATTATCTTCAGACGGCATAATCACAGTAACTCCAGTGTTGCGCCCGTCACCCGTCAGCGTCACATGGCCGACCGTAACGCCCGGAACATCCGTAATCCGGTTTTTCGTGCCTGTCTTCATTTCGCCAATGACGATTCCTCTGTCTCTTGCTCGCATATTCATATTCGGTGTTCTCCCCTTTAATCCGTCATCTGCTTTCAATCTTCTTTCCTGCTGCGCGCAGAATATCGACCGCCGGCGCAGGAATGCGTCCCAGATAATCGGGGCCGACATTCAGAAGATAGTTGATTCCCCTGCTGTTGAGATGATTCTTCAGTTCAATAACCCGATCTGCGTTCTTCCAGTTGGCGTCAAACGTCTTATATCCCCAGGTATCATTGAGCGTCGCGGGTGTCTCAAACAATCCATCCGCCATTTGGTCCTCAGGAATCTGATTGTCTCCCCACGAGCGATAATCTCCCATACCGTTTCCGACCCTCGAATTCACCAGACAGTTCGGCTGAAGGGTATGCACCATATCCACCAGCTCTCTGCTCTGCTCCTGAGATATCGTCATGGGCGTATCAAACCAGATCAGGCACAACTCTCCGTACTGAGTCAGAATTTCCCGCACCTGCGGCTTGATCTTCCGCTCATAGCATTCGGTATAGTTCTTTTTCTCGTTCTCCGGGAAATCCCAATCGTTCGTCCAGCTCATGCCGACATTTGTATGCCCCCGGGTATATCCTCCGCCGTGGGGTTCGCTCCAGTCAAGATCCTGAGAATAGTAAAGCCCCAGCTTCATGCCTTTTCTAGCGCACGCATCAGCCAGTTCGCCGATGACGTCCCGCTTGAATGGAGTCGCATCGACGACGTTAAAGCGATCGACTTTTGAATGATACATCGCAAACCCGTCATGGTGCTTTGCAGTGACTACCATATACTTCATTCCGGCGTCCTGCGCAAGCGATACCCATTCGTCCGCATCAAACAGAATCGGGTTGAATGCAGCGGCCAGTTTATGATACTCTTCATTCGGAATCCGGTATTTTGACTGAATCCATTCGCCGATATAATCCATCCGCTGCCCCTTCCATTCGCCGGCCGGCAAACAGTACAGGCCCCAGTGAATCATCATTCCGAACCGAGCCTGCTTAAACCATTCATATTTCGTCATATATTCACCGCCTCCCGCAAGTATTTCATTTCGTTTATTATATAGCTTTTTTGCGATATTGAAAAGATTGGAGAGGAATTTTCTTCATTGAACTGTCCTCAAAAATAAGAATCAAATGTCATCTGATAACCATTGACTCATCGGGGTTTCTGGTCTATAATTAAAGTATGTTGGATATGTATGCCATCATCTTACGTGGCGTATCGTAGCCAAATAGATATTGAATGGAGGTAATTCCCATGAATATTATGGAGAAGTTCTCCCTGGAAGGCAAAGTTGCTCTGATCACCGGCGCTTCTTACGGCATTGGTTTTGCGATCGCCTGCGGCATGGCCGAAGCCGGCGCGACCATCGTTTTCAACGACATTAATCAGGACCTGGTCAACAAGGGCATGGCCGCTTACGAAGAAAAGGGCATTAAGGCTCACGGCTATGTTTGCGACGTCACTGATGAGGACGCCGTCAACGCTCTGGTTGCCAAGATCGAAGCCGAAGTTGGCGTAGTAGATATTCTGGTAAATAACGCAGGTATCATCAAGCGCATCCCGATGTGCGAGATGTCCGCCGCTGATTTCCGCAAGGTTATCGACGTCGACCTGAACGCCCCCTTTATCGTATCCAAGGCCGTTATCCCCGCCATGATCAAGAAGGGCCACGGCAAAATCATCAACATCTGCTCCATGATGAGCGAGCTCGGCCGCGAGACCGTTTCCGCTTACGCTGCTGCCAAGGGCGGCCTGAAGATGCTGACCCGCAACATCTGCTCCGAGTACGGCGAAGCCAACATCCAGTGCAACGGCATTGGCCCGGGCTACATCGAGACCCCCCAGACCGCTCCCCTGCGCGAGCGTCAGGCTGACGGTTCCCGTCATCCCTTCGATCAGTTCATCATCTCCAAGACTCCCGCCGGCCGCTGGGGCACCACCGACGATCTGGTAGGTCCCGCCGTTTTCCTGGCCTCCGATGCTTCCGACTTCGTAAACGGTCACATTCTGTACGTTGACGGCGGCATTCTGGCCTACATCGGCAAGCAGCCGTAATCATTTTTCATCTTCTGGAGCCGTCCTTTGCCGGGCGGCTCCTTTCCTTTATTTGCGCTTTCCGACAGGAATTTTCACTGCGCCCGTTGAATCATTCCTGTGAATATCATTAAGGAGATGCTTCCTTGAACATCATTGCTCGCATTCACACTGATTTCCCCACAAAATTCGGCGTGCCGCGTCAAAGCGGTCTGGTCGACTCTCTTCAGGGCAAAATCGTCTTTGAGCCGGAATACCGGAATCCGGACGCGTTCCGGGGGCTGGACGGATTCTCTCATATCTGGCTGATATGGCAGTTTTCAGAGGCTGTCCGCAGCGACTGGTCCCCTACGGTCCGGCCTCCGCGTCTTGGCGGAAACACCCGCATGGGCGTATTCGCAACGCGCTCTCCCTTTCGTCCGAATCCGATCGGCCTTTCATGTGTGCGCCTTGTGAAGATCGATCTGAACACGCCCGAAGGACCGGTTCTCTATGTCGCCGGGGCCGATCTGATGAGCGGAACCCCGATATATGATATCAAGCCTTATCTTCCCTTTGCCGACAGTCATCCGGATGCCGTCGGCGGATTTGCCGATCCCGCATATGGATACGCACTTGAAGTCGTTTTTCCTGATGAACTTCTGAACAAAGTACCGGAAGAAGTCCGTCAGGCCTTGATTGATG
This sequence comes from Clostridia bacterium, assembly GCA_017410445.1. Taxonomy (GTDB): domain Bacteria; phylum Bacillota; class Clostridia; order Christensenellales; family Aristaeellaceae; genus RGIG2066. The sequence continues at coordinate 252 of JAFQQU010000212.1, read as the reverse complement.
TTTTGAAGCAGGATCCCCGCCCTTCTTATCAAAAAGATCCCAGCCGCGTATACGGCGTGCCTTTTCACGGAATGGACGTCCGTTTCTCGGTTTCAGATAGCGTACTGACTGTCTGCGAAATCGCGCCACTTAAACCATAATACCCGATATATTTACATAAATCACCATTGATATTCCAGCCGTATTCGTGTATAATATGTTTTGTTGTCAGCGAATGCGGCAAATGCTGATGTAGCTCAGTAGGTAGAGCGC
>JAFQQU010000211.1 GCA_017410445.1 Clostridia bacterium | reverse complement strand
GTAATGACTCGTTTAAGCGGCCAGTCCGGACAATCTGACCCGGCAGCCCATCATCGGGACCGGCTGCGGTGCTTGAGTAGATCATTGCACGAAAAGGATTTTCTGTCAATACAGCCTGAAGAGATAGCGCGTTTCGTTCATAGTTTATCTCATTTTGTCCATATTTCTCCCGCAAAAAACAGCAGCAAGTTTTCGACTGTGTTCTTCGATTTTCAGTCCACACCCCATGAAACAACGGCAAATAACGCCTAAATCGGCCTATTTTGCCCTATAATCGCATTATATCAGATGAAATCCCTGTCTATGCCTCCATGTTCTGCTTCAACCCATCTTATATTATACGTCCTTTTTGTGCATGCTTTCGGACGTCTTTTTCCTCATCCTTCTGAGCCGGATATGGCCTCAATCCTCTGCGTGATAGAATAATCCTTCAAGCCTTCTCCGCGCTTCCCTTCATTCCTCATCGGCGTCCTCTTCACAGATATTTGACAAAGAAATATTCAAATGCTATAATATTAACATGCCCTTAATACCTCTAAAAAGGCGGTGCATGTATGTATTTCAGTTCCGGCTATCTGAATAATAACAAGCTGCCATTCAAGGATCGATCAAAGCCGATCATCGTCGGGAGCTGCGGCGCATACCGTCTGACGACAAAGAAAAGACTGCCCACATGGTCTCCGCACGGCCGCGTGGATTATCAGCTTCTGTACGTCGCTGCCGGAAAGACTCACTTCTACATCGGCGGAGAAGATAAAGTTGTCACCGCCGGACATATGGTGCTCTACCAGCCCAAAGAGGAGCAGCACTATGAGTATTTCGGAATTGACAAACCAGAGGTATACTGGGTACATTTCACCGGCGGAGACGTCCGCAACACCCTCCGCCATTATGACATTCCGCTCAATGATCATGTCTTTTACTGCGGCACGCCGTCCACCTATGTTCTGCTCTTCAAGCAGATGATCGAGGAACTGCAGACCTGCCGCGTGGGGTACGAAGAGCTGCTTGAGATGTGCTTCCGGGAGCTGCTGCTCGTCGTTCAGCGCACCAGGCTGGAAAAGCCGTCGATTGTCAGCACTCAGGTGCAGGAAGAGATGGCTTTTGCCCGCCAGTATTTCCACGAACATTACAACGAGCCGATCAACATCGAGGATTTTGCCCAGTCGCGCCATATGAGCATCAGTCTGTTCATGCGCAATTTCAAAAAGGTGTACGAGATTTCTCCCAAACAGTACATTCTCAATCTCCGCATGAACAATGCTCAGAGTCTGCTGGAGACCACCGATTACACCGTCTCCGAAATCGCCGCCATTGTCGGTTACGATAACCCGCTCTACTTCAGCCGTCTCTATCACAAACAGAAAGGGCAGGCTCCAACCGATTACCGCAAGCTTCTGAAAGAATAATCCGCCTTCCCCTGCAGCGTTTCTGATGAATGTCAGGAACGCTGTTTTTTTGTGCATAGTTCGGATCGTTTTGTGCATACAGTTCTCCATCGTATCATTTTGTGCATGTATTATGTCAGTCTGTCCATTCTCACAAACGCCTCATTTTGCTAGAATAAAGCCAACAAGCAAGCAGTAACAAGCGCATTATGTGCATGTATGAATGCGGATGCGCACCTATAAGTGGAGGTACAAACTCATGGAACAGCATTTCATCTTCTCCGCACCCGGCCGCACGGAAATCAGCGGCAACCACACTGATCATCAGCACGGCTGCGTACTGGCCGCCGCGGTCGATCTGGAAACGACGGCGGACGTCACGCTGAATCACACGAATCAGATCATCATCTATTCGAAGGGCTACCCGAAGATCAGCATTGATCTGGACGACCTTGAGGCTCGCGCCTCCGAGCGGAACACCACCACTTCCCTGGTTCGCGGAGTGACCGCCGCCTTTGTTCAAAGAGGCGCAGTGATTTCCGGCTTTACCGCGCACGTCAGCTCCTCCGTCCTGCCCGGAAGCGGCCTGAGTTCCTCGGCAGCCTTCGAAGTGCTGATGGGAACAATCATCAACGAGCTGTTCTGCGACGGTCATTTCACCGCCATCGAAATCGCTCAGATCGCCCAGTATGCCGAGAACGCGTACTTCGGCAAGCCCTGCGGCCTGATGGATCAGATGGCCTCCTCGGTGGGCGGCATGGTATTCATCGACTTTGAGGATTCTGCCGAGCCCCACGTCGAACGGATCAGCTTTGATTTCGCCTCTGCCGGTCACGCGCTGTGCATCATCGACAGCGGCGCGGATCATGCCGGTCTGACGGACGAATACGGCGCAATTCCGAATGAGCTGGGCGAAATCGCCAGCCGCTTCGGCAAAAGAACGCTGAGAGAAATCTCCGAAAGGGATTTCTTCGCCGCAATCCCCGACCTGCGCGGCCGCGTCTCCGATCGCGCCATTCTCCGCGCGATTCACGTCTATCAGGAAAACCGCCGTGTCATCAAGGAGGCGACCGCCCTCAGAAAGAATGATTTCAGCGCTTTCCTTCGACTGGTCACCGAATCAGGACGCAGTTCCTGGATGTATCTTCAGAACATCAGCCCCGCCGGCTCGGTCAAGCGGCAGCCGATGGCCATTGCGCTGGCCATGTGCGATACCCTGCTCAGAGGCCGCGGCGCATACCGCGTTCACGGAGGCGGTTTTGCCGGTACGGTTCAGGCCTTCGTTCCCAACGAGCTGCTGGATGAATTCGTCCGCGGCATGGACGCCGTCCTCGGACAGGGCAGCTGCCATGTGCTGTCCATCCGCAAAGAGGGCGGAATCAGAGTGAAATAAGGAGGGCATCTATGAGCATCAACATGTATATCTCTTCGCTGGTACAGTATGGAATCAGCCGCGGACTCATCGAAGAGTGCGACCGCACCTACATGATCAATCAGCTTCTGCAGCACCTGAATCTGGATTCATATGAAGATACCGCCCCGCAGGCCCTCCCTCTCGATGAAATCCTCGGCGGAATCCTGGATAACGCCGTCACCCGCGGGCTGTGCAGCGACAGCTCCACCGGACGTGATCTGCTCGATACCCTTCTGATGGGATTGATGACCCCTCCGCCCCGCGAGGTCCGCCGCCGCTTTGAGCTGCTGCGCTTGCAGAACCCTCAGGCGGCGACCGACTGGTTCTACCGCTTTTCACAGGATACCGATTACATCCGCCGGTACCGGATTCAGAAGGACATCCGCTGGCTGGTCAGCACCGAATACGGAAAGCTCGACCTCACCATCAACCTGAGCAAGCCCGAAAAAGATCCGAAGGCCATTGCCGCAGCCAGGAACATGCCCAAGTCGGCCTATCCGCTCTGTCAGCTGTGCACGGAAAACGAGGGCTACGCCGGTCGTCTCAATCATCCTGCCCGTCAGAATCACCGCATCATTCCGATTGAATTGAACGGCGAGGAATGGTATTTCCAGTACAGCCCTTATGTTTACTACAACGAGCACTGCATCGTCTTCAATTCCGAGCATACGCCGATGAAGATCGATCGGAGCACCATCGTCAAGCTCCTTGATTTTGTCACTCTCTTCCCGCACTATTTCATCGGCTCCAATGCCGATCTGCCCATCGTCGGCGGCAGCATCCTCTCCCATGAGCATTTTCAGGGTGGAAGACACTCCTTCGCCATGGCAAAAGCGCCCATCGAGCAGGAAATTCAGTTCAAGGGCTTCGAAGACGTCCGCGCAGGCATCGTCAAATGGCCGATGAGCGTCATCCGCCTGACCAGCGCAGACAGAGTTCGTCTGACTGATCTGGCCGAGCGGATTCTGACCGCATGGCGCAGTCATACCGACGAAACCGCTTTCATCTATGCGGAAACAAACAGCGAACCGCACAACACCATCACGCCGATTGCCCGCAGAAACGGCGCCGACTATGAGCTGGATCTGGTTCTGAGGAACAACATCACCACCGACGAGCATCCTCTGGGCGTATTCCATCCGCATGCCGAGCTGCATCACATCAAGAAGGAAAACATCGGCCTGATCGAGGTGATGGGCCTTGCAGTTCTTCCCGGACGGCTGAAGGACGAGCTGAACCGGCTAGAAAAGCACATTCTGACCGGATGCCGGCTCGATGAGGATCTTGAAAAACACGCCGCATGGGTGGAGCGTCTGAAATCCAAGTATGTATTCACCGACGAGAACACCAGCTCTATTCTCCGAATCGAAGTCGGCAAGGTATATCAGGAGGTTCTGGAGCACGCAGGTGTATATAAGCGAACAAAAGAAGGCATGTCCGCCTTCCTCAGATTCATCAATACAATCAATCAGGAGGGATAACCATGAATGTACTGGTCACCGGCGGAGCCGGATACATCGGCAGCCACACTGTTGTTGAACTCATGAACGCGGGACATGAGGTGATCATCGCTGACAACCTCTCCAACGCCAGCGCAGACGTCATTGACCGGATCGAAAAGATCACCGGCAAGGCCCCTGAATTCTATCGCATCAACTGCTGCTCGGAGATCCTCAAGAGCATTTTCGCCCGTCACCGCATCGACGCCGTCATCCATTTTGCGGGCTATAAAGCGGTCGGCGAAAGCGTCCGGATGCCGCTTCAGTATTACCGCAATAACATCGACAGCACTCTCTCCCTGCTGGAAGCCATGGAGTACGGCGGCTGCAAGAAGCTGGTCTTCTCCTCCTCGGCGACCGTTTACGGGCCCGATAATCCCCATCCCTACAAGGAGGAAATGCCTGCCCTGCAGTCTGCCAGCCCCTACGGATGGACGAAGGTCATGATCGAGCGCATCCTGACCGACTATGTGACTGCGCATCCCGATTTCTGCGCGGTGCTGCTCAGATACTTCAATCCCATCGGCGCGCATGAATCCGGCCTGCTGGGCGACGATCCCAACGGAATTCCCAACAACCTCATGCCCTACATCGGCCGCGTCGCAGCTGGCAAGCTCGAGAAGCTGACCATCTTCGGCGGCGATTATGCCACGCCGGACGGCACCTGCCAGCGCGACTACCTGCACGTGGTTGATCTGGCCGTCGGCCATCTCCGTGCCCTGGAATACGCCATGGAGCACAGCGGCGCTGAAGCCATCAACCTCGGCACCGGCAAGGGCGTATCCGTTCTCGAGCTGGTCCATGCCTTTGAGCAGGCCAACAACATGAAGCTTCCATTCACCATCGGCGCGCGCCGCGACGGCGATCTGCCCGCCTTCTGGGCCGATGCTGAAAAGGCAAAGAAGCTCCTTCACTGGGAAGCCGTTCACTCGCTGGAGGACATGTGCAAAAGCGCATGGGAATTCGCCCGCACGCACTGATCAAACCCATCTTTTAAAAAAAATAACAGATTCTCAGGATAAAGCCCCGGGAATCTGATGACATAAATCTGCAGCCCGTCTGAATGCCTAAACCCCTCCTGCCTTCAGACGGGCTGAAATCATCTCAGGACCGAATGTCTTCCGTACCATTTTGTGCATATGTCGTGCAGAAATGTGCATGAGCATCCCCTGCGGTTTTAATGTGTACCATTTTGTGCATATTTTGTAGAATACTATTTATGGTCATGATACATATCTTTTGATACAATACAATCAACGAAAGCACAGAAGAACACAAAGGAGGAAACCCCAAT
>JAFQQU010000210.1 GCA_017410445.1 Clostridia bacterium | reverse complement strand
TCATTCCGTGATACGCGCCCATGTCGCTCTCGCCGACGCCGCCGAATCCCATCTCGCTGGTCGCCAGATGAATGATCGTATCGTTGACACAGCCGCCGCCGAAGCTGATGCGCGTCGTGATGCTGCGGATATTCTCCTTATTCTCCGAGAAAATGTAGAGGGCCAGCGGTTTCTCGCCGCTGTTTACCCGGTCGATGACCTCGTCCAGCCGGTCATAGGTCAGTACAGGCAGCACCGGCCCGAAGATTTCCTCCCGCATGACGGCGTCATCCATTGTCACATTGTCCATGACCGTCGGCTCGATTTTGCGCGCGCTTCGGTCAAATGCTCCGCCGCAGATAGTTTTTTGATCGTCCATGAGGCCCAGAATCCGGTCGAAATGCTTTTCGTTGATGATCTTACCATACTGATCGCTCGTCAGCGGAGAGTCGCCGAACTGGAGATGAATCTGATTTACAATCTCCCGAACCAGCTCGTCTTTGATCTTTCTGTCGCACAGGATATAGTCGGGCGCGACGCAGGTCTGCCCGCAGTTGAGGTATTTACCGAACACAATTCGCTTGGCAGCCAGCCTGATCTGTGCCGTATCATCCACGATGCACGGACTCTTTCCGCCCAGCTCCAGCACAGCGGGGGTCAGCGTTTCGGCGGCATGCCGGAGCACTTCCCGGCCGACATTCTGGCTACCGGTGAAGAAGATCAGATCGAACTTCTTTTCAAGAAGGCATGCGTTCTCCTTCCGACCGCCCGTTACAACGGCTACATGGCCCGGCTCAAAGCATTCCGAGACGATCTTCTGAATGATCGCGCTCGTCGCCGGCGAGTATGCGCTGGGCTTGACAATCGCCGTGTTGCCTGCTGCCACCGCATCTACCAGCGGGTCCATCGTCAGCAGAAACGGATAATTCCACGGGCTCATGATCAGCGTATTTCCGCGTGGAGACGGCTGTTTGTAGCTGAAGGCTGCAAACTGAGGAATGGGCGTATATACCGGCCGCTTCCTCGCGAAGGAGCGCGTATGGCGCAGCATGTAGCTGATCTCTGTCAGCACCAGACCGATTTCACACATGAAGCCTTCAAATTCGCTCTTGCCGAGATCCTCCGAAAGCGCCTCGGCAATCTCATTTTCATATTTCTTTATAAGACGATATAAATTACGAAGTCGTTCCAGTCGGAACAATATCGGCAGCGTTTTTCCGCTTCCGAAATAGTTTTTTTGCTCTTCCAGCAGTCTGTCAATCGCCTGCTCGGTCATTTCTCTTCTCCTCCGTCCATCACGGCCTCATACAGTTTCTCAAGTTCTCCGGCATCCATCAGCACAGGAACCGGATACAGCGGATTTCCCTCCCGGTCGGCATGCGCCGCCATAATGGGGATATCCTCCCGGCGAATTCCCTTGAGCGTTTCCGGGATGCCCATTCTTGCATTCAGACCGCGAATGGCCACGATAAAACGATTCGCCGCAATCTCTTCCGATTCCTTCCCATCCGCTAGGCCAACGGCAACAGCCAATTCACGGAGCTTTCCGTGGATCGCCGGACCATATGCCTCCAGAACATGCGGCAGCAGTACGCTGTTCGCCAGGCCATGCGGAATGTTGTACTGTCCGCCCAGAGAATGCGCAACCGCATGAACATAGCCGACGTACGATTTCGAGAAGGCATGTCCAGCATAATACGACGCCATCAGCATGTTCCTTCTGGCCGTCATGTCATTTCCGTCGCGGTATGCCTGCTCCACATTCCCGAAGATCAGCTTGACCGCATCAATCGCCAGCCTCCGCGTTTCCTTCGTCGTGGATTGGCCGATATACGCCTCCACGGCGTGCGTCAGCGCGTCCATGCCGGTCGTTGCCGTCAGAGAAGGCGGAAGCGTGCGCGTCATTTCGGGATCATGCACAGCAAAGCTTGGAATGAGCACAAAATCATTCATCGTGTACTTGTGCTTTACCCCTTCGTCCGTCAGCACCGCCGTCGGCGTGATTTCGCTGCCGGTTCCCGCCGTCGTCGGTATTGCGATGAGCGGCGGAATCTTCCTGAACAGGCGCAGCGTTCCCTTCATCTGCTGAAGCGTTCGCTTCGGATAGACGACGCGCGCCCCGATCGCCTTTGCGCAGTCAATCGCCGATCCGCCGCCGATGGCCGCCAGACAGCTGCACTTTTCCTTCAGATAAATCCATCTGGCCTCCTCCACATTCTCCACAGTCGGATTGGCCCGGGTCCCGTCATACACCGGACACTTAATTCCCAGCCTCGCGCACAATTCCTCAAAGGATTTCGTAAGACCCGCCTTGCGGATGAACGGGTCTGTCACCAGCAGAACGGACTTCGTGCCCATCCGCCGAAACACCGTTTCCAGTTCAGCAACCGAGCCGAATCGCTCCGGTTCCCTATAAGGGAGCACAGGCATAGCCATGCGAAAAGCCGCCTGATACGTCCGGCAGAACCCCCTCCTAAATCGGTTCATATCTCATCATTCCTTTCCACAATTCTTATCACTTGTTCCGCTCTCATCCGTTAAGGAAATTTCTTCGAGCTTCAGATGAAAGCCGTACATCCTGCGACAAATAATCCTTTACCGCACATTTATTTTGTTTTTCTAACTAATATTATATGTGTTTTACCCTCATCAATCAACATACAGATGTTGACTCTCCAACAATTACTTGTTAACAGCCCCCTCAACAGCAAAAGGCGCCCGACCGGCTGATATACCGATCGGGCGCCTCTGTTCATATTCAATTACAGGAAGGTCTTGTAATCCTCCAGGTTCTTTTTCAGAAGATTCGGCGTATCCAGTCCGTACGGACAGCGGGATTTGCACTGACCGCAGCCGATGCAGCCCTCAATCTTCTTCATCATCGCCTGCCCCTTCTCCGAGAGCCACTGTTTGGTCGGAGACCTGCGCAGCATCAGCGACATGCGCGCACAGGTTTCAATTTCAATTCCCGCCGGGCAGGGCTTGCAGTATCCGCAGCCCCGGCAGAACTCGCCGGCCAATGCTTTCTTCTCCTCCTCAATAAACGCAGATATCTCCTCCGACATCTCCGGCGGATTGTCCTGATAGGAAAGGAACTCATCCAGTTCCGTCTCCCTCTGAATTCCCCAGATGGGCTCGACCGGCAGACCGCTCAGATAGGCATACGCCGCATCGGACCGGTTGATCAATCCTCCGGCCAGCGCCTTCATGCAGATGAAGCCTACATCGAGCTCCTCGCACAGCTTCACCAGCGCCAGCTCCTGCTCGCTCGCCAGATAAGAAAACGGAAACTGCAGCGTCTCATACAGCCCAGACCGCACCGCTTCCTCCGCAACTGCCAGCCTGTGATTTGTAATGCCGATATGCCGGATCATTCCCTTGGCCTTCGCTTCCAGCATCGCTTCATACAATCCGGTCCCGTCGCCCGGCTTCGGGCAGAATGCAGGATTGTGAAACTGATAGATGTCGATATAGTCGGTCCTCAGCATGTTCAGGCTGGTTCTGAGATGCTGCCAGAAATCCTCAGCCGTCTTCGCGCCGGTCTTGGTGGAAATCACAATTTTTTCCCGCACATCGCTCAGCGCGTTCCCCAGCTTCTCCTCGCTGTCGGAATATGCGCGGGCGGTATCGTAGTAATTGATTCCTCCGTCGTAGGCCTTTCTGAGAATTCTGCGCGCTTCGTCCATGCCCACCCTCTGAACGGGGAGCGCGCCGAAGCCGTTCATATTAACCGTCAGTCCGGTTTTTCCCAATCTTCTCAGCAGCATTCCATCATCCTCCCGATCATTTATCCGTTTTCAGCCTTACGCAGAATACCGAGCCTTCCCCGGGCTTGCTCGCAACCTCGATCTCCCCGCTGCAGCGGTTCAGAATCTCCATGCAGATGGCCAGTCCTAGGCCGTTTCCCTGACTGCGGCGCGAGGTATCCGCCTGATAGAACTTGTCGAAGATATGCCCGATCGTCTCTTCATCCATACCGATGCCGTCGTCCGAAATCCGTACCTCGATCATTTTGTCGATCTTCTTGAGCTGCACGCCGATGTTTCCGCCGTTTCCGGTAAATTTGATCGCATTGCTGATCAGGTTCATCCACACCAGAAGCAGCATCTGCTGCTGGCCGAGATATTCTACTTCATCCATATCGATGTCCAGCCCGATGTTCTTCCTGCTCCATTTGGGTTCCAGCATAACC
>JAFQQU010000209.1 GCA_017410445.1 Clostridia bacterium | reverse complement strand
TGTACTGCAGGGCGAGCGTGAGATGGCTGCCTACAATAAGACTCTGGGCCGCTTCCAGCTGTCCGGCATCGCTCCGGCGCCCCGCGGCGTACCGCAGATCGAGGTTAAGTTCGACATCGACACCAACGGCATCGTACACGTATCCGCGAAGGATCTGGGCACCGGCAACGAGCAGCAGATCACCATCACTTCTTCCGGCAATATGTCTGAGGAAGAGATCAAGAAGGCCATGGACGAGGCTGAGCGCTACGCCGCCGAGGATAAGGCCCGCAAGGAAGAGGTTGAGACTCTGAACCACGCCGACAGCGTGATCTACCAGACCGAGAAGACCATGAAGGATCTGGACGCCCAGCTCTCCGCCGAGGATAAGGCGAAGCTGACTGATGAGCTGGAAGCCTTCAAGAAGGTCCGCGAGACCAACAACGCGGCTGATATCAAGCCCGCGATGGAGAAGTTCACCCAGACCACTTACGACATCTTCGGCAAGGTCTATCAGGCGGCTCAGGCTCAGCAGCAGGGCCAGCAGGGCGGCGCTCAGGGCAGCACCGTTGACGCCGACTACACCGTCGAGGACAACTAATCAATAAAAACTTCTCCGGGCGGCAGGAAATGGCTTGCAGCCCGGAGAAGATATATAATTTGACGGCGAATTGGGGGCATAAATCTGCGTAAAAGGGCGGGTTTGCGCCTCCTGATTCTGCTGTATATGGGCAAATGAGGTGTTGAAATTTGGCAAAGCGCGATTACTATGAGGTGCTGGGCGTTCAGAAGTCGGCGACGGCGGATGAAATTAAAAAGGCTTACCGTCAGCTGGCAAAGAAACTTCACCCGGACGTAAACCCAGGCGACAAGGAAGCCGAAGCCAAGTTCAAGGAAGTAAACGAGGCGTATGAGACGCTTTCCGATCAGCAGAAGCGCGCGAGATACGACCAGTTCGGTCATGAGGATCCGGCGGCCGGCGGCGGATACGGTGCATACGGCAGCGGATTCGGCGGCTTTGGCGGATTTGGCGGCGGCGGATTCGGCGATATCTTCAGCGAGTTCTTCGGCGGCGGCACGGGCGGCGGCGCTGCGCAGCGCGGTCCGGTTCAGGGAGACGACCTGAGATACGACCTGACGCTGACCTTCGAAGAAGCGGCGAAGGGCTGCACCCGCGAAATCAATATCATGCGCGACGAGACCTGTACCGCCTGCAAGGGCAGCGGCGCGAAGCCGGGCACCAGCCCGACAACCTGCCCGACCTGTAAGGGTACCGGTCAGGTGACTGCGGTGCAGAACACCATGCTGGGCGCGATGCGCGTATCCCGCGTATGTTCGACTTGTCACGGCGAGGGCAAGATTGTCAAGGATCCCTGCCCGCGCTGTTCCGGAAGAGGCAAGGTGCGCACCTCCAAGCGGATTACGCTGAAGGTGCCCGCCGGCATCGACAACGGACAGATCATCACCATGCGCGGTCAGGGCGAATCGGGCGAAAGAGGCGGTCCTGCGGGCGATCTGCAGATATTCATTACTGTTAAGCCGCACAAATACTTCACCCGACGCGATTTCGACCTGTACTGCGAGGTGCCCGTATCTTTCACGCAGGCGGCGCTGGGCAGCGAGATCGACGTACCTACGCTGGAGACCCCGATCAAATACAGCGTGCCCGAAGGAACGCAGCCCGGAACCGTGTTCCGCATCAAGGGCGCGGGCATTCAGAACCTGCACGGCGCAGGCAAGGGCGATCTGTATCTGACGGTGAAGGTTGAAGTGCCGAGAAAGATGACCGACAAGCAGAAGGATCTGCTCAGGCAGTTTGAGGGCACGATCACCGGCAAGGAATACGAGGAAAAGAAGTCGTTCTTCGAGCGGATGAAGGACGCGTTCAACTGAAAATAGGCGCACCTGCCTGACTGCGATGAGGAGTCGGCCGGGTGCGCTTTTGCTGAATGAAACACCGTTGAATGAACGGAAAATGAACACGGCGCCAGATTGCACGGCGGGATACTCTGTGATATAATAAAATCGGAGAATGACGGGCGCAATGCGCCGGAGGAGATAGATTATGGATTGGATTCGCATGATGGTCAGAACCACCACTGAGGGCGCGGAAGCAGTTTCTGCGATGTTCATGGGTATGGGCATTCAGGGTGCTGTGATCGAGGACAAGGCAGACATTCAGCTCAATCAGCGTCCGGAGGGACAGTGGGATATTATCGACGAGACGATCGCCCAGCGCATGGAAGACGACGTTAAGGTCACTGTCTATATCGCCGGCGACGGCCGCGCACAGGATACCGTAGCGCATGCGCGTCAGGAGCTTCAGCGACTTTCCAAGATGGATCTGGGCTTTGAACTGGGCAAGCTGACGCTGGACGTCGATTCCATCGACGACGAAGACTGGGCGGAGAACTGGAAAAGCCAGTACAAGCCCTTCCGTCTGGGCAAGCACTTTGTGGTCAAGCCCACCTGGGAGGAGTTTGAGAAGAAGGAAGACGACATCATCATCGAGATTGACCCCGGCATGGCGTTCGGCAGCGGCACGCACGAGACCACCGGCATGTGCGTGGCTCTGGTCGAGGAGTATGTAAAGCAGGGCGACAAGGTGATCGACGTCGGCACCGGCACCGGCATTCTGGCGATTGCCGCGGGCAAGGTGGGCGCGAGCGACGTTCTGGCGACCGACCTCGACGCGATGGCGGTGCGCGTTGCCCGCGAGAATGCGGACCTCAACGACATGCACGACATCATTCGTACCCGCGAAGGCGACCTGCTGGAAGCGGTGGACGAGGTGGCCGACGTTGCGGTTGCAAACATCATCGCGGACGTCATCATCATGATGTCTGCCCCGATTATGAAGCACATTCGTCCGGGCGGCATCTTCATCTGCTCCGGCATTGCGCGTGAGCGTCAGGATGAGGTTATCGATGCGCTGAATGCTGCGGGCTATCAGAATCTGGATATCCGCAATCAGGGCGAATGGACAGCGATTGCGTCGGTCAGACCGTAAGAGAAGACGGATTGAATAAAGTTTGGCGAAAAAAGGATGCGACAACCCCTCAGTCACCTTCGGTGACAGCTCCCCCTTGCACAGGGGAGCCTTGAGGCGCATGGTTGAGCTGACGGTATGGCCTCAAGGGGAAGCCTGACGGGGGAGGAAATAATATGCATCGGTTTATCGTTCGGGAAGGATTGGCGGCAGGCGCGCAGGTGCAGCTGTCTCAGGAAGAGGCGGCGCATGCTTTCAAGGTGCTCAGGCTGCGGCCGGGCGAGGAAGTTGAGCTGACGGACGGCGAGGGACGCCTGTTCGGGGCAAAGCTGAATGAAGTGTCGCGCGAGCTGGTGACGGCAGAGGTTCTCGAGGAGCTGGACGGCAAGGAAGCGCCGGTGAGGATTACGCTGTATCAGGGGTATCCGAAGGCGGACAAGCTGGAGCTGATCGTCCAGAAGCTGACGGAGCTGGGCGCGTGCAGAATCGTTCCGGTTGTCATGGAGCGCTCGGTGGCCAAGCCGGATCAGAAGGACAAGGGCAAAAGAAGGGAGCGCCTTCAGCGTATTGCGCAGGAGGCGGCCAAGCAGTGCGGACGCGGCATGGTTCCGGAGGTTGAGGAAGCGATTGTCTGGAAGCAGGCGCTGAAACGGTTTTCGGAGCATGAGCTGATGCTGATGCCGTGGGAAGATGCGCGTGACGTCCGGCTGAAGGATGTTTATGAAAAGGAACCCGCGGCAAAGGACGTTGCGTTCGTCATTGGGCCTGAAGGCGGAATCAGCGAGCGGGAAGCGGAAGAAGCGAGGGAAGCGGGCGCGCTGTGCGTGACGCTGGGGCCGCGGATTCTCCGCACGGAAACGGCAGCGCTGACCTCAACGGCGGTTGCGATGACCCTGTGGGGCGATATCTAAACAAAGTACGGAGCGTTTGAAGACAAGATGAAGAGAATTGCTGTACACACGCTGGGCTGCAAGGTCAATCAGTATGATTCCGAGGCCATGCTGGAGCTGTTTGAGAAGGACGGATATACGCCGGTCTCGATGGAAGAAGAGGCGGACGTCTATCTGGTGAACACCTGCACGGTGACCGGCACGGGCGATCAGAAATCGCTCAAGCTCATAAGGAAGCTGGGCCGGGAACATCCGAATGCAGATATTATCGTTGCAGGATGTTTGGCGCAGCGGGATGTTGAGCGAGTGACCCTGCCCGGCGTTCGGGTGATTCTGGGCAACCAGCGCAGAAGCGAAGTGGTTTCTCTGCTGGAAGAAGCGCGGGCCAAAGAAGCGGTGATCAGCGCGGTGGGAAATCTCAAAAACGCGCCGTTTGAATATCTGTGCGTAACCAGGCATGAGGGCAAGACCCGGGCTGTCATGAAGATTCAGGAAGGATGCGACCGCTGGTGCGCATACTGCATCATTCCGAGCGTGCGCGGTCCGATCCGGTCGATGCCGCTTGAACAGGTCCGGGCGGAGGCTGAGCGTCTGGCAAGAGCGGGATATACCGAACTGGTGCTGACCGGCATTCACATGGCCTCCTACGGACGGGAATCCGGCGAGACGCTGATTGACGCCATCCGCGCGGTACACGATACCGAGGGCGTGATGCGCGTAAGGCTGGGTTCGCTGGAGCCGGTTGTCGTGACGGAGGAATTCTGCGAGGAACTGAAGCGGATGCCGAAGGTATGCCCGCAGTTCCACCTGTCGCTCCAGTCGGGCAGCGACGGGGTTCTGAAGAGAATGCGCAGGCGCTATACGGCTCAGGAGTATCTGGATGCACTGGAGCGGCTCCGCGCCGCGCTGCCCGGATGCGCGATCACGACCGACGTGCTGACCGGTTTTCCGGGCGAGACGGAGGAGGAAGCGCAGGAGACGCTGGAGTTTGTCGAAAAGGCGCGGTTTGCGCGGATTCACGTATTTCCGTATTCCAGACGGGCCGGAACGGTTGCCGATCGGATGCCCGATCAGGTGCCGCAGCATATCAAGCATGAACGCGCAGGAAAATTGATCGAACTTGGGAACAAACTGGAGGCTGAATACGCCAAAGAATTAGTTGGCAGTACACAGCAGGTCCTCTTTGAGGTGGAAAACGAAGGTCTGGCCGAAGGGTATACGATGCAGTATGTGCGCGTGCGCGCCGAGGGCAGACCGGGTGAGCTCAGTATGATTCACATTGACCGGGTAGAAGGT
>JAFQQU010000208.1 GCA_017410445.1 Clostridia bacterium | reverse complement strand
CGAATATCGATCTCATCGTGCTGGATGTAACGCTGCCGGACGGAGACGGCGTGTCCCTGTGCCGCGCATGGCGCAGCGAGGGTGTTCAGCAGCCCATTCTTTTCCTCACGGCGAAGGACGAAGAGTTTGACGTCGTGCGGGGCCTTGACGCCGGCGGCAATGATTACGTGACCAAGCCCTTCCGCATGCAGGAGCTGCTTTCCCGAATCCGCGCGCAGCTGAGAACCGCCGCACCGCAGCAGGTTGTCCGGAGCGGGCTGGAAATCGATCAGACGCGCATGCAGGTGAAGAAGGACGGAGAAATCGTGCTTCTGACGCTGACCGAGTACAAAATCCTGATGGCGCTGATCAAGCGGGGCGCAGTGGTTACGCGCGACATGCTGCTGGAAGCCCTGTGGGACGAGGGCGGCAAATTCGTAGACGACAACACGCTGTCCGTGCATGTGAGCCGGCTCAAGAACAAGATCGGCGCGGAGCATATCCGGACTGTCCGGGGAGTGGGCTATCAATGGAACGATTGATATGGATTGCCGCATTGCTGGGGTTGGCCGCTTTGATCTTTGCGGCATTGTACTTCGTTCAGAAAAAGCGCATCGAGCGTCTGACCGAGCGCATCGAGGATTTTCTGGTGACGGGAAAGAATCCGCTCGAGTATTCGGTGCGTGAGGACAGCATCGCGCCCATCCACAATGCGGCGGCGGAGCTGGAAAACCGGATTCTGCTCTCACGCGAACAGGTGCGGGACGAACTCAGGCGCACCTCCACGCTGACGGCGGATATCTCGCATCAGCTCAAAACGCCGCTGGCATCGCTCAAGTTGTTCTGCGAACTGGACGAGGGCGCGCATATGGAAGCGCAGCTCGGCCAGATTGAGCGGATGGAGAAGCTGATCTATTCGCTTTTGCGACTGGAACGGCTTTGTGCGGACGGATATGATTTTGTGTTCGAAGATCATGAGGTCGGGCAGATTATCCGGGAGGCATGGGAGAGCGTGTGCCCGGTCTGGCCGGGACGGACGCTGAAAATAGACGGCTCTGCGCACATCCGGTGCGATGCGAAGTGGATGGGCGAGGCATTTCTGAATCTTCTGAAGAATGCCTGCGAGCATACGGACAAGGGTGGAAAAATCCACATCCGGCTTGAAATGACGGAAACCACCTTCTATGCGACTGTCGAGGATAACGGCGGCGGCGTTCCGCAGAAGGACCTGCCGCATCTGTTCGAACGGTTCTACCGCGCGGGAGATAAGAAGGAGAATGGCGGCGCGGGCATCGGGCTTTCGATTGTGCAGGAGATCGTAAGGCGGCATCACGGCGATATCCGGGCGGAGAATACCGGGAAGGGACTGAAATTCACCATCAGCATGCCGGTGATGAATCTGGTGAGGACATAGGGAGGAACTGACATGCTTGAGAGAAATCCGACATTGGAGGAGCTTCGGGCGCTCCTTGGAGAAGAATTTCTTGCGGTCTGGAACGGCATCACGGCTGCGATTGATGAAAAATACGAGATGGACAGGCTTTGGGACAAAGGCTACCGCGAGTGGATTTACGAATACAAGTACCGCCGCGGCGGAAAGACGCTTGTTACGCTTTATGCAAAGAAGGAGACAGTCGGCGTTCAGATCATTTTCGGGAAGGACGAACGGGTGAAGGTCGAAGCGAACCGGGAGAATCTTTCGGAAGAAGCGATGCGTATTTACGACGAGGCGCAGGTCTTTCATGACGGGAAATGGGTCATGTTTTTCCCGAAGGACGGCTCCCTGAATCAGGATTTCATGAAGCTGCTGGCGCTCAAGCGCCGGCCGAACAGAAAACAGAATCAATGAATATTTCCTCTCTCGTACGCGGGGGAGGATATTTCTTTGCCTGTCTTAAGATATCGTAAGGTGATCGTCACCGAGCCGCAAGGTTGGTGTGGTATGATATAAGCATCGGAAGTAGTGAACAAAACGACGTATATATGGGAGGCAGAAACATGGATATCATTCGCTGTGAAAATTTGAGCAAGATCTATCAGGCGGGAGACAACAAAATCTTCGCGCTGGACGACGTGACCGTTTCCTTCGAACAGGGTACTTTCACCGCCATCACCGGCCCGTCCGGTTCGGGCAAGTCCACCATGCTGCATCTTCTGAGCGGCCTCGACGCTCCCTCGCAGGGCAAGGTCTTCTATCAGGATAAGAGCCTGTACGATTACAAGGACAATCAGCTTTCCGTCCTGCGCCGCCGCCGCTTCGGCTTCGTGTTTCAGAGCTACAATCTGGTGAAGGAGCTGACCGGTATGGAGAATATTCTCCTGCCCGTCATGCTGGACAACCGCAAGGTGGACGAAGATCATATCAACCGCATCGTCGATATGCTGGGCATCGGCGATCGCCTTACCCATCTGCCGGGCGCGATGTCGGGCGGTCAGCAGCAGAGAATCTCCATCGCCCGCGCGCTTGCCAACAAGCCGAATATCCTCTTTGCCGACGAGCCGACCGGCAACCTCGACGGCAAATCGGGCAGAGAAGTGCTGAGCCTTCTCCGTCAGGCCAGCCATGAGCTGGGCATTACGCTGATTCTGGTTACGCACGATATGAACGTCGCCGAGCAGGCGGAGCGCATCGTGCAGATTGAGGACGGCAAGATCATCCGCGACAGCGGAAAGGTGAGGGAAGAGGAGTGATCAAGCTGAAAGCCTCTCCTGTGCAAGCGATGCTTAACTTAAGGATTGAGATGCAGATCCAAGCCTTCCCTGTGTAAGGGAAGGTGGCGCGTGAGCGCCGGAAGGGTTGAAACATAGCGGATTGAACGGAGATTTCGATCGGAATCTTATTGGAAAGCGGCAGCTTACAACTCATCAGTCAGCTTTGCATCCAGCTCTCCCGGTCACTGCCGCTCCACGCTTTGGCGATATCGCCCGTCACGCTTCGCGCGCCGGGTACGCTCGGCAAATCTGTGATTTGCTCTCGCTAGTCAGCTGCGCTGACCTCAGAAATATGCCACCGGCATATTTGCTTTACGCGTCGCGCCTTGCACAGGGGAGCCTGAATAACGACAAATCTAAGGAGGGTACGCCCATGAAGCGGCTGTCCATCAATGATATAGCAAAGGCGAGCCTGCGCACCGGAAAGCGGGCGTATCTGAGCCTCGCCATCGGCATATTTCTTTCGATTTTTCTGGTGACGAGCATGTTCTTTGGCGTTCAGGGGATTTTTCTGGCGCAGGAGAAGGAACGTCACGAAAACAACGGCTGTCAGGATATCATCCTGATGGAGAATCCGGTGACGGATGAGCGGCTGATGAGCGATGGACATTTCGCGGAGCTCGGCCATGCGTATGTCACGGCGGAGATCGATGAAACCGGCAAATACATCGGGTATTATGACGAGACTGCGCAGGATATTCTTTCTCTGCGCTGCATGGAGGGCAGGATGCCGGAAAAGCCCGGAGAAATCGCGCTGGAGCGGAGGCTTATTGAGCAGCAGCGGATGGAGATTGAGGTGGGCGACCGGGTAACTCTGCCCCTCAGGCCGGTTGACGGCGCGGCGGAGGAAAGAGAGTTCACGCTGGTCGGAATCCTGAATGAGCGCAGCGAGCGGCTGAATACCAGCGAGGAGTATCCTTCGCAGATTCCTGCGGCGGTCATCCATCCTGACGAGCCGCTGTTTGCAACCGGGCGAGTATCGATGATCCGCATCATGACCATTTCGGAAAAGTATTCGCCAAAGGCGACGATTCTGGCGTGGACGCGCCTGCCGGACGGCTCCAGGGGAAATCTCTTCAATGATTTCTATGTGTATGACAGCGGCATCATGATGAGAGCGTATTATGTGGATGATCTGACGGCGACTTATGTGTCGAGCTATCTGTCGACTCAGTCGATTCTGGTCATTCTGCTGGCGGTTTCGCTGCTGATTGCGTGCGGCGTGGGAATTGCTCAGGCAATGAACAGCCGCCTGACGCACCGAAGCGAGGAAGTGGGTCTTCTGAGGGCAGTCGGCGCGACAAAACGTCAGATACGCCGGATTTTCGGGCGGGAAGCATGGATTCTGATGCTGCTGATCACGCCTTTTGCGGTGGCTGCCGGCTGCGCGGCGGTATGGGTGATTGCAAGGGCATGGCCGGAACAGGTGATATTCCGGATGAGCGGCAAGCTGCTTGCGCCGGTGATTCTGATGTCAGCCGGATGCATACTGGTATTTTCGCGGGCTCCGCTGTACAGGGCGTCTTCCATCATGCCCATGAGCGTCCTCAGGGATACGGCGGTTCTGCGCAAGGCGAAGAGAATCCGGCCGAAAAAGCAGTTCAGAGCGCAGGATCTGATCTCCGGGCGGATGCTACGGCTGTATCCTTCGCGGCAGATCGGTTCGATGGTGCTGGTTCTTCTGATGCTGATCTGCGTAATGCTGACCGGCTACATCAGCCGGATTGATGCAGGCGCGTCTTACAAGAGCGAACAGGCGGCGTTCCGGCTTTGGGGGTACACGACCCCGAACGGAAGCGGTGTTTTCGATTATGTGCAGGTGGTTCCCCGGAGCGATCTGTCCGAGCAGGATCTGGCGCAGATGGCGAGACTGCCGAAGGTAGAAAGCGTAAGGAGCCGCATTGAATCGCAGCGGATCCTTCTTAAGATGGACGAGCCGCATGAGTATTTCCGCAGCGAAATCAAGACGGTCTGGCACCTGATGGACGAATCCCATCAGGTGATCATGTATGACGGCACGCCGTTTTCCTATGAGGAAGTTATCCGGAACGCCAAGCAGGAGCATCAGAAGATGCAGCAGCTTCTCGGCACGGAGCAGCTGCTCATTCCGTATGAACTGAGAGCGTACACATTGACGGAGCAGCAGGCGGAGATACTGAACCGCTATGCGGCGCAGGGCGAGGTCAATCTGGAGGCGCTGGACGCGGGCCGCGAGGTGCTTGTTGTCGCGCCCGACCTGTACTGGTATCAGACGAAATGGGGAACGTTCAACTATTCGGAGGACGAGCCGAAAACCTATCAGTCGAAGGTGAAGAACGACGCCTTCTTTGCTGGGCAGCAGCTGGATTTCATTCAGATCAGCTGCGATGAGGATGACCTTCCCGATAATTACTATGATATTTCCGACGTTCAGGCTGCGGAGCAGGCGAAGGTGTTTGAAGGCAGCGTCCGGGTCGGCGCGGTGCTGGATCATCATGAAGAACTATCGGAGCTGGGTCTCCCGCATGATGTGATGTATATTCTGACCACAGAAAAGGGTCTGAAGGCCATGGGGCTTGAGCGGGGCTGGATTCAGGAAGTGTTCATCGGGCTATCGGGCGAAGTGGATATGGAGACTGAACAGTATCTTGAAGAGCGTCTGGAGATCATTTCCATGCGCGGCTCCGGCTATCTCCTGTTTAATCATTTGGAATCGATTCGGGAGGAGGAGCAGGCCAAGCGGCAGATGATTCTGAGCTTCGGCTGCATGACGCTGGTATTCCTGGTTGTCTCGATCAGTCTGATTGCAGGAAATGTGACGAGAAGAATCCGGGCGGACGAGCGGATGATCGGCATGCTGCGGGCGGTCGGCGCGGACAGGCGCGTGCTGCGCGGGTGCTATTCGCGGCAGATTACCGTGAGCATTCTGACAGCGCTGGGGATTGGCGGGCTGATCGCGTGCATTGCCGTGCCGCTCCTGCAAAGTCAGACGAGGATGCTGGGCAGCGCGCTGCCTGCCTCATTGGCGCTGATGGCGGCCTTCGCCGGATTGTGCGCAGCGGCATGCTTCGGGGCGCTCAGCCGGACAATTTCCGCTGTAACGGAGAGGAGCATCGTCGATAATATCCGGGAGTTGTAAGCGCATCGCAAGGGAAGCGCTCTCCTTGCACAGGGGAGACAGGAGTGTCTGAAAGAAAGGAATCATTAACATGAAACGATTAACCATCAACGACGTCGCTAAGGCCAGTCTGCGCACCGGCAAGCGGGCGTATCTGAGTCTTGCGATTGGAATATTCCTGTCGATATTCCTGATTACTTCCATCTGTACCTGCGCGCTGGGCGTGGTTGCGGCCAGCGACGAGCGGTATGCGCAGAAGTATGGGTATGAGGACTTTATCCTGTTTGACGATCCGACCTACACGGACGCGGAGCTGATGGAGAGCGGCATGTTCGACCGCGTCGGCCACACGTACATTACTGCGCGGGTGACCGACGCCATGCAGTACATGGGCTATTACGATTCTGAAGGCGGAGCGCTCATCAACCGCCGTCTGTGGGATGGCAGAATGCCCGAAAAGGCCGGGGAGATTGCGATTGAACGGGCGTATCTTGAAACGCTGCGGTCGGAGATCAAGGTGGGCGATTCGATTTCGATCCGTCTCACCGCTATCGACGGCGCGGAGGAAACGCGGGAGTATACGCTGGTCGGTATCCTGCGCGATCAGACCGGCTTTATGAACTTCAGCAGCTACAGTCATCTTTCTACGGGAAAGCTGCTGGTCATGCCGTCGCTGATTGTGCATGAGGAGGAACCGGGCTTTGCAACCGGACGCACTGTGCTGCACCGGCTGCTGACGGCGAATCCGCTTCTTACGCAGTATCAGGTGATGCTTGCATGGTGTGAAAAAACCTGTATCTACGCACTGCACGGCGGACAGATGATTGATTTCCCGATAGCTCTGTATTTTGATATGGAGACCGCCTATCTGATGACTGGCCTGATTATGCTGGGCCTTTCGCTCCTGACGGCCTGCGGCGTAGGCATTTCTCAGGCGCTGGAAGGACGCGTGGCACAGCGGCGCGAGGAAATCGGCATGCTCAGAGCGGTGGGCGCGACGAAAAGGCAGATCCGAAGAATCTTCGGCCGCGAGGCATGGATTCTGGCGCTGGTGCTCGCGCCTTTGTCAGTCGCGGCGGGCTGCGGGTTCAGCTTCCTCGCTTCGCTGGCCGTGCCGGATATGCTCCTGTTTGTGTTCGATCTGAGGATTCTTCTGATGGTCGCGGCGTTCTCCTTCCTGTGCATCCTGCTTTCAGCCAGTCTTCCGCTGAAGCGCGCCGCACACATCATGCCGATGAGCGTGATCCGGGATACCGAGCTTCTGAGAAAGAGCAAGTCGATCAAGGCGAAGAAGCGGTTCTCCGCGCCGCGGCTCATCTCGGTCAGGCAGCTGAAGCTGCATCCCACCCGGCAGATCGGCGCGGCTTTCCTTACGGCAATCATGCTGATCTGCATGATCATCGGCATCAATTACGCCCTGCCGCAGCTGTCGAAAGTGGTGGACGACAGCTATGCTTTCGACATCGGCGATCCGTGGGGATGGATCCCGGTCGATTTTGCCGACGCTATGCCGAGAACGGCTTTAACCGTGCAGGACGTCCGGCAGATTGCCGCGCTCGATCATGTGGCCTATGCGGGGGCGAGATGGTCGACGCAAGTCAATCTGATCATGGAAATGGGAGAAACAGCTCCCGAATATTTCCGCTATAGCTGGGAGAATGACCAGCTTTATCCGGAAGAGGCATCCAAGTACGTTCTGGAGGAATATGAAATTGTCCGGGAACTGCTGGATATTGAAAGAGGAAAGGAAGTAGTGACTTACAACCTGATCGTGCTG
>JAFQQU010000207.1 GCA_017410445.1 Clostridia bacterium | reverse complement strand
TTCATGGGAAGGCATTCCAACCTGATTTTCGTGCATAATGACGGCAGGATTATCGACAGCGTCGTGCATGTAACGGATGAAATCAGCCGCGTTCGCGAAGTGCTGCCGGGTCTTAAGTATCAGACGCCGCCGGAACAGGGAAAGCTATGCTATGATGGCGTATCTGCGGACGAACTTGCCGGCAGACTGTCCTGCGCGGCTCCGGGTCCTCTTTATAAGGCGCTGGCTGCGGCGGTGTCGGGTCTTTCTCCGCAGACTTCTAGGGAGATTGTGCTGCGGGCAACCGGCAGCGAGGAAGTAAGGGTCGAGGATTGTGATGCACAGGCGGCCGCCGGAGCGGTCGCCGGGTTCCTTGTAAAAATGCCCGGACTGACCCGGCCCATGCTGGTGCAGGATGAGGAGGGAAAGGTCGTCGATGTTACGCCCTTTGAGTATCTGACCCGCCGCCATCTGACCAACAGGCCGCTTAGAAGCATTTCGGAAGCGATTGAAGCGTTTTCGCGGAACCGGGATCAGGCGGACCGGATTCATCAGAAGTCCAGTGCTCTGAACAGAGTACTCAAAAACAACATCGAGCGATGCGAAAAGAAGCTGGGGCTTCAGATGCAGGCGCTTATGGACAGCGCACGCATGGAAGAGTACCGTATTAAAGGCGAACTGCTGACGGCCGGCCTGCATCAGGTTGTAAAAGGCATGAAGGCGGTTGAACTGACCAACTATTACGATCCGGAATGCCGGCCCATGCTGATCGAGCTGGATGTGAAGCTTTCGCCCGGCGCGAATGCCCAGCGCTATTTTAAGCTATATCAAAAGGCGAGGTCTGCGCGCGATCTGGCCGCAGAACAGAAGGCAAAGACCGAGGAAGAACTCAGCTATCTGCTGGGTCAGTTGGAAAACCTCGGCAACTGCACCGAGGAAGCGGAGCTGTTTGAAATCCGGACGGAGCTGGAGCAGCAGGGGTATGTCAAGGCGAATCACAACCGCCGTCAGATGAAGAGCCTGCCGCCGTCCAAGCCATTGAAATTTACTTCTTCCGAGGGAATCATCATTCTTGTCGGCAAGAACAATCTGCAGAACGACAAGCTGACCGGCAGTGCTCAGCCCAATGAGATATGGATGCATGCCAAGGACATGCCCGGATCGCATGTCATTATCGTCGATGAGAATCCCGGAGAGAAGACGATGGAAGAAGCGGCTTCGCTGGCAGCGTGGTATTCGAGCGGACGGACTTCCGGCAGAGTGCCGATTGACTATACACGGCGCAAGTATGTCAAAAAGCCGGGCGGAGCGAAACCCGGATTCGTCATCTATACGCATCAGAAAACGATCATTGCGCAGCCGAGGGAAACGCTGGACGACAAGAAAAACTAACACATACCACAACGAAAGAGAACAGTTTTTCTGTATAATTGAAGAAGCTGGAAACAAAGACGTCGTTTAAAACGTCTGTATAGCTAGTGATAATCTGGATGGGAGTGTGCGGCTAAAAATGCCTCAGAGCGGAAAAGATACGGTAAAGAAAAAGAGCACGGCGAAAACCGCTGCCAAGAGTAAAGCGAAGACTACAGCCAAAGCGAAAACCTCCGCCAAGAGACCGGCAAAGAAGGCGGGTTCGCGCGGGTCTGCCGGCGCAGGCAAGCGCAGAGCATCTCAGAAAAGAAGAAAAAGCAGCAAATCGGCCTGGTGGAGCTGGCCGGTTACGATCATTATGCTCTTTATTCTGACTTTTGTCGGCCTGTTTGTGTCGAAGGAAATGAAGAACTATGAAGACTTCAAGGTGATGCGGGAAACGGTCAGCTTTGAGGGATTCTATCCGGGCGTATCCATTGAAGGCGTCGATGTAAGCGGAAGATCGCTCAACGAAGTGCTTACGAGCCTCGGAGACCATGAAAAGAATCTGAGAAACCAGATCAGCCTGACGCTTGTCTGCGGCAGCCAGTCCTGGAAGATCACGCCGGACGATCTGGATTATCAGACGGACTATGTAGAGGTCGTCAGCAGCGCCTATCAGCTGGGCCGGGAAGGCAGTGTGCGCGAGCGCTTCGAGTCGATTCGCAGAATGAAGCAGAATAATGCGAGTTACTCCATCACCCGCGGCTACGATATCAGCCTTTTGCGCCTGATAACCGATCAGATTGCGGATGAGCTTTCCTGGGATGCTGTCAATGCGACGGTTATTGACTTTGATGTTGACACTAAGGAATTCACCTTCACGAATGAGTCGGACGGCAGATATGTGGACGCAGATCAGCTCTACCGGGACGCGCTTTCGATGATTCAGTCCGGCGTGGGCGGACAGACGCTGGTGATCGCTCAGGAAACGGTCGAGCCGACCTATTACAGAAGAGATCTGGAGAAGTCGTTCGGGCAGATTACAGAAGCCAGAACCAGTACGTCCGGATCGAACAATAACCGCATCAACAACATTGAGCTTGCACTGAAGACGCTGAACGGCACCTGCATTGAGCCGGGCGAGACGTTCTCCTTCAACGGCGTGGTGGGTCAGAGAACCAAGGATCGCGGCTATAAGATGGCGGGCGCTTTTGCGGACGGCCTTGTGACCGAGGAATTGGGCGGCGGTATCTGTCAGGTTTCCACGACGCTGTTCAATGCGGTCGTCAAGGCAAATCTGGAGATCGTTGAGCGTCAGCCGCATTCCCGTCCTATCGGATATGTGGATGAAGGCAAGGACGCTGCCGTATCCTGGCCGAGTCAGGATTTCAAGTTCACCAACAACACTGAGCATCCGGTGTATCTGGTCGCAGGCATGAGCGAGACCAAGAACCGCTGCATCATTTCGGTATACGGTCAGCAGCTGCCGGACGGTATGTCGATTGTCGTTGAGGCCGAGACGACGGAAGTGCTCGAGCCGGAAGAAGATCGCTATATCTACACCTCTTCGCTGCCTACCGGATACAAGGAGCTGGTAGAGGCTGCGCGCGAAGGATATCGTGCTGTGGCGTATAAGGTATATCTGGATGCGAACGGCGACGAGATCCGGCGCGAAGTGCTCTGCTACAGCACGTATGCGGCTGCCGGCGCGGTATACAAAGTTGGACAGTAATAAGGAGCGTTAGGATACTATGCCAGTCAAGATTCCCAACAATCTTCCGGCGCGAAAGGTGCTGGCCGGTGAAAATATCTTCGTGATGGCGGAGGACCGTGCGGTCAGCCAGGAAATCCGCCCGCTCAGGATCCTCATTCTGAATCTGATGCCGACCAAGGAAGTGACGGAAACCCAGCTGCTCAGGGTCATCGGCAACACGCCTCTTCAGGTCGAGGTGACGCTGCTCAGAACGGCGACGCATGTTTCCAGGAACACGGCGGATGCACATCTGGAGGCGTTTTACAAGACGTTTGAAGAGGTCAAAAATGAGAAGTTCGACGGACTGATCATTACCGGAGCGCCGGTTGAAATGATGCCGTTTGAAGAAGTTGACTACTGGCATGAGCTGACTTCAATTATCGAATGGGCGGAGAAGCATGTATTCTCCACACTGTATATCTGCTGGGCGGCTCAGGCGGGCCTGTATTATCATTACGGAATCCCCAAGTATCCGCTTCAGAAGAAGTGCTTCGGTGTGTTCACGCATCGTGTGCTTCAGCGAAGCAATCCGGTAGTGAGAGGATTCGACGCGGAATTCCTTGCGCCGCATTCCCGTCATACCGAAGTGCTGGCGGAGGATATCGAATGGGTTGAGGAGCTTGATCTGCTGGCGGTGAGCGATCAGGCGGGCGTGTATCTTGCGGCAAGCAAGGACGGAAAGCGCGTGTTTGTTACCGGCCACTCCGAGTATGATGCGGACACGCTGCGTCTCGAATATGAACGCGACGTCAAAAAGGGATTGCCGATTGAAGTGCCGCACAATTATTTCCCGGATGACGACCCGACAAAGGCGCCGCTGGTCCGCTGGAGAGCGCACTCCATGCTGCTGTTCCAGAATTGGTTGAATTACTGTGTATACCAGGAAACGCCCTATAACGTCGATGAAATCGGCGGCTGAGGAACCGTCAGAGACGGTGTTTCGTCTTATTGACATCGGAATTCTTAAGAAGGAGCAGGATGATTCATGGCAGATGTAAAGATATCGATGATTGCGATGGATCTGGATGGAACGCTTCTTGGCGAAGATAAGAGAATCTCCGAAAAGAATAAGGCGGCGCTGAGAGAATGTGCAAAGCGCGGTATACGCGTCGTATTGGCCAGCGGAAGAAGCTTTGAATCGATCCGGACTTTCGCCAAGGAGATCGGAATCGAATGCGGGATTATCTCCTGCAACGGAGCACGTCTTGACCGGACGGCAAACGGACCGATTATGGCAGAGAACTGTATTCCTGAGGCGACGGCTGTTCGTTTGTTTGATGAACTTCGGGCGGCGAACGTTTACTTTGAGTGTTACACGCCGGGCAGAATCTACATGACGGACGGCTTTGTCGAGCGGTTTCATTCGCATGAAGCGCGGGTGCTTGATCTGGACGGATACCGCCTTGAGTATATTGACGGTACCGAACGCATGAGAACAGAGGCGCTTAAAAGAGCATATAAGTTTGTTGTTTTTTCTCCGAAAAAGGAGGAACTGGAAGCGGCCGCAGCGAAACTGGACTGGCCTGACGTATCGGTGACCAGCTCGTGGGGAGACAATATCGAGCTGATGAAGCGGGACGCCGGAAAGGGGCGCGCGCTGACACTGTACGCGGATGATTACGGCATTGTGAAGGAGGAAATCATGGCCTTCGGAGATCAGCTGAACGATATGGATCTTCTGCGTGCGGCAGGTTGGCCTGTGGCGATGGAGAATGCAGTCGACGGGCTGAAAGAAATTGCCCGGCTGATTGCGCCGCATCACGACTGCTCCGGCGTCGGCAGAGTGATTGAAAAATGGGTTCTTTGAAAGGAAGTCTTGGAATGAATATCGTGCTGCTTGAGCCGGAGATTCCGCAGAATACCGGTAATATTGCGCGGACCTGCGCGGCAACCGGCAGTCATCTGCATCTGATTAAGCCGCTGGGCTTCTCGCTGGCTGATAAGTATCTGAAACGTGCCGGGCTTGATTACTGGAATCTGATGAACTATACGGTGTATGAGAATTTTGAGGACTTCCTGAACAGAAATCCGGGTGCGGTATGCCATTTCGCCTCGACGAAGGCAGCCAACAATTACTGCGATGTGCAGTACGGCAAGGATGATTATCTGGTGTTTGGACGCGAAACCCGGGGCCTTCCCGAAGAGCTGCTCCGCGCGAATTATGAAAAATGCGTCCGTATTCCTATGAGGAAGGAAGCGCGCTCGCTGAACCTGTCCAATTCCGTTGCCATTGTTCTTTTTGAAGCACTGAGACAGCAGGGATTCCCTGGTCTGATGGAAGAAGGATGTCTTACTCAACCCGAGGGCGGCGAATGGGCGGATTATGTATAGGACTATCCGATACGGAGATGGAAAGATTGATTTGCTGAAGGAGGAAGTCCGGTGAAAAAGGGTTATACAAAAAATGAGGCCCGCAGGCGCAGAACGAAAGTCATGGTGCTTGCAAGCATGGGCGATTTCCTCGGCACGGTTGTTGGATTCTTTGTGATCCTCGCCTGCGTCGTTCTCCTGACGACGTTGATTACCTGGCTGAGAGGAGATATTGTGCAGGTGTTTGATAGCCTGCAGGCTCCGATTATCAGCGCTTTTGAACTGTCTGAAGGCATGTGACAACAACGGGCGTAAGGGATAGGGGTTGACTGGTGTGAAGACGTCGTGGCGTCAGCTGCTGGGGGAGATTGAAGCCTGCAACAAATGTCCTTTGAGGGCCGGATGCAAGAATGTTGTGCCGGGCGAAGGATATCCGCTGGCTGATATTATGCTGATCGGCGAAGGACCCGGGCAGGAAGAGGACAGGACCGGCAGACCGTTCGTCGGACCGGCCGGAGAACTGCTGACGAAGATGGTTCACGGCATCGGAATGGAACGCACCGAACTCTATATCTGCAATGTGGTTAAATGCCGTCCGCCCGGAAACAGAACGCCGACGCCGGAGGAAGCTGAGGCATGCAAGCCGTTTCTGCGCGCTCAGTTTGCACTGGTGAGGCCAAAGATTATTCTCCTTCTGGGGACGACGGCCGGCCGCGCTACGATCGATCCGGGATATCGGGTGACGAGAGACCGGGGAAAGTGGATCTACCGCAAGGGCGTATGGATGATGGGTACGTATCACCCGTCTGCCTTGCTTCGGGATGAGACGCTGAAACGGCCTGCATGGGATGATTTTCGTGAACTGCGCAGAAAGCTGCGCGAAATTCAGAGCGCCGGAGAGGAATGAGTTTGTGCGCAGACTGCAGGAAGAGATAACCGCATTTTACAATGAACTGTATGCAGGCGAGCGGAAAGTTCTGGTGTTCGGAGACGGCGACGAGCGGGCGCGAATAATGATGATCGGAGAAGCGCCGGGTGAGCAGGAAGTGCTGCTGGGACGTCCGTTTGTGGGGAAGGCGGGTAAAAATCTGGATGATTTTCTTGAATTATCCGGGCTGGACAGGCGTGCTCTGTATATTACGAATACAGTAAAATTTCGCCCATCCCGTATTTCTGCAGCTGGCAGGACGGTCAATCGCCCGCCGAGCTGGGAGGAGATTCAGCTGGGCCTGCCGTGGCTTCTGAAAGAAATTGAACTGATTGAGCCGGAGATAATCGTAACGCTGGGCAATGTCCCGCTGAAAGCGCTGCTTGGGAAAGATCAAACCATCGGACAATGCCATGGTCAGTGGATTCATTGGAAAGGTACGAGAGTATATCCGCTGTATCATCCGGCGTCTGTTATCTATAATCCGGCGCTGAAGGAAGTATACCGATCTGATGTTATGCGACTGGGTGAAGAAGTGAGAATGAGCCGTGATTGACGTCGTATATGCCGCCTCCTGGCTTTCCGGAAGGCGTTTTTATTTGTTTTCCCATCACCTGTACCGGAATGATCCCTGCTGGCGGGAGCCTGCTGTGTGGGGCGGACAGAAGATGCTGAATCCGATGTCGAATGTGCTGCTCCGGTATCCGCACGCAATGCTCTTTGCCATAGAGAATAACCGCATCCTTGCGAGGGTGCTGACGGGCACGCGGGGAGACGGACAGGGATATTTTGCTCTGTTTGACGCCGAGGACAGATCTGACGCCGTTCGGAAGCTGATGGATGAAGCGGTCCGATGGCAGAAGAAACACGGCTCGAAAGAAATCATCGGTCCGATTGCGCCCATTATTGCAGATCTCGGCGGCGGCGTTCTGACAGATGGGTTTGGGACGACGGCCGCTTTCAATGATTCATATAATGCGGATTATTACGACAGGCTGCTGAAGGACTCTGGATTTGTCCGCAATGAAGAATGGCTGTCGTATCGGATAAATCTCATAGGACTTGACCGGGGAAAATACAGAAAAACCGCGGAGTGGTGCTGCGAAAGATTTGATTATTCGACAGCAGATGGATTGGATTTCAGCTCAAGAGAATTGGCTGAGATTATGTACTGCGTCATGGATGGCGATATAAATATGGAACAGGCTGACAGGCTTGCGCGGAAAATCGGACGCTTTTTAACCGGTGGATTGTGCCCTGTAGTATATGCGGCAGATGAGCCTGTCGGGATGCTTTTGACAGTGAGGAATCGGCAGGAGCGACCGCGTGTTGCGACGCTTTGGGTTCGGGAAAAATGGCGGCGCAAAGGAGTGACATCCGTATTGTTCGGTGAATTTCTGCGGGAAGCCGACCGGCTTGGACTATCCGAAATTGACGGATCGACGATCGGATCGGATAATCTACCCTCGATTCTGGGCGCAGAACGTGCTGGGGGACGGGTTGTTCAGCGCTTTTCTCGGTACAGAATGCAGATTTAATGAAAGATTTACGAAAAAGTGAGCGCTTAGTGGTTTCTTTAGCGCTCACTTTGTGTATGATTAAGACTGCTATCTGCGCACGAAGATTTCCGTGACGGTGACATGTCCGTATGCATTGGTTACAATGCCGATGCCGACATGTGTGAAAGCAGAAGAAAGCATGTTGCGCCGATGTCCCTCGGAAGAGAGGAAGGCGGCGTTTGAATGATAGACAGAACGACTGCGGGCGATATTTTCGCCTGCGGAGAGGTAATCGACGCCGAAGAATGTAAGCATGGAGCGAACGTTTCCGAAAGTCGGAGAATGATGCGCGAAGTACCGGTTGTCGACCATATCCTGCGATTTGATCCGCGCGATTCTGCAGAGCTCTTCATCGAGAATCAAGCCGTTCAGCCCGTGCCGGGCACGGTCCTCATTGAGGAGATGGTACAGGGTTAGCTCTGCCGAAGTGACCGCAGATGCGGCGCGTGCATTCATTGGGAACTGAACGATGAGCGTCAGAACCAACAGAATGGATATGATCCGAAGAGTAATGTGTTTCATGATTGTGCTCCTTTCGTGCTGCGGGATGGTATCAATTTTACCCGATCGTCTGATTGGTATCAAGGAATATGGCATATGACTGCCAAGAGAATAATTGGTTGGAAGGATGGATGAAATTATGGCACTGACCAAATGCCCTCGCTGTGAACTGAACTATATTCTGGATGGAGGAGAACTGTGTACCGTCTGCCGCCGCGAAGTGAAGGGTGAGCGCGAGACGATTGATATGCCCGAGATGTGCTCTGAGTGCGGCGAGAATCCTGCAATCTCCGGAAATGACCTGTGCATTTTCTGCCTGAAGGAAATGAACCGCCGCAACAGCGCGGCCAACGGCAGCGATGATACGCTCATGGCGCCGGAAGATGCGACGATCGATATCGACAGCGGCGTCAGCTCCATGGACGAAATCGAACTGGATATCGTTGATGACGAGATGGCCAGTGAATTCGGTGCGGACGACGAATTCAAGGATGACATCGAAGAGGGCGAAGAAGGCATGCTCAGCATCGATGCGATGGCGGAAGACGAAGACCGCGACGACGAGGAAGAGGAAGAATAACCGGCAGAAGGAGGCGTTGGTTTGGCGATCTATGCAATCGCGGACCTGCATCTGCCGGGAGGCGATATAAAGCCGATGGATGTGTTCGGCACTCATTGGGCCGGACACTTTGAAAGAATTTCTCAGGACTGGATCGGGAAGGTCGGGGACGAGGATATCGTTCTTCTTCCGGGTGACCTCAGCTGGGCGATGGCCCTTTCTGATGCGAAGCAGGATCTTGAGGCGATTGGATCGCTTCCTGGAAAGAAAGTCATTCTCAGAGGGAATCATGATTATTGGTGGAGCGGCATAGGGCGGGTGCGTGACGCGCTGCCGGAGAATATGTACGCCATACAAAATGATTGCCTGCGGCTGAATGATACGCTGATTTGCGGAACACGCGGATGGCTTCTTCCCGGAGACCAGACAGGCGCGGACGATATGAAGATATATCAGCGCGAACTGCTCAGGCTGAATATGACGCTGATGCAGGCGCGCCGCCTGTCTGAGGATGCGTCCATTGTGTGTATGATGCACTTTCCTCCGCTGACGGATGGCTGCCGTGACACGGGATTTGTTGACTTGCTTGAACAATACCGGGTTGAAGATGTTGTGTATGGGCATCTTCACGGCTCAGGGATCAAAAGTGGGTTCAAAGGTGAGCACAGAGGAATAAGGTTTCATCTGGTCTCCTGCGATGCACTGAATTTTCAGCTGTATTGCCTCCCTGGGACGGAAACAAACAGAGGATGTTGAGGCGGCGGCTGATTGTCCTGAATTGAATGAAACGAGATGGCTGTGAATGCAATATTTCACATCTGTCTCGTTTTTTTTTAGAAAAGAGGTGGTTTAGAGTGGTAATTTGTGGAGGATTATGGTATAATAGGGAATGAATAAAGGCGGAAGTGGGGTGTATGTGGTGAAAGGCGTGGAATTCTCCGGTAATTTCGCTCATACAATAGACCCCAAGGGGCGAGTGACTATTCCGTCCGTTTATCGTGAGGCGCTCGCAGACGGATTCACCATTGGACTGAACAATCAGTTTGTCGCAATTGCGCTGTATCCTACGGCGGTATGGGAGGCAAAGTGCGAACAGCTTAGAAGAATCCCGGAATCCGATATTAAGGGTACAAAATATGTCCGATTGATTACAGGCAACTCTTTTTCCGGATGCGAACTGGATGGACAGGGACGCATTCTCCTGCCAGCCACGCTTCGTCAGAAGGCGGGTCTTGATAAGGGAATCCGTTTTGTGGGAATGGGGCAATATCTCGAAATATGGGATGAAAGCAGATATGTCGCGGAATGCGAACAGTCTGAAGATAATATTGATGATCTGCTGAATTACGTGAACGGGCAGTATTATCAGAGTTAGTAGAAAATTCGAAT
>JAFQQU010000206.1 GCA_017410445.1 Clostridia bacterium | reverse complement strand
CGTCGTGCGAAGCACGCCCGGCGAAGGAGATCTTTTGAGATTGATCCCGGATCAATCATCAAAAGTCTCCGCACGCCGGGGAGCACATACCGCCCTCCGCTCCATACCTGCCGTCTGACAGAATCGCCGAACACGCCGAATGAACTCCCGCCCATTCCTTGTGCGCGTTCCGGCTTTTTTCTACCAGTGCGCAGAATGCAAGGGGTGGCCGATGAACTTTCCTCCGTTCTTCGTGCGCGTTCCGGCTTTTTTGTACCAGTGCGCAGAATGCAAGGGGGCTGATGAGCTTTCCTCCGTTCTTCGTGCGCGTTCCGGCTTTTTTCTACCAGTGTGCAGAATGCAAGGGGGCTGATGAGCTTTCCTCCGTTCTTCGTGCGCGTTCCGGCTTTTTTCTACCAGTGCGCAGAATCCAAGGGGGGCTGATGAGCTTTCCTCCGTTCTTCGTGCGCGTTCCGTCGGCGGGGTACGACCGGAAATTTTCGGTTTTCAACCGAAGAATTTCTGCCGTCCCCCTTCTCCGGAGCCCCGAAATTCCCGGTTCTGACCGTGAATTTCAGGGACGCGCAGTTTGTGACGCCGCCCGACAGGCGCGTTTCACGCGCCGCGCTCCCATGAATCAACGCAAAAACAGCAATCCCCCGTCTCGTTCCCATTCACTCCGGGCGGCTGAAAGGCCCAGACGCAGTCATCTCCCTGCGCCGTCCGATGAGTCAGGCTACGGCCTCCGGCGGCTTAAGGGATTTCATCCCTTAAGAATCCCGCACGCTCACGCGGGCTATCCCCGTGCGCGGCAATCGTCGGCGCGTTCCTTTCATCTGTCCGACCGCTCTTTCCCCTGCCCGCACCACCATCCGCTCCCCTCAATCAGCGGCGCTCCCCCGCACACGAAGACCCGTCCGGCTCCGATTTATGGCCGGACGGGTCGTGTTGTATGCAGTTCGATTCTTATACGGTGACCGCAGCAAGGTTTGCCGCGCACCAACGCCGACGCGGCCGGCCGGTCTTTGCCGGCCGTGTCGGTTATAGCTGCCCGGCAGGCCATGGGTCCGGGCACTGCCCGGTTATTTGCCGACGCAGAAATTGGCGAAGATTTCGGTGATCAGGGTTTCGGTGGCGTCCTCGCCCGTGATTTCGCCAAGATAGCGGATCGCGTCCCAGAGGTCTGCCGAGGCCATGTCCAGCGGCTGGCCCATGTCCAAAGCGTCCGCAGCCATCGTCAGCGAGTCTGCCGCGCGCAGCGCCAGCGCAATGTGCCGCTCTTCCGTCAGCAGCCCGCCGTCCTCGCCCGCGCTTCCGCCCTTTGCCTCAATCGCTCGAATCAGCGCGTCCATGCCCTCGCCCGTCTTCGCGGAAACCTCGATCGCCTCGCCCAAAGACTCCGGCTTCGCTTCGCCTACGTCGCTCTTGTTCCATACGACGATGTATCGTTCGTCCCGCTCGCGCAGCAGCCTCTCGTCTTCTTCGTCCGGCCCGCGCTCCGCATCCAGAACCATGAGAACCACGTCCGCGCTCTTCGCCGCGTCCTCCGCCCGCTTCACGCCGATCGCCTCGACAAGATCCCCCGTCTCTCTCCGACCCGCCGTGTCGCTCAGCGTATACCGGATCCCGTTCAAAGTCATGCTCTCGGTCAGTACGTCGCGCGTCGTGCCCGCAATCTCGGTCACAATCGCCCGTTCGCTCCCCAGAAGCGCGTTCATCAGGCTCGACTTTCCTACGTTCGGCTTGCCCGCCAAAACCACGCTCACGCCCTCACGGACGATTTTGGCGGCTTTCGCGTCCGCCCTTCCTCTCAGTCGCTCCGCAATTTTTCTCGCCTCAGAAGCCGCCTCCCGGGCCTCTGCGGGCTCGTCTATCTCCTCCGGGAAGTCGTTCGCCGCCTCGATCCGGGCCATGACCGCCAAAAGAAGCGTTCTGCATTCCTTCACGAACGCCGAAACGCCGCCCTCCAGCTGCCGCATGCCCGCCCGGTACGCCGCATCCGACCCGGCCGAAATCAGACTCATCACCGCTTCGGCCTGCGTCAGGTCGATCCGCCCGTTCTCAAACGCGCGCCGCGTGAATTCGCCCGGCTCCGCGCCCCTCGCACCCAATTCAAGAACGCGCCTGAGCGCACGCCGGATGGCCGCGCGTCCGCCGTGACAGCTGATCTCCAGAACGTCCTCGAGCGTGTAGCTTTTGGGCCCGCGCATCAGCACCGCCATGACCTCGTCCAGCTTCCCGCCGTCCGCATCCACCAGATGTCCGTAGTACATCCGGTGGCTTTCTATCTTTCCCTTTTTGTATCCGCGCGCCGGCCTGAACGCGCTCCGCATGATCGCTTCGGATAATTCCCCGCTGACGCGAAGAATCGCGACGCCGCCTTCTCCCGGCGCCGTCGCGATGGCCGCAATGGTATCGTTTACCATATTCGCTTTTTCTCCGTTCTCCAACATGCCTCCCCTGTGAAAGGGAAGCCTTTCTTCCTTTACGCGTTCAACCGTACCGGCAGCACCATGTAGGTGTATCCGCTGCCCTCGACCGGAACAATCACGCTCGGGCTCACGCCGGAATTGAAGTGCAGAATGAACTCGTCGTCCTCAATCGCGCGGATGACGTCCGTTACATACTTCACATTGAACGCAATCTTCAGATCGTCGCCCTCGGTCTCCACCTGAATCTCCTCGTAAACATCGCCCATCTCGGAATTCGAGGTGATCGTCATCAGGGAATCGGTGATGGTCAGGGTGATCAGGTTGGTCTTGCTCTCCTTCGCCATCAGCGACGCGCGCTCCACGCACAGCGCCAGCTGCCCGCGGTCCAGAATCTTCACCGCCGTCTTCCATGTCGTCGGGATGATCTGGCGGTATTTGATGTATTCGCCCTCCAGAAGGGTGGCGTATACCTTGGTGTTGCCGATTTCGGCCAGCAGCTGGGACGCGCCGAAGGTCATCGTAACCATGTCCTCTTCGCCGCCGCTGACGATTTTGCTCAGCTCCTGCAGAAGCTTGCTCGGAATGACCGCCGACATCTTATTGATATCCGGCGAGATCGGCGCCATGCGCACCGCCAGTCGGAATCCGTCCAGCGCAACCATGCGCACTTCGCCGTCCGCAATCTCCAGAAGACAGCCGGTCAGAATCTTGCGGCTCTCGTCCGCCGAAACGGCGAAGGAGGTCTGCTGGATCATGTCCCTCAGCAGCGGCTGCGGCAGCTCCACCTTGCTCTCTGCGCTGATTTCCGGAAGAGAAGGGAAGAGATCGGCAGGCTTTCCGGCGATGGTCGTCCGGGAACCGGCGCATTTGATGGTGGCGATCATGTTTTGGCCGGCCGAAAACATCATCTCGGCGCTGGGCAGCTTGCGGACGACGTCCACAAACAGACGGCCCGGCATGACGATGCGGCCTTCTTCTTCAATAGATGCTTCAACCAGCGAGGAGATGGTCATTGCGCCGTCCGAACAGGTGATGCGCAGGCCCTCCTCGGAGGCATCCAAAAGTACGCCTTCCAGGATCGGCATGGTGGTCCGGGGCGACAGCGCGTGCGTCGTCACCGACAGGGCGCTCACCAGCTCGTTTGTGTTCAGGATAAATTTCATTGCGTGCGCCTCCTCCTGAAAGTATTACAGGATATTTTGGTTGTCGTAGTTTCAGTAGTATGGGGGAAACTGTGGATAAGTGTTGGAAAGGCTCCCAAAATCGTCTTCCTGGGCGAAAATCGTCGATTTTGGCTGTGGGAAGCGTGTGGAAAAACCGGTTGAGTGTTTTGGGAGTATTCCACGCGGCTGTGGAAGCTTACTTGCCCTTCAGCTTGGCCAGATCCGCCTGCATCTGAGGATCGGACTCCGCCAGCTCCGCGACCTTGTCGCAGGCGTACATGACCGTCGAGTGGTCGCGGCCGCCGAACAGCTCGCCGATGCGGGTGGTCGAAAGCTGGGTCTGCTCGCGGATCAGATACATCGCGACCTGACGCGCCTTGGCAACCTCGCGGTTTCTGCGCTGGGACACGATGTCCGCCTCGGTCACGCGGTAGAACTCGGCGACCTGCTTGATCAGCCCGTCGGGCGTGATGATCCGGGGCGCGGCGTCGGGCAGAATGCCGCCCAGAGCCTCGCGGGCGACGTCCAGCGTGAGCGTCTTACCGCCCAGCTGAGCCATGGCGTTGACGCGGGTGAGCGAGCCTTCGAGCTCGCGGATGTTGGACTCGGTCTTCTCGGCAATATAATGAAGCACGTCGTCGTCCACCTGAATGTGCTCGACGTCCGCCTTCTTGCGGAGAATGGCGATTCGGGTTTCGTAGTCCGGCTTCTGAATGTCGGCGATCAGGCCCCATTCGAAGCGGGAGCGCAGCCGCTCTTCCAGCGTCGGAATATCGCGCGGCGGCCGGTCGGAGGAGATGATGATCTGCTTGCCGTTGCTGTGCAGCTCATTGAAAGTATGGAAAAATTCCTCCTGAGTGGCCGTTTTGCCCGAAATGAACTGGATGTCGTCGACCATCAGCACGTCCACCGTGCGCATCTGCTCGCGGAATTCCTGATTGGTCTTCTTCGCGATGGCGTCAATCAGCATGGTGGTGAACTTCTCGGAGGTGATGTAGAGCAGCTTCGTGTTCGGATTGCTCTCGAGAATGTGGTGGCCGATGGCGTGCATCAGGTGCGTCTTGCCCAGACCCACGCCGCCGTAGAGAAACAGCGGGTTGTATGCGTCCGCCGGCAGCTCGGCGACCGCCAGACTCGCCGCATGGGCGAACCGGTTCGACGCGCCGATGACGAAGGAATCGAAGGTGTACTTCGGATTCAGCATGAATTCCTTCTGTTCTTCGCGGGCCGGCTGGGGCGCGGGCTGCGGCTTGTTCAGCACCGGCACGTCCGCCTTCGAGGAAAAGGTGATCTGCATGCTGCGCCCGTAGCAGATGGCGACGGCGTTGGTGATCATTCTCGTATACCGCATCTGAAGCGTGGTCAGCACGAACTTCTCCTCGACCACCAGCAGCAGATTGTCCTCGTCGATCTGAATCGGCTTGATCGGCTTGAACCAGGTCATATACTGGATGTCGCTGACTTCCTCGTGCAGCATACTGAGAACTTGATCCCAGGGATTGGGTGAGTTGCTCATGTTCTATCGTATCCTTCCGGGTGATAATTGGGTGTACGGGATGGGAAAATGCGTTATCCGGCGCAGACGGAAACCTCGATTCTGCGTCCGGCGGCCAGCTGAACCGCGTCTTCGATCATCCTGAGATACCGGACCTCGAGGATATTGGCGACAAACCGGTCCGGCGCGATCAGCTGAAGGGAGTTTTCGCTTTTCTGAACCGCTGTGACAGGCAAAATCCAGGCGCAGGCCTGCTCGGGCGTGAGCTTTTCGCTCAGCATGGCGGCAGCCTGCTTCCAGATCGGCGGAACCTCTCCGCCTGATGCTTCTTTGGGCTGCGGATCCGGCGCGGCAGGCGTTTCCGGATCCGGGAAAAGGACCTGCATCTTTCGGCCGGCGCACTCTTCGACCGCATTTTCGATCATCCGGCTATACCTCTGCTTCAGGACCGAGCGGACGAACGGATCTTCGACGACCAGATAAAGGGTGTTCTCATCGGCCTGTTCGGGCTTGATCGGCCTGAACCAGGCGTCATACTGAAAGCAGGAGATTGCCTGACTGAGCCTCATGAGAACCTGATCCCAGAAAACCGGAGTATCCATCATTGTTCATCGCTTCCTTTCCGGCAGAGTATTTTTGGATATAAATGAATGAGAAGGGTAAAAACAAATCCAAAAATATAGCTTTTCCACAGTGTTTTCCACAACTTGTGGAAACTGTGGAATCGGCTTGGGGATAAGTGCCTTTGTATGATAACAGAAAACCAAAAACCTTGCAAGGGGAAAGCGCGTAAATTAGGCCGTTTTGGGTCTAAAAATGTTTTGGCACAAAACTAAGTTTGATTTTTGGGAAACAGATGTTTGATTGTCTGAATCGTTTCCTATTTTTATAGAAATAATTCCGCCAAAATCGCGCCGGAAAATCTTTGGGGAAACGGAGCCGAAAGGCGCCAAAATCCAACCCGATTTTGGGCGTGGAAAACCTGTTGAAATTTGGTGCAAAGATTGCAAAAAACCGGTGGAGAGTATATAATGGAGGCACTGTGTAGAGTCAGAGAGGAGATATCATAAAAATGAAACTTGGCGTAGTCGGACTTCCGAATGTCGGCAAAAGCACCCTGTTCAATGCGATCACCTGCGCGGGCGCGCAGGCGGCGAACTATCCCTTCTGCACCATCGAGCCGAACACCGGCGTGGTTGCGGTTCCGGACGCCCGTCTGGATGTTCTGGCGGAGATGTACAGCCCCGAAAAGTACACCCCCGCGGTGATCGAATTCGTGGATATCGCGGGCCTGGTCAAGGGCGCGAGCAAGGGCGAAGGCCTTGGAAACAAGTTCCTCAGCCACATCCGCGAGGTGGACGCGATCGTTCACGTCGTCCGCTGCTTTGAGGACAGCAACGTCATCCATGTGGACGGCAGCGTGGACCCCGCGCGCGACATCGAGACCATCGAGACCGAGCTGATTCTGGCGGACATGGAATCGGTCGCCAAGCGCGAGGAAAAGGCGAGAAAGCTGGCGAAGAACGGCGTCGCGGCGCAGGCGGTTGAGCTGAGCGCGGCGGAAAAGATCCTTGCCTGCCTGAACGAGGGCCGCTCCGCGCGCACGGCCGTCCTGACCGACGCCGAGAAGGAGCAGGTCGCAGGCTGGTTCCTGCTGACGATGAAGCCGGTTCTGTATGCGGCGAACGTCGCCGAGGACGAGCTGGGCCCGGATGCGGAGAACCTGCCGAACGTCCTGAAGGTCAAGGAAATCGCCGCGGCCGAGGGCTCTCAGGTCATGGTCATTTCCGCGAAAGTAGAGGAAGAGATTTCCCAGCTGGATCCCGAGGAAAAGGCGATGTTCCTGGAGGAACTGGGTCTGGAAGCGTCCGGTCTCGACCGTCTGGTTCAGAAGAGCTATGCCCTGCTGGGCCTCATCAGCTATCTGACCGCCGGCCCGAAGGAGGTCCGCGCGTGGACGATTGAGGAAGGCACGAAGGCGCCTCAGGCCGCGGGCAAGATCCATACCGACTTTGAAAAGGGCTTCATCCGCGCGGAAATCGTGGCCTATGACGACCTCGTCCGCGAGGGCAATATGGCCGCCTGCAAGGAAAAGGGCCTGGTCCGCTCCGAGGGCAAGGAATATGTCATGAAGGACGGCGACGTGACGCTGTTCAGGTTCAACGTGTAAAAAGGACGCAGTGGTGATGGAGCGCCGATTCAGGTGTTTGAGCGGATTCGTTTCTTTTGTTTGAAGTTTGTTTTTCGCAGAGGGACCAGGGGGAGTTTCGATTCTCCCCCTTTGGCCCCTCTGCACTCCCCAATCCCCCTGCAAACGATTCCTCTCGGAATTTCTTGAAGGAAATTCCTGTCGGAAGGACAAATTGCTTGTTTTTCTTTGTGCCGGGTTGAATCGATATGCACTCAAACGAAACTGCGCAGATGAACAAGGCCGATATTATCAGGAAGGGAGACTTATCCATGGTCGAATACAGAAAAGCCCGGCAGGAGGAAGCGGCCGACATTCTGGATTTCATCAACTATGTGTTCAGTCAGGCGCACAGGCCGCATGACTTCAGAAAGTTCAATCCCCCCATGTACGGGAGCGGCTATCCCTTCTGGAAGGAGCATTATGTCGCCGTGGAGGACGGCCGCATCAGGGCCACCCTGTCCGTCACGAAAAAAGAAATCGAGTGCGGCGGCGTTCATATGACCTACGGCCACATCGGCCAGGTCTCCGTGCATCCCTATGCCCGCGGCGAGGGCCATATGAAGCGGCTGATGCATCTGGCGAACGACGACATGCGCATCTCCGGCTTCGATTATGCGGAGCTGGGCGGCCAGCGTCAGCGGTATAACTACTTCGGCTTCACGCAGGGCGCCTGCCATTATGAGGCGCGCGTCACCTCCACCAACACCCGACATGTGATGGGCGGCAGGGAGTGCGCGTTCATCGCGAAGAAGCGGCCCCATGAGGGCGGCTGGATCGACGTTTTCGACCTGCTGGACGAGGAAGGCGGCGTCGCCGGCCGCGTGAGCGCACGCATGGCCTTGGTCGACGACCTTTCGCTCCTGCCGGACGCCTGCGAGGCGTTTTTCCGCGCGTCGGGCGAAAAGGAAATGAACCTGACCGCCGCGCTGCACGAGACCGACCGCATCCGCGCGCTTCAGGGCCTGTGCGAGCAAATGAGCCTGACCACCGGCATGCTGTACAAGGTGTTCAACTACAAGAAATACATCCGCGCCGCGCTGACGAAGAAGGCGGAGCATGCCCGGCTGGAAGAGGGCGAGATGAAGCTCGAAATCGACGGCGAGCCGATCAGAATCAGCATATGCGATGGAAATATCGAGGTTTCGGACGGCGTCCGCGGCGAGGGCCGATGGATGAGCCGCCTTGAGGCGCAGGAGATGCTCTTCTCCCCCGCTTCCCCCGCGCTGTATCCCTTCGCGCCGCTCGGCTGGTTCCCGGTATCGGTCTGATGCGGGAAATGAAATGAGAAAAGAACCCGTTCTCCCGGAATATCTGCGCGGGAGAACGGGTTTTCTGTGTCTTCGGGGAAAAATCAGTGCCGGACGAGATCGTGAAGCGAGGAATCCTGAAGCACCTTTACAAGGCCCTTGATCGTCGCCAGCTCCGGCGTCTCGGCCATGCGGCAGGTCAGGCCTGTGCGCTCGGTCAGGATGTGGTCAAGCCCGGACAGCATCGCGCCGCCGCCGGCCAGGGTCACGCCCTCGTCGTGCAGGTCGGCGGAGAGCTCCTCGGTCGCCTGCTCGGCGCAGCAGAGGATGAGGGTGGTAATGGCGTCGGTCAGCGGCTGCACCGCCGGGCGCACCATGGCGGCGGAAATCTCCTTCTCCGCGGGAAAGCCGCCCTTTAAGTCAAGGCCGGCCGCGTCCATGCGGATATCCGCCGTCGGCAGCGCGCTGGCCAGACCCAGCTTGATCTGCTCTGCCGTGCGCGGGCCGATGGACAGGGCCGCCTGCGAGCGCACCTGATGGATGATGTCGTGGTTGATCCGCTCCGCGCCCCAAGGCAGCCGCTCGGCATGGATGATTCTGCCGTAGGAGATCAGGCACGCGCTCAGCACGCCCGCGCCCACGCTCACGATCATCCGCCCCTTCGGCTTCATCACCGGGCAGCCCGCGCCGATGGCCGTCAGGATATCCGCCTCCGCCCAGCCGACCGTCTGCGCGCCCGATTCGAGCGCCGCTGTTTCCATGAGCTCTTTTTCGCTCTTTGTATACAGCCCGGTATCGGACAGCACCAGATTGGGCCGGACCAGCCTGCCCGCCGTGACGAACGGCTCGACCATCCGGCTGATCCACTGGCCGATCAGGCGGGGATTTTTGATCATGCCCGAGGATACCGGCTTTTCGACCGTCACGCCCCGGGGATTGCGGCCCAGCATGTCGAGCGCCGCGTCGCCGATGGCGATGATCTCGCCCTCCCGGATCGCGCCCCACGACGGCGAACAGAGCACGACGCCCTTCTGCCGCGATGCAAGCCGCACGCCCGTTTCACCGAAATCCAGCCCGATATCCCACTGCATAAGCTACCTCCGAAGTATCTCAAGTCGTTTTCATTCAGTATATCACAAACGGCCCGTCATTTCCACCACCGGGAAATTGTTTCACATTCCCGCCGTCCGTCCGGATTCTTTGGCGTATTTCAGCCGGGTTGCGTTCCCGCCGCGCAGGTGCCGCTCCTCCCGGTTGCCGTCCAGTACGCGGCTGACGCGCGCCGCCTTCTCGGGATTGAGCTTTTTCAGCCGCTCGCGCATGTCCTTGTGCACGGTGGTCTTGCTCACCTTGAAATGGGCCGCGCAGGCCCGCACGGTCGCGCCGGTCTCGAGGATATAGTCCGCTGTCCGGTGAATGCGCTCGATCATGTAGTCCTTCAACTGGGTCAGCCTCCCTTGTGGGTTCGCTTTTCAAGCCTATGCGCGGGCAGGCCGGGCAATGACCGGGCTGCATAAAGCCGGGAGGCGGTTTACAAGGGAGAATGTATATGCTATCATGAAAAAAAGGAGCGTGATCCGATGAAGATTGACCTTCAGCGCATCGATACCGTCTTTAAGGGCGAATACTGCTACACTCATGCGCGCGTCGGCATGACCCCGGCCGGCCTTGCGGTCATCACCATGCAGCCGCTGAGGCTGTCCGGCAGCGACATTTTCTACGGCATGCGCATGATGAAGAGCGCGGACGCGGGGAAAAGCTGGTCCGCCATTGAAGACTGTAAGAATCTGATCCGGCTTCCGTGGGGCGATGAGAAGGGCTGCGAGCATGTTTTCTGCGACGGCACGCCGTTTTATCATCGCGCGAGCGGCAAGCTGATCCTCACCGGCCACAACGCGGTGTATCTGAACGACGAGCTCTATCCCGACCCCCGGCCGCGCGGCACGGTCTACAGCGTGTATGATGAAAAGGCGGGGGATTTTAAGCCCTTCCGCCTGCTTGAGCTGCCGGAAGAACTGAGGGAGTCGCATTTTTCCAGCGGCGCGGGCTGCTGCCAGATCATTGAGGAGGAGGACGGAAGCCTGCTCATTCCCATTTATCATCAGGACAAGGCGGGCGCGTCCGATTCGTGGCACAGCGGGACGAGCGTGTGCGTGCTGAGGTGCTTGTTCGACGGGGATACGCTCCGGGTAACGGACTTAGGCAATTCGATCACGGTGCCCGTGCCGCGCGGGCTCGGCGAGCCGTCGATCGTCCGGTTCGGAAATGAATACCTGCTGGCGCTTCGAAACGACGAAAGCGGCTATGTCTCCCGCTCTCAGGACGGTCTTCATTTTGAGGAGCCGGTTCCGCTCTGCTTTGACGACGGCGAAAACGCCGGAAACTACAACACCCAGCAGCACTGGATCACCGGCGGAGGAAAGCTGTATATGGTATACACCCGCCGCGGCGCGGGCAACGACCATGTGTTCCGCCACCGCGCGCCGCTGTTCATCGCGCAGTTTGACCCGGAGAAGATGCGGCTGATCCGCGAAACCGAGGAAATCGCCGTGCCGGAGCGGGGCGCGCGGCTGGGAAACTTCGGGTGCATGCATGTGAATGAGGAGGAATCGTGGGTGATCGTGTCCGAATGGATGCAGACCACCGGCCCGGACTACGGCAACTGGAAAAGATGCATGGAATACGGCAGCGACAACTCGGTGTTCATCGCAAAGATCCGCTTCT
Source organism: Clostridia bacterium (assembly GCA_017410445.1). GTDB lineage: Bacteria > Bacillota > Clostridia > Christensenellales > Aristaeellaceae > RGIG2066. The sequence continues at coordinate 5,381 of JAFQQU010000206.1, read as the reverse complement.
GAAGGGCTCCCCAGGCTCCCTCCGTGAGGGAGCTGTCGGCATAGCCGACTGAGGGAGTCATAGCCGACCGAGACGATCCCAGGTTCTGTGAAAAAAGACATCTTGTGAAAGAATATCCCCTCTGTTATAATGTTGTTATCCCCGATGGGAATTATGAAAGGATGTGTCTTCATGCCGAAAATCACCTTTATGGGCGCCGGTTCCACCGTATTTGCCAAGAACGTACTGGGCGACAGTATGATGACCCCGGCTCTGGCCGAATCCACCATCGCGCTGTATGACATCGATGCAAACCGCCTGAACGAGAGCAAGATGATGCTTGAAACCATCAACCGCAACAACGGCTCCAAGGCGAAGATCGAGGCGTATCTGGGCGTCGATCAGCGCAAGGACGCGCTGCGCGGCGCGAACTACGTCGTTGACGCCATTCAGGTGGGCGGCTATGATCCCTGCACGATCACGGACTTCGAAATCCCGAAGAAATACGGCCTGCGCCAGACCATCGCGGATACCCTCGGCATCGGCGGCATTTTCCGCGCGCTGAGAACCATTCCCGTGCTGTTCGACTTTGCCAGAGACATGGAAGAGGTCTGCCCGGACGCGTGGTTCCTCAACTATACCAACCCCATGGCCATGCTCTCCGGCGCGATGCAGCGCTATACCGGCGTCAAGACCGTCGGCCTGTGCCACAGCGTTCAGGTCTGCTGCGAGGGCCTGATGAAGGGCCTCGGCATGGAATATGACGATTCCGTTCAGTGGAAGATCGCCGGCATCAACCATCAGGCGTGGCTGCTCGAGGTCACGAAGGACGGCGTGGATCTGTATCCCGAGATCAAGCGCCGCGCCGCCGCGCGCACCGAGAAGCATACCGACATGGTCCGCTACGAGGTCATGAAGCGCTTCGGCTATTACATCACCGAGTCCTCCGAGCACAACGCCGAATACATGCCCTATTTCATCAAGGCGAAGTATCCGGAGCTGATCGACCGCTTCAACATCCCGCTGGACGAGTATCCGCGCCGCTGCATCAATCAGATTGCCCGCTGGGAGAAGCAGCGCGACGAGCTGCTGGGCGACGCCAACCTGACCCATGAGCGTTCCCACGAATACGCCAGCTACATCATGGAAGCCATGGAGACCAACAAGCCCTTCAAGTTCGGCGGCAACGTGCTGAACACCGGCCTGATCACCAACCTGCCGAGAAACGCCTGCGTCGAGGTGCCGTGCATGGTGGATAAGAGCGGCGTCGTGCCCACCTACATCGGCGACCTGCCCGAGCAGTGCGCCGCCATGAACCGCACGAACATCGGCGTTCAGCTGCTGACCATCGAGGCGGCGGTCACGAAGAAGAAGGATTACATCTATCAGGCGGCGATGATGGACCCGCACACCGCGGCCGAGCTGTCCATCGACGACATCGTGGCCATGTGCGACGATCTGATCGAGGCGCACAAGGGATGGATTCCGGAGTATAAATAAATGCCCGACATCAACGTCCTCATCAAGCCGGCCTCCGGCGCGTGCAACCTGAGATGCAAATACTGCTTCTATGCCGACGAGGCCATGAACCGCTCGGTCGCAAACTACGGCCTCATGAGCGCGGAAACCCTCGAGCAGGTGATTATTCGCGCGTTCGAGGCGGCGGACCGGAGCGTTACCTTCGGTTTTCAGGGCGGCGAACCCACCCTCTGCGGGCTGGATTTCTTCAGAAACGCGGTCGCCCTCCAGAAAAAGCATGCGAAAAAGGGCGTGACCGTGAACAACGCCATCCAGACCAACGGCCTGCTCATCGACGACGAATGGGCCGCGTTCCTCGCGGAGAATAAGTTCCTCACCGGCCTCTCCGTGGACGGCTTTGCGGACCTGCACGACCTGCACCGCGTGGACGCGCAGGGCAAGGGCTCCTTCGCCCGCGTCATGAAGGCCGCGCAGACGCTTGAAAAGCATAAGGCCGAGTTCAACGTGCTCACCGTCGTCACGGCGGCGGCGGCCAAGCGCGTTCAGAAGATCTATGCCTTCTACCGGAAGAATAACCTTCTGTGGCAGCAGTATATTCCCTGTCTCGATCCGCTCGGCGAGGAGCGCGGCCATACGCCATACGCCCTCACGCCCGGGCTGTACGCCTCGTTTCTCAAAAATCTCTTCGATCTGTGGTATGAGGATGTGTGCGCCGGCCGGTTCGTCTATATCCGGTATTTCGAGAATCTCCTGGGCATGCTCGTCGGCCGGCCGCCGGAGAGCTGCGGCCTGTCCGGGCAGTGCGCGCTGCAGTTTGTCGTCGAGGCGGACGGCAGCGTCTATCCCTGCGATTTCTACGTGCTCGATCAGCACCGGATGGGAAACGTCCGCGATCATTCCTTCCGGGAGATGGCTGAAAGCAGGCAAGCGCAGGAATTTCTCGCCGCGCCCGCCGTGCACGAACAGTGCGCCGGGTGCAGGTTTTTCGGAATCTGCCGGGGCGGCTGCCGAAGGGACCGCGATCAGGGCGGGAAGATCGATCTTAATTTCTTCTGCCCGGCCTATCGGGAATTCTTTGAATATGCGCTGCCGCGCATGATGCATCTTGCCCGGCAGATCGGCGGAAGATGACAAAAAACAATCCCCCGTTTTCCGGGCGAACCGGAGAGCGGGGGATTTGTGCGCGTATGGAGCTTTATTTCCGGAGGATTTCCTCTTTCATGCGGATTTCGCCGCTGTAGTGGGCGAACACGAGGTGAAGCGCATCCGGGGAAATCGTGTAATGCGCGCCGACGAACTCCTGCGGCGTCTCGGAGCCGACGAGGGTGATGAACTGCGCGTCGTTCCACAGCTGTTCGTCGCCCGGGCGCAGGATGTGCAGCTGATGCATGTGTCCGCTGATCAGGTATTCAACGCCCATTTCGTTCAGCAGCTCGCTCCAGCGGGCGTAGATGTCCTGCTCAATGTCGAAGGGCGGCTGCTGCCGCATGGTAAAGGGTATGTGGCACACCGCGATGCGGACGGGCGCGTCCTTCCAGCGGCCTTCGTTTTTGACCGATTCGAGCCACGCGGTCTCTTCTCTTCGGAACAGCTCAAAGCAGGTGGTGCCGCCGTATTCGCGGCAGGAATCCCGCTTGTCCTCGCCAGCGTCCAGCACCAGGCCGAACACGCCGGGCAGCTCGAAGGTGAAATAGGTGTTTCCGTTGTCCGTGCCGATCATGCCGGGCAGGTATTCGGCCATGCGGCCGCGGGTATCGTGGTTTCCGCGCGAGAAAACCACCGGCTTTTCGCCGCGCACGGCCTCCGAGCAGATTTTGAACAGCACCCACAGGTCCTGCTTGGTGGAATTGTGGTCGGCGATGTCGCCGCCCATGATCAGCAGATCGAATTCCCGCTGCTTCGCGCAGGCGACCGGCCCGTCGCACTTTCCGTGCGTATCGGACAGGTAGAGAATGCGCACGGGGGCGTCCGCGTTCAGGGGGGTGAAGGCGTATCTGCGGCGCACGGTATCTCCGTGCACGGGATAATAGGGCTTGCGGTCTTCCATTTCCTGAAAGCACACGGCGTATTCTTTGGCCTCGTCCAGCGCGGCGCGCGGCACGGTGACCCGGTGCATCTCATCCGTCCAGCGCATCAGGCCGTTCTGCGCGTCCAGATATTTCTGTCCGCCGATTTCGACCCAGCCCATGCCGGGCTTTTCGGTCAGGAAGATGATTTGGTAGGTATCTTTTACGGAGAACACGGTGGGGTGGAAGCGCAAGGTGGTCACGGGGAACCGCCTCCTTCTGTAAATTAAGATGGTTCTATTGTAAGCGATTTCGCCGCGGGTGGCAAGGACAAAAAAGGCGCTCCCGGGTACGGAATTTAGCCCGATTGAATCATCTTTCATTGAGAGGAAGCTTTCTGTGAGCCGATTCCGGTTTATTGTTCGTTCGATGAATCCTCTTGCATGCTTTTCTGCGGATTCAGGAGAAGGTCGGTTGTCATTTCGATGAGCTTTCTGTCCGATTCCGAAAGCTGCCGCCATTTCAGAAGATATCGTCTCTCTTCCTCGGTTGTGCAGAGGATAACGGTATTCCGGTTCATAAAAAATCACCCTTTCTGCAGTATGCAGTATCAGTATACCGCAGAAAGGGCTGAAAGAGGGAGTATGAACCCATCATGGGTTCACTGTATTTCCCGCGCGGCGGCTTTTCCGTTACGCGCCCCTGAGCGCCCTTTCCAGCATCGGGCGGTAGATGCCGGTGAAGCGGCGGCGGGCGGCCAGCTCGTCCTCGTAGGAGAGGCGGCCGGTGTGGTACAGCAGGCCGATGTGCTCGGCATCCCTGCGCATTCTCTTCATTTCGCAGTCGAGGCGGCCGATGGCGGCGTTGGCGGTCGGGTCGGAATGGGTGGTGCGGCTGACGGTCTCCTCGGCGGGATTGCGGGCGGGGTTCTGCGGGATGTTCTTCATTGCGTTTCCTCCTTTGTTCTCGGTCGGTGAGTGAGAAAATTGCTCCGAAGGGAAACAAAAACGCTTATTCACTTGAAAAAGTGCAGACTTCCCCCTTGGGAGCATACACAATTTACCGGAATAAGCGCCGGAAGAACAATAATTATGAAATGACTGAACAGTGATGCGGTGAAATGTGCTATACTGATGATATCATGAATTGATGGGAGCGATTTTTAATGAAGCCGGAGCGCATCGCAAAGCCGTCCTTTGCGGTTATCGGGAAACTGGGCTCGACCGAAGACGGGCCGGGGTTTGTTCAGCGGCTGTGGGCCGATGCAAACGCGCATTTTGAGGAAATCGGCGGCCTCGCCCTGCGCGGGGAAAACGGGCTTCCGATCGGCATATGGGGCGCGATGAGCGATTTTTCGGGGGCCTTTCAGCCGTGGGAGGAGAACTTCAGCCGCGGCCTGTATCTGGCGGGCGTGGAGACGTCCACAGACGCCGCGCCGCCTGCGGGATGGACAAAATGGATTCTGCCCGGCTGGGAATGTCTTAAATTCGAGCGGACAGGCCCGGATTCCTTCCCGGAAGCGCTGAAATATCTGAGGGAAAATGATATTCCGCTCGCCGGAGCCGTTCAGGATTTCACCGACCCGGCGGAGGGGAAGGAGTACATGCTCTTTCCCGTGCGGCGGCTGTAGCGTTTTTTTCTTCCGGGCCGGGGAAATGGTTCCCGGCTCCGGAGGGGGAGGAAAAAACCGGACTGCATAAGCAATCCGGCTGATGGCACCTCCATGGGGACTCGAACCCCAGTTTTCGCCGTGAGAGGGCGACGTCTTAACCGCTTGACCATGGAGGCAAATATGGCAGCCGAACTAGGATTCGAACCTAGAATGAACGAGTCAGAGTCGTTAGTGTTACCGTTACACCATTCGGCTATATATGGCACCTCCATGGGGACTCGAACCCCAGTTTTCGCCGTGAGAGG
>JAFQQU010000205.1 GCA_017410445.1 Clostridia bacterium | reverse complement strand
GAGGTCAGGCGGCTTCAGATACAGCTTATGAATCTGGGGTATTATGCCGGGGATATCGACGGCGATTATGATACTGCGACCTATAATGCTGTGAAAATGTTTCAGACAGCAAACAGCCTGAAGGCGTCGGGTAAGGCGACGACTGAAACCCGGATGATGCTGAACCGTGGAAACGGAATCGGCATGGCTGAGTTTGAGTTGGTCATGCCTCTTGAATCCGGTGATGAGGGCGAAGCGGTTCTCAGAATTCAGGGGCAGCTGGCTGAACTAGGATACTTTGCTGACGAATTGAATGGGAAATTCGGGTCTTCGCTTAAAGCGGCTGTAAAACTTTTTCAGTCTGCGAACGGCTTGGACGATTCCGGAAAAGCCGATGTACGGACGCGAACGCTGCTCAACAGCGGAAAGGGCATGAGTGCAGCCGAGTACAACAGGGTCTGTCCTCTGAAGTCGGGCAGTAAGGGCGAAGCAGTCATAATTCTTCAGCAGCAGCTTACTGTGCTTGAATATTTTGAAGGCGAACAGGACGGACGGTATTCGGGCGCTGTCAAGGATGCGGTCAAGGCGTTTCAGACGGCGAATGGACTGAAGGCGACGGGCAATGCCGACCGGGCGTCCCGGGAACTGATGGAAAGCGACGCCTGCGTTACCGGCGCGACCTACAATTTGATTTGCCCGCTTGAAAAGGGTGACGAAGGCGTTGCAGTGAAGGTGCTACAGCGTCAGCTGGCAGTACTCGGATATTACAACGGCGATATCGACGGAGACTTCGGTTCATGTGTAAGAAGCGCGGTGAAAGCGCTGCAGACAGCCAACGACCTCAAGGACGACGGTGAAGCCGACCGAGCGCTTCGAGAGCTGATCAACAGCGGCAAGGCGGTTACTGCGGAGGAATACGATCGAATTCGCCCCCTTAAATACGGCGATAAGGGGGATGCGGTTTCGCTGATTCAGAATCAGCTGACCGAGCTGGGTTATTATACCGGCGAGAACGATGGTAAATACAGCTCTGAAGTCAAGGAAGCTGTAGAGATTTTGCAGATTGCGAACGGAATGAAGGACAGCGGGAAGGCGGATAAAGCAACCCGCGAGCTGCTTAACAGCGGCAAAGCGGTAACTGCGGCTGAATACGACAGAGTGCGTCCGCTGAAATCCGGCAATAAGGGCGATGCTGTTTATCTGGTTCAGATGCAGCTGACAGAGCTGGGATTCTATGCAGATGAAGCGGACGGTAAATTCGACTCCGGTCTGAAATCTGCGGTTAAGGAGTTCCAGACGGCGAACGGCATGAAGTCTACCGGAACGGCGGACGTCGCTACCCGCACGCTGCTGAATTCCGGAACCGGTATGAGTGCGGCTGCGTATGACAGGATCCGGCCGCTCGAGTCCGGAGACAAGGGAGAAGCGGTTCGCCTGCTTCAGAATCAGCTTACTGAATTGGGTTATTATGTCGATGAAATCACGGGAAAATATTCTGGCAGCACGAAGAGTGCGGTCAGCGTTTTCCAGACGGCAAATGGAATGAAGGCGACGGGAAAAGCAGACACCGCAACCCGTACGCTGATCAACAGCGGAATCGCGGTTACGCGCGAGCAGTACGACGCTGACAGGGATCTTGAAAAGGGTGCGCTGGGCAGCACGGTCCGCTCGGTTCAAACGCGGCTGGCTGCGCTGGGATATACTTCCGCGGCGGCAGACGGCGTTTTCGATTCGGATATGAGAGACGCTGTTAAGCTCTTCCAGAAAGCGCACGGCCTGAAGGAAACCGGTATTGCGGATGTCAAGCTGCGCGAGCTTCTGTTCAGCGGGGATGCGATCAGTTTTACGGAATATGAATGCACTCGTCCGCTCAAGTCCGGCGACAAGGGAGATGCGGTGCGGCTGGTTCAGCAGCAGCTTAATAAGCTGGGGTATTATTCCGAGCTGGTGGATGGGCGCTATGGATCGTCGACCAAGAACGCTGCTGAGCTTTTCCAGAAGGCAAACGGCCTGGCGGTCAACAGCTCAGTCATATCGGCTGAAATGCGTAAGGTGCTGAACGACGGAAAAGCACTGACGCTTTCTGAGTATTACTGGACTGTGCCCCTGTCCGAAGGCGACAAGGGCGAGGCGGTGAAGAAGCTTCAGACAAGACTTACTGAACTTGGTTACTTCACCGAGTCGGTTACCGGCCGATACAGCGACAGCACGGTAATGGCGGTTAAAGTCTTTCAGCTGGCAAATGCGCTTGACGTCACCGGTGAAGCGGATGCTGCGACCCGGAAGGTGATGAACAGCGCTCAGGCCATCACCAAGACGCAGTATGAAGAGGATATCCTTCTCTCCGGCAACGAGAAGATCGAGATGGTGATTGCTGTTGCCAAGAGCAAGCTGGGCTGCAAGTATGTCCACAAGACGCACGGCCCGGACACGTTCGACTGCTCCGGATTCACCCGGTATGCTTTTAAACAGGTCGGAATCAAACTCTCAGCGGCGTCCTATAATCAGGGTTATCTGGATTTGTTCGGAAAGCCCTACAAGCAGAAGCTCACCTCCTACAGTCAGTTGAAGCGGGGAGATCTGCTGGTGTTTGACACCGTCAAGAATGACGATGACCTGAGCGACCATCTGGGCATCTATCTGGGCGACGGAACGTTCATTCATGCTTCGTCCACGAAGGGAAAGGTTGTTATTTCGAATCTGATCAGCTACGGGAATTTCTCGTGGGCTTTTAGACTGATATGATGATTTATGAAGGCGAGCGGCTGGATACGCTCCAATATCAAGGGCTCAGGATTATCCAGAAGGAGAAAGGATTCCGATTCGGCACGGATTCTGTGCTGCTTGCGGACTTTGCTTCCCCGAAACCGGACGACCGCGTGGTTGATATGGGGACCGGAACGGGCATTCTGCCGATCCTCATGGCCTCTCGTCAGGAGAAAGCGATGTTCACGGCGCTTGAAATTCAGGAGGATATGGCGGAGCTTGCGGCAAGAAATGCGGCGCTCAACGGACTGGAAGACCGGATCAAGGTCCATGCGTGCGATTTCCGGGAGGCTGCGAAGATGCTGGGATATGGCAGATTCTCGCTGGCTGTCTGCAATCCGCCGTACGGCAAGACCGGCGGCACGCTGGTAAATGTGCGCGACAGCGAACGGATTGCCCGGCATGAAGGCGAATGTACGGTGGAAGACGTCGCAAAGACCGCTGCTGCCCTGCTCAAGGTGGGCGGCCGGCTGGCAGTTGTGTATCCGGCGCCGCGCGCGCTTGAAATGATGACCGCGCTCCGGGAATGCCATATGGAGCCCAAGCGAATCCGCACCGTTCATTCGCAGGCGGACAAGGAACCGAAGCTGGTGCTGATGGATGCGGTCAAGGGCGGAGGCTCCATGCTCCACTGGCTTCCTCCGCTGATTCTGAATAATGACGACGGAACGCCGTCGGACGAATGGAAGCGCATTTACAGAGTACAGGAGGGACAGGAATGAGCATTGAGAGTTATCTCAGGGAGGCTGCAGCAGTCAGACCGTCCGAACGCCAGATGATGTGGTATGACACGGAATTCTATGCGTTTATTCATTTCGGCGTAAACACATTCACTGATCGCGAATGGGGACTGGGCGACGAAGATCCGGCGATTTTCAATCCGGTCGATCTGGACTGCGATCAGTGGGTTGAGGCCGTTAAGGCTGCCGGTGCAAAGGGCCTTGTCATAACAGCTAAGCATCATGACGGTTTCTGTCTGTGGCCGAGCAAATATACCGAGCATTCGGTAAAGAACAGCCCATGGAAAAACGGCAGGGGAGACGTTGTTCGCGAAGCGGCCGAGGCCTGCCGAAAGGGCGGCATCAAATTCGGATTCTATCTCTCTCCGTGGGATCGGAACTGCGCACTGTACGGAACGGATGAATATAACGATTACTATAAAGCTCAGCTGACCGAATTGCTGACCGAGTATGGCGATGTATTCATGGTCTGGTTTGACGGCGCCTGCGGCGAGGGACCCAACGGCAAAAAACAGGTGTACGATTTTAAGGGATATATCGATCTGGTCAGAAAATATCAGCCCAATGCGGTTATTTTCAATGATGCGGGTCCTGATGTCCGCTGGATCGGAAATGAGAGCGGTACGGCGCGGTTTGCCGAATGGGCAGTAACGCCCTGCGAGCTCACAAAGTTTGCCGAGGTACAGACCGGCCCCGGTCCGCTCAAGGGAGATCTTTCCCACATGTATAACACGCTTCCGGACATCGGCGCAATGAGCAATATCCTGTACAGCAAGGGACTTTGCTTCTGCGGCTCGGAAGTGGATATGTCCATCCGGCCCGGCTGGTTCTATCATTCCGTCGAGGAACCGCATTCTCTCGAGCGTCTGATGAGAACCTATATGACCTCGGTCGGCGGAAATGCCTGCTTCCATCTGAATGTGCCGCCGATGCCGAACGGCAGGCTGGACGAAAGAGACGTCGTGCGGCTCCGCGAGCTGGGCGACGCGCTGAAAGAGGCGTTCGGAACGAATCTGGCTGCCGGCGCGCAGACTGTTCGTCATCAGGAAGAAGGATGCACTCAGGGAATGTATGAGATCAGTCTGGATGGACAGAAGGAGATCTCATATGTTATGCTGAAGGAAAACATCCGCGAAAAAGGACAGCGGGTTGAATCGTTCGTCATTCAGGCGCAGGACGAATACGGACGCTGGGTGCAGATTTACGCCGGTACGGTGATCGGCCATAAGCGCATCTGCAAGGTTAATGCGAAGACCGGTACGCTGCGGATTCTCATCACTGCTGCGAGAGCCGAGGCTGAGCTGCTGCCCATCGAAGTATACTGAGAATGAAAGAATCACCCCGGAAGCCGAACATGAACCGGCAGCCGGGGTGATTTCATATATTTTGCTTATGCGGGATTGTTGATGCAGGCAGCGAACAGGACATATCCGCTCGCGGGATCATGAACGAGCATCATGAAGGGGCGGTCCACGTTCATTTCGACGGTTTCTTCCTGAATGAATGCGCCCCGGACGGCCATGGATACCTGCGTCGCCGCGGCGGCTTCGGTGCCGGTTTCGTTGACTTTGAGGATAGTTTTCTGCAGCACGCTGCTGATGTGCAGATCAAGGTCGCAGGCGTTTTCGGCCATGCGTGAAAAATCCGCAAGATCCGGTGAAAAGGCGTCTGTGACGCCGAACATTTGAAGAGCATCCTTCAATTCAAAGGAAGATTCTGCATGGACGTTCGGAAGGGAAAGGCGGACGCGGGCTGTTTGCTCGGGCAGATGCTCACGGATGAAATCGTCCGGAGTGTTGCTGATATCCTGAATGAGCGCGCCGATATCGCCGTCCTTCGGAAGCAAAACGACCATCTCGAGCGCGGAATTCCGGTAAGGAAGGATGACGGACTGATACGCTTCGGCTTCTTTATAGAGGAAAGTGGAGGTCTGTCTCATGCTGCTGACTTCGATATCTCCTTCGGGCGCATGGAAGACGGAAAAGCCGGTGTTTACCGGATCGAAGGGCGACGCCCAGTTGGCTTTGAAGCCGAGCGCGTTGACCAGAAGAAGCTTGGTCAGAGGATCTGGTTCTTCGGGGAGAAATTGATCGATCAAACCTCCGGTATGTTCATTTACCCAATCGTTGACCTGTTCCATGACACTGCCGTTCTGCATGGAGACTGCATCGGCGTCGAAACGGTCAATAAGAGTGTCCGCATAATCGGGAAGCAGCGTAAAGTCGGGGCGGCAGAAGGCGGCGTTGGCCATTTCTGCGCCCGAATAGCGGAGATCCTCCAGCACGAAGCCGCCGGGCGCCTTTCCACCGAGGAATGCGTCGAGCTGTTCACGGGTGGCGCCGTCTGCTCCTTCTAAGGCCATGCCGAGCGCAACGGACAGGCTGAGCGGAGAAAACACGAGCGTGTTCTGCCCTTCATAAAGAGAAGATAGCAGAGCAAGAGATGAGTTTCTTTCTGAGGAACGACCGGGAATATCGGCTGCTTCGGCCCTGATACTAACGGGTAGCAGGAAAAGAGACAGTGCGGTAAGCAATGCGATCCATTGACGCATGGGAAATACCTCCTTGTACCATGATGTTATCTAAGACGGAGAAATATGGTTTCCGGTTGCGAAACAGGAAAAACGGATGTATAATCAATGGGGACATTGTACGGGAGGAAATGGAATTGAAAAGGTTTGATAACATATTCAGAGGAAAAAGCGGAGAAATAAAGATTGGCTGGCTGCTGGCGCTGGCTGCATGCCTGTATCTGTTGGCTGAGGGCGTTTATTATGGGTATTGGTCGGTTTACGGCATGATGATGGATGTATGGGGGATCACAGAGAATAACGTCATGCGCGCCCCGGCGGCGGTCCGGCTCCTGTACAGATGGTCCGGCGTAATCGGACAGTTGATGCGGAACACCGTCCTCGCAGCATCGGGCATTTTGCTCTGCCGGCTGACGAATACGGATTTGAAGAATGCTGAGGAAAAGAAGGGAAGATTCTGGGGTCCCGCCGCGCTGGGAGCAGCCGGAGTTACAGGACTCTGGTGTCTGCTGATGCTGACGGGCAGCGTGCGGCTCGGATGGCGGATTACAAAACCGGTATTCTCGGTCAATACCTTTGCGCTGCTGCTGACAAATCTCTCGGCCGCTGCTGCGGAAGGAATTTTCCTGTACGGCGCAGTGTACGGAAGTATGAAAAAGCGCCTCCCTGTATGGGCGGCGCGGGGCG
>JAFQQU010000204.1 GCA_017410445.1 Clostridia bacterium | reverse complement strand
GAACTGAGAGGATTATTTTGTGAAAACCCTGATGAAACGTCTGGGCTATCAGTTCAGGGACGTCAGTCTGCTGGAAACCGCGCTGACTCATCCTTCTCTGGGCGGGGATAAGCACATCCCCCACTATCAGCGGTTGGAATTTCTCGGCGACGCCGTACTTGAGCTGGCGGTCAGCCGGTATCTGTTTACCAATTTCCCCAATGTCCAGGAGGGAAAGCTGACCTTCGCCCGCGCCCGGCTGGTCCGGGAAGAGACACTGTTCGAAGCGTCGAAGAAATTCAGTCTGGGCGAATTCATCCGCCTCTCTCCCGGCGAGGAACACACCGGCGGCCGGAAAAAGCCGTCCATCGTGTCCGACGTCATGGAAGCGGTGTTCGCCGCGGTATATCTGGACGGCGGCTATGAGGAAGCCGAGCGGCTCATCCTTTATGCCCTGAAGGAGGCGCTCACGGGCGACCCCTTTTCCGACGTTACCGACTATAAGTCCCGCCTGCAGATGCTCACCCAGAAAAACGGCGGACGGACTCCGGTATACGAGCTGGTGTCTGCATCAGGCGAAGCGCATAAGCCTACCTTTATTATGCGCGTTCTGCTGGACGGCGAACCGCTCGCCGAGGGAACCGGCTCCAGCAAGCAGGCTGCTCAGCAGCAGGCAGCAAAAACGGCCTATAACAAACTGAAAGGCAGTGCAAACGGTTGCGACTGAAAAAACTCGAAATCTACGGATTCAAGTCCTTCGCTGACCGGGTGGAAATGAGCTTCGACGTCGGTATCACCGGCGTTGTTGGCCCCAACGGCAGCGGAAAATCTAATATTTCGGACGCGGTCCGCTGGGTGCTGGGCGAACAGAGCGCAAAAACTCTGCGCGGCGGCAAGATGGAGGACGTCATCTTCGGCGGAACGGAAAAGCGGAAGAAGCTGGCCTGGTGCGAGGTTATTCTGACCTTCGACAACGAGGACCGGGCTTTGCCCATCGATTTTTCCGAAGTGGCGGTCATGCGGCGCGTATACCGCAACGGCGACAGCGAATACATGATCAACCGCAACGGATGCCGCCTGCGCGATATCGTGGATCTGTTCCGCGATACCGGCATCGGCAAAGAGGGCTATTCGCTGATCGGTCAGGGCCGCATCGACGAGATACTGTCCGTCAAGTCCGAAGAACGCCGGCAGGTATTTGAAGAAGCAGCCGGCATTGTCAAGTTTAAGACGCGGAAAAATGAAGCGGAGAAGCGGCTGGAGAACACCTCCGCCAATCTGGCCCGCGTTCAGGATATCATTTCGGAGCTGGAAGCCCGTCTCGAGCCGCTCAAGGCGCAGAGCGCTTCGGCCAGAGAATATCTTCAGCTGAGAGACGAACTGAAGGGGCTCGAGCTGAACGTTTTCCTTCTGCGCAGCGAACGCTACGAGGCGCGCATCAAGGAGCTCCGCGAAACGCTAGAAGCGCTGAACGAAGCCGTCGCGCAGAGCGAAGCGCGCGAAACGCAGGAGACCGGAAGCCGCGAAAAGACGCAGGAAGAGCTCAACGAGCTCGAGCAGCAGGCTGCCGGAACCCGCGAACTTGTTCAGAAGCTGATTCAGGAAGTGGAAGCCCGTGAAGGCGCAGCCGGCGTTCTGAGAGAGCGCATTGCCGCAGCCGAACGCGAAAAAAACCGCATCCTTTCGCTGCTTGCCGACGCCGGCGAGGGCGAAGACGGAATGAAGCAGCGCATCACGGACACCCGTCTGCGCCTTGAAAGCGAAACGCAGGAAGCGGAAGAAGCAAAGTTCCGCCTCACCGCCATGGAAGATGCGCTGACCGCGCTCAACGACGAGCTTGTCCGCCGCGAACAGGCTGCGGAACAGCTGAAGGCGCAGATGATCGACGCCATCAACCGCCTGTCCGACGTCAAGAGCGAACGCTCCCGCCTCAGAGCCATGGAGGACGCGCTGACGAACCGGCTGAATTCGCTGGCCGGCGAGGACGAAACCGGCGGCGAACAGCTGATTCATCTGGAAGAGGATGCTCAGCTGGCGGAAACCGGACTGAACGAAGCGAGAACCGAAAAGGAAAAACTCGACAAGCAGCTGCAGGAAACGCAGCAGGCGCTTTCCCTCTCCTCTTCCGAGGCGGATAAACTCGCCTCGGAACACCGCTCTGCCCTCTCCCGCAGGCAGGAAACCGCTTCCCGCCTCAAGGTACTGGAAGAAATGCAGCGCGATTATGAGGGCTATCAGCATTCGGTCAAACAGGTTCTCATGCAGGCCAAGCGGCTTCCCTCAAGCGGCGTGCACGGCGTCGTCGCAAACCTCATTCAGGTTCCGCGCGAGCTGGAGCGCGCCATCGACATGGTTCTGGGCGCCGCGCTTCAGAATATCGTCGTCGACCGCGAGGAAGACGCCAAGCGCATGATCGATTACCTCAGAAACAACCGGCTGGGCCGCGCGACCTTTCTCCCCCTCACTTCCGTGCGCGGACGCACGCTGTCGAGGGATGAGCGGGAAGCGCTCAAGCTGGACGGATGCGTGGGCCTTGCCTCCGAGCTGATCACCTTTGACCCGAAATATCAGGGCATCGTCGACAGCCTGCTGGGCCGAACGGTCGTCGCCAGAGATCTGGACAGCGGCATCCGCATCCAGCGCGCCGGACGCCATGCTTTCCGCCTGGTCACGCTGGAAGGCGACGTCATGCACTCGGGCGGCTCCATGACCGGCGGCAGCGTGCAGTCCCGCGTCACCAGCCTGCTCTCCCGCGAACGCGAAATCGCCGAGCACAGAGAGCGCATGACCACTCTGGACGAAACGCTCGCAAACCTGAACGAATCGATCCGGAAAACCGAGGAAAAGCGCGCCGCGCTCAAACAGGTCAGAAGCGATCTCTTCGACAAAGTACATGAACAGGAAATCGCCTGTGCCCGCGAGGAAGCGCATCTTGCTTCCGCCCGGGAAGCCCTTGAAGCGCAGAAAGACCGCCTGAGCCGCTCCCAGTCTGAAGCGGATCGCATGCGCAGTCAGCTGGACGACGTCCGCAGCGCCATCGAGCGGCTGCAGGGCCGTCAGGAAGGCGAAGAAAAAACCGAAGCAAACCATCAGGCTGAGATTCGCCGCCTGAACGGCGAGATCACCGAGCTGCGCGATGAGCTTGCGCAGAAGCGGAAGGTTGTCACCGACGAGCACATCGTACAGGCAGCCCGGGAACGCGGCCTGACCGCCCTGACCGCAGACCTTCAGCGCATGACCGGTGAGCATCAGGATCTTGCCCGCCAGAAGGAAGACAACGAAGCCGCCCTGAAGGCCGTCGAGGAAACGATTTTCTCGGATCAGGCGCAGCTCAAAGAAGAAACCGACCTGCTCTCCGATTGCCGCGGCCAACTGGCCGAAGCGCGGCTCTCCTTCGAAAAGATCGACCGCAGCCGAACCGGCGCGCAGCAGCAGCTAAAGGCCATCGCCGAGTCGCTCGACCGCCTGCGTTCCGATCTGGACAGCTTCGTCGAGCGCCAGCACAAGGCCGAGATGCAGCTTTCGCGCGTCGAAGCCGAGTTCAAGCAGATGACCGACCGGATCTGGGAGGATTACGAGCTCACCTATGCCGGCGCGCAGGAATTCCGCGAGGAGGGCTTTAAGCTCACCGAATCCGAGCGGCGCATTTCCGACATCCGGCAGCGCATCCGCTCGCTGGGCTCGGTCAATGTCGGCGCGGTGGACGAATACCGCCAGACGCTGGAGCGCTTCGAGGAGCTTTCCGCGCAGCGCGACGACCTGACCAAAGCGCAGGTTGACCTGTCCTCGATCATCGAAGATCTGATGAAGAAGATGGAGGTTCAGTTCAGGACGCAGTTCGACGCGCTGAACAGGAATTTCCAGGAAACCTTCGTCAATCTTTTCGGCGGCGGGCGGGCCGAGCTGCAGCTGTCTGACCCGAAGGATGTGCTCAATTGCAGCATCGAAGTCGTTGCACAGCCGCCCGGAAAGAAACTGCAGATGCTTTCGCTGCTCTCCGGCGGCGAACGCGCGCTGACCGCCATCGCCATCCTCTTCGCCATGCTGAAGCTCAAGCCTACGCCCTTCTGCTTCCTGGACGAAATCGAGGCGGCGCTGGACGATGCAAACATCGACAATTTCGCTGAATATCTGCGCACCTACTCCCGCAACACGCAGTTTGTCGTCGTCACCCACCGCAAGGGAACCATGGAGCGGTGCGACGCGCTGTACGGCGTTGCAATGGAAGAAAAGGGCATTTCGAAAATGGTATCGGTAAAGATGAGCGAGGCCATCGCCATGGAATGAGCGGCCGCCTCCCCACCAGAAAGGAGCTGACCCCTAATGGGCCTTTTTGACAAGCTGAAAAGCAGACTGACGCGCACGCGCGAAAACCTGTCCGGCCGAATGGACGAACTGGTTGAAACCTACGTCGAGCTGGACGATGATTTTTATGATGAGCTGACCGACATCCTCATCATGGCGGACGTCGGCGTCAAGACCACCGAGCTGGCCGTAAACCAGCTGCGCGACAAGTGCAAGAACGAGAAAATCGGCAATCCCGCGAAAGCCCGCGAGGCGCTCAAGGAGATTCTCGAAAACATCATGGGCAGCGAGCCGATGAAGCTGGCCTCCCCCATGGTTCTGTTCGTCATCGGCGTCAACGGCGTCGGCAAGACCACTTCCATCGGCAAGCTGGCTTCCCGCCTGAAGACGGTCGGCCGCCGCGTCATCATCTGCGCCGGCGATACCTTCCGCGCCGCCGCCGCCGATCAGCTGACCATCTGGGCGGAGCGCGCAGGCGTTCCGATCATCAAGCGTCATGAGGGTGCAGACCCCGCCTCCGTCGTATTCGACGGCATTCAGGCCGCCAAGGCGCGCGGCGCAGACGTCCTCATCGTCGATACCGCCGGCCGCCTGCATAACAAGGCGCACCTGATGGAGGAGCTCAAGAAGATGGCGCGCGTCATCTCCCGCGAGTTCCCCGAGGCGAAGGCCCGCTCCCTGCTGGTGATCGACGCGACCACCGGTCAGAACGGCCTTGCGCAGGCCAATGTATTCAAAGACGTCGCCGATCTTGAGGGCATCATCCTGACCAAGCTGGACGGCACCGCCAAGGGCGGCATTGCCATCGCCATCCGCCATGAGCTGGGCCTGCCGGTTCGCTATATCGGAGTCGGCGAGCAGATCGACGACCTGCAGCCCTTCGACGCGAAGGAGTTTATCGACGCGATCTTCTGATTTTCAGGCATACACTGATCCGGGAGGTGATCGTTCCATGAAAAATGCGACCCGACTCTTCTGTCTGATCGCCGCACTCCTGCTGATGATGGCTGTCGGCGCTTCGGCGGAAAACACCGATCAGCTGGCCGTCGTCTCCTATGACCGGGCAGCGCTGATCGACTGGATGCCGGGCTACCGGCTGAATATGCCGGGCGTCCTGCTTGAGCTGTCGCATACAGAGGGGCTGATGACGGTTTCATCTGTCGAAACCGAACTCACTTCCGCCGAATACCTCTCCGAACGGCTGGACCGGGCCGGAGAAATGCTGGCCGTCAGCGACGCCGTACTGACGCTCACGCCGGATTCCTCCGGTTTCCTCTCCCTCTCCTATGCCTACACCTATCTGGAAGGGGACGAGCCGCATCTGGCGCACTGCTGGGCGGCCGGATTCGGGGACCATATGATCCTTGAGTTCTCGGTCGACACGTGGGGCCTGGAAGCGGAGGAGCTGATGTCGTCCGTCGTTTCTTCCTTCTCGGAGGGCGGTTTTGCCGTCACCCGCTGCGCTGATCCCGTCGACCTGACCGCAATGCTGACGGACGTCGTCTCCTGCGAGGACGGAACCGTTCAGATTCAGCTGACCGGACAGGATGAAACCGCTTCCGAAGGCGTATGTTATCCGTTCTGGGAAAATGCAGTCATCCTCTTCCCCAATCCAGACGATCCCTCGCTGTTTTACCCGGTCGAACCGGACATGGCGTCGCTGGTGGACGCTGTGCTGACCTATGAGGAAAACAGCGACAGCCCGGCCATGTTCAGAACCATCATTCAGGACGGCGCCGTTCTGTACATGGAATATCAGGTTCTGATCCCGTAATGCGAAAACCCCGATGCGGCCACGCGGGCTTGCATCGGGGTTTCCTCATGTATACAACCGCTCCGCGGCGACAGAATTTCCGAAAACCTGCCTTCCGGCAGTTGACACGGACCTTTCCCGTTATTATAATTCAGACAGAACACTGTCTCTATTCGACGAAAAGGAGGAAATTCTCCCATGAGCATCATTACCATCGTCGGCGCAGGCCAGATGGGCTCCGCCATGAGCTTTCCGGCGCGGACCAACGGCCATGAGGTCCGCCTGGTCGGCACTCCGCTGGACCGCGAGATCATCGACCGCGCCCGTCAGGATAATTATCACATCAACCTGAAGCGCACCCTGCCGGACGGCGTAAAATATTATCAGATCGAGGAGCTGAACGACGCTCTGAACGGCGCGGATCTGCTGATCGGCGGCGTAAGCAGCTTCGGCGTGGACTGGTTTGCAGAAAACATCCTGCCCGTCATCCCCGAAACCCTGCCCGTTCTCTCCATCACCAAGGGCCTCATCAACCTGCCGGACGGCACGCTGATCTCCTATCTGGATTACTACAAACAGCGCACAGCCGGACGCAATCTGTCGCTGAACGCTGTCGGCGGCCCCTGCACCAGCTACGAGCTGGCCGACCTCGATCCGACGACCGTATGCTTCTGCGGCGATGACATCGGTCTGCTCAGAAAGCTGCGCGAAATGTTCCGCACGGAGTATTACCACATCAGCGTTTCGACCGACACGCTGGGCGTCGAATGCGCGGTTGCGCTGAAGAACGCCTACGCGCTGGGCGTCACGCTGGCGGTCGGCATGGCGGAGAAAAAGGACGGCGTCGGCGTTCAGCATTACAACTCTCAGGCCGCGCTGTTTGGTCAGGGCGTCAAGGAAATGCGCCGGATTCTGAAGCATCTGGACGTACACGACGACAACATCATCTTCGGCGCGGGCGACCTGTACGTGACCGTGTTCGGCGGCCGTACCCGTAAGATCGGCACCCTGCTGGGCGAGGGCAAGAAGTTTGACGAGGCTATGGAGATCCTGAAGGGCGTGACCCTGGAGTCCATCG
>JAFQQU010000203.1 GCA_017410445.1 Clostridia bacterium | reverse complement strand
TTCTGGTAATGATCATTCTGCTGGTCGTTCAAATGTTTGGCTCCGGCCCCAGAGATCAGATTCAGAAACTGAACTATACCGAAGTGCTCAAAATGATTGAAGAAGACAAGATTGAGCATGTGATGACCAGTGAAATGGCGCTGATCGCCAGCACGTTCGACAGCGGCATTCCGGCGTCCGAATTCGGAGTCAGATATAATGTAACGGCTACTCTGCCCAGCGTTGAGCAGTTCTATAACGATGTAGACAAGATCTACGCGGCCAGACTGAACATTGATGCGGATCAGGTAACCGTCAGCGATTACAAATTCAGCATTACTGTTCAGCCGCCTCAGGGTACGTCCTGGTGGATGGAGCTGATGCCGATTCTGATCACCGTCGGCCTGATGGCGCTGATGCTGTTCTTCGTCATGAGGCAGCAGGGCGGCGGCTCCAACAAGGGTGTTATGAACTTCGGCCGCTCCCGCGCACGGATGAGCGATCCGGACAAGAATAAAGTTACTTTCGGAAACGTAGCCGGTGCGGAAGAGGAAACCGAGGAACTGCGTGAAATCGTCGAGTTCCTGAAGGACCCCAAGCGCTTCCTGGACGTCGGCGCGCGCATCCCGAAGGGCGTTCTTCTGGTAGGCCCTCCCGGCACCGGTAAGACGCTGCTGGCCCGTGCGGTCGCAGGCGAGGCGGGCGTTCCGTTCTTCACGATTTCCGGTTCAGACTTCGTTGAGATGTTCGTCGGCGTCGGCGCAAGCCGTGTGCGCGACCTGTTCGACCAGGCGAAGAAGCATTCTCCGGCGATCGTATTCATCGATGAGATCGATGCGGTCGGCCGTCACCGCGGCGCGGGCCTGGGAGGCGGACACGACGAGCGCGAGCAGACCCTGAATCAGCTGCTGGTCGAGATGGACGGCTTTACGGCCAATCAGGGCATCATCGTCATGGCGGCCACCAACCGCGCGGACATTCTGGATCCGGCGCTGCTGCGTCCCGGCCGGTTTGACCGTCAGATCGTGGTTAACTATCCGGACATCAAGGGCCGTGAGGAAATCCTCAAAATCCATTCCAAGGGCAAGCCGCTGGCTGAGGATGTCGATATGTCCGTCATCGCCAAGCGCACTCCGTATTTCACCGGTGCGGATCTTGAAAACGTCATGAACGAAGCGGCGATTCTGACCGCGCGCGCTCATGAGAAGACCATCACCATGAAGCGGATTGAGGATGCAATCACCCGCGTTCAGGTCGGACCTGAAAAGAAGAGCCATAAGGTAACGGTGAAGGACAAGCGTCTGGTCGCTTATCATGAGGCGGGCCATGCGGTTGTGGATCATTATCTGCCTGAGGCCGATAAGGTTCATGAGATTTCGATCATCCCGCGCGGCAAGGGCGCGGGCGGATACACCATGTCGCTGCCGGCTGAGGAGACTCATTACATGCCCGGCAAGAAGCTGAAAGCGATGATGTGCGGCCTGATGGGCGGCCATTGCGCGGAGAAGCTGGTGTTCGGCGATGTAACGACCGGTTCCACCAGCGATCTGAAACGCGCCACCGAGCTGGCCCGCAGCATGGTTACCGAATATGGCATGAGCGAGAAGCTGGGCCCGATCTTCCTGGGGGGAGATCAGGAAGTTTTCCTCGGCCGCAATTTCTCTCAGTCCCGCTCGAACATTTCTGAAGAGGTCAGCAAGACCATCGACGAGGAAGTTCATGCGCTGCTGGATGAAAGCTACCGCAAAGCCACTGAGATCCTGACGGAAAACAGGGACAAGCTGGATCTGCTCGCTCAGATTCTGCAGGAACGCGAAAAGATCAACGAAGCCGAATTTATGGCAGTTATGAACGGTGAAGCAATCCCGGAAGAGAAGACCGAAGACGCTGCTCCCGAAGCGGCGGCAGAAGCGAACTGATGGAATTGTTTACGGAAAGGAGGGGAACCAGTGAAATTTGATCTGCATCTGCATACAACGGCATCTGACGGTACAGATACGCCTTCTGCACTGGTTTCTCTCGCTGCCGAAAAAGGATTCGAGCTGCTCGCGATCACCGATCACGATACGATGAGCGGCGTGCGCGAAGCGCAGGAAGCCGGAAAGCGTCTGGGCGTTCGGGTGATTTCGGGCGTTGAAATCAGCGCGGGCGGCGACACCGAGGTACATGTCCTCGGGTATGCCGTTCAGAAACCTGAAATGCTGGTTCAGATGCTGGAGAAGATGCGCAATCAGCGCAGTCAGCGCATGCGGCAGATGGTCATGAAGCTCAATGATCTTGGGATTCCGATTCATCTGGGCCGCGTGACAGGACTGGCCAAGGAATCGGTCGGACGGTCTCATCTGGCCCGCGTGCTGGTCGAGGACGGCATAGTTCGGGATGTTCGCGAGGCGTTCAACCGGTATCTGGCGCCCGGTCGGCCTGCCTATGTCGAACGCGAGAAGCTGACGGTCAGTCAGGCGGTTCGTCTGATCGCATCGGCAGGAGGGCTTCCGGTGATTGCCCATCCGGGACAGAATCACGGCGATGCATTCTGGATGAAGGATCGTTTTGCCGAGCTCAAGGAAGCGGGGCTTAAGGGAATCGAGGCCTATCATATGGCGCATTCTCAGCAGCAGGCGATCGCTTTTGCCAGAACAGCCAAGGATCTAGGCCTCCTTGTGACCGGCGGAAGCGACTATCACGGAACGATCAAGAATGTCGCAATCGGCGACGGAATGCAATACTGGAAGACAAAAGAAGCTGATTTGGAACGGTTTCTGAAGGCTATTCCTGAATCGGAGGGACTATGAGCAATCGCTATGCGGGAAAAGGAAGCTATCAACCGCAAACGGTTCGAAAAAGGGATCAGATCAGAAAACGGCGGCTGATTTTCGCGGCTGCTGCTCTGATTCTTGTTACAGTACTGATTCTCGTGATCGTTCGTTCGGTTAATAATGCCCGGACGGAGCGCGCCATTCAGGCGGAATTGGGCGAATACGCAGAGACATTTCAGCCGGGCGTGACGATCAACGGCGTAGAACTGACGGGATACGGGTATGACGAGGCGTACGCGCTGCTGACAGGTCGGTTTGCTGCCAATATCAATGAACAGGTTGTTCTGACATTCGGTGAGATGAGCTGGACATTCGTTCCGGCGCAGGTGGGCGCGCAGATTGACCTGGAAACGCGGGTTGACGAAGCGTGGGCCATCGGCAAAACCGGTACGGATCAGGAGCGGCTCGAACAGATTCGCGGGCTTGCAGAAAACCCGGTCGATCTGTCGGCCGAGCTGACGTATGACCGTGAAGCGCTGGAATCGTTTGTTCGTGAAATCAAGGCGGCGATTGACTGCGAACCGGTTCATGCGACAAGAATGATTGTAGAAAGCGAAGAGTTCGTGTTTACGGATTCTGCTGTCGGATACAATCTGGACAGCGAAGCGCTGACCGAACAGCTGGCAAACATCATCCTGTACGGCGGGGAAGAGCAGATTGAACTGAAGCCTGCGGTATTGGAGCCTTCTCCGAGCCGGGAAGAACTGGAAAAGGCAACGATTCTTCTGGGCGAATGCACAACCTCGCTTGCAACCAGCTCTTCCGACAGAGATATGAACGTCAATCTGGCGCTGGGCTATTTCAACTTCCTTGAGGTAGAGCCGGGCGAGACGGTTTCCTTCAATAAGATTGTCGGCAGAAGAACCAAGAAGAACGGCTTCTTTGAAGCGCCGGAGTATGCCGGAACGACGATTGTCA
>JAFQQU010000202.1 GCA_017410445.1 Clostridia bacterium | reverse complement strand
TCATACCGGATGAAAGCGCAGATAGCGTTTCCGACGAGACCGGCGAATGTAAGAACAGCGGTAATCTCCACTAAAGGAGAGGGGTTTTTGATGCCGTCTCCGAGGAACAGGTGAGCGCCCATGACGATCATGCTGAGGATGGACACTGCGATGCAGTAAAACTGAGCAATCCGAACCTTGGACATGGCTTATCTCCTCCTCGAGTTACTTGTCTGCGTCGATCAGGTCGGAGGTGTCGATGATGGGCGTCGCGCCGCCGGTGATCGCGGGCAGGGAACCGTTCCACTGATTGACCTTCATGTAGTCGATCAGGTTGTCGGTCAGGGACTTGGCGAGGCGCTCGTTGGCCTCGGCTTCCTTTTCGATGGCATAAGCCTTGGCGTCGGCTTCGATGCGGGCGACGGCGGCGTCGGCCTCGGCCAGAATGGCGCGTTCCTCGGCTTCCGCCTTAGCGGTGATGATGCGGCGCTCGGCGGAGGCCTTCTCTACGCTGACCTGCTGCGCCTGCTCGGTTTCGACCTTCAACTTGGTCTGCTCGGCGACCTGCTTGGCTTCTACGGCCTCGGTGAAGGCGTCGGAGAAGTCGATGTCCTCAATGGACAGGCTGATGACGGAAATGCCGTAGGCGGACATTTCTTCGGTCAGCGCGGTGAGCACCTGACCGGACAGCTCATTGCGGACGGCAATCAGCCGCTCGGCGGAGTAATTCGCGAAGACAGCCTTGATGTTCTCCATCAGGCGGGGCATCATGATGGTGTCGTAGTAGCTGACGCCGACGCTTTCGTAGAGCTCACGGCAGCCATCGCTGGGAACGGAGAAGTTGATCGAACAGGTAATGTCTACCTGCTGGATGTCGCTGGAGAAGGCCTGTGTGGTAATGGTCTTTTTCTGAGAGCGGCTGTCCATGACGATGATCTTCTGAGTAGGCATCTTCAGGTGCATGCCGGGGCTCAGGGTGTGCTCGGCGACGCGGCCGAAGGTGGTTACGACGCCGGTGTGGCCGGTGGGAATGGAGATCAGGCAGCTGCTGAGAATAATGATGGCTGCAATAGCGACCACAGCAAGCAGAACGAGAAAGCTGACGAGTTTCTTTTTCATTAGGGGCACCTCTTTCGTAGTTGATGATTGTATTATACATGAAATGGATTCGGATGAAAATAGAAAGAGCATATATTTGATGGAAAAGCGTCTGAAATGTCGGAATTGAGCGCTGAAAGGTACATTGCGCAAACGGTGATGAATTGTGCCGGACGCTCGATTTTCTTCGACAGAAGCACACAATTTCCGCAGCAGGGCTTTATCAGAAAAGAATTGAATGTATTCTCCATCAAAGAATGGAGGAGATAAGTATGCTGACTCATGAAAAAAAGCGCGGCACGATGACGGTGCGGCTGACAGGCGACCTTGATCACAGCACAGCAGGCAGAATCCGGGAAGAACTGGACGAACTGATTTCTGACCCCGGAATCAGGAGATTGGTGTTTGATCTGAGCGGGCTTACATTTATGGACAGTTCGGGCATCGGGATGATGATCGGCCGGTACAAAGCGATGATGCGCCGGGGCGGGAGCATTGCCGTTCAGCCGGGGAATGCGCAGGTAGACCGGCTGATTGAGCTGTCCGGGCTGTATCAGATCATCGAAAAGCTGGCATAGGGGGAAATGGAGATGAGTATTATCAATGAAATGAAGCTGGATTTTCTGTCCTGTCCGGCCAATGAGGCGTTTGCACGGATGGTGATCAGTGCGTTTATTCTGCCGCTGAATCCGACGCTGGAGCAGCTGGGCGATATCAAGACGTCTGTATCGGAGGCGGTGACGAACGCCGTCGTCCACGGATACGGAGAAAAGAAGGGAACGATCCGCATGCGCGCACTGCTGGACGATGCGGGCGGGCTGACGGTTGAGGTGACTGACAATGGCTGCGGCATCAGGAATATTCAGCAGGCACGCCAGCCGTTCTTTACGACGATGGAATCTGCCGAGCGGTCCGGTATGGGATTTACGGTAATGGAGAGCTTTATGGACGATGTTGAGGTTCATTCAGAGCCCGGACGCGGAACGACTGTCCGGATGTCCAAGCAGATCCTTGCGCCCTGTCCCGCGGCGCGCCGGGCTTGATTGACTATGAAAACCAAAGCGACGAGGCGCTGATTCGGTCTGCGCAGGAAGGGGACAGGCAGGCAGCGGAGGAAATGACGCTCCGCCATGAAGCGCTGGTCAGATATGTCGCACGCAGATTTGCCGGGCGGGGCAGAGATATGGAGGATCTGTATCAGCTGGGACGGCTCGGGCTTCACAAGGCGGTGATCAACTTCAATACAGGGTATGCGGTTCGTTTCTCAACCTATGCGGTGCCGCTGATCATGGGCGAGATCAGACGGTTTTTGCGGGATGACGGACAGGTGCATATATCAAGATCGATCCGGGAGAATTCCGTGCGGATAGCGAAACTGATGGAGGAATGCGGGGAACATATGCCTGTTTCGGAAATGGCAGAAAAACTTGGGCTGAGCAGGGAGGAAACGGTGCTTGCAATGGAGGCGGGAAGGAGTGTGCGCTCACTCAGCGAGCCGCTCGGTGACGACGGCGGAATCCTTTTGCAGGATACCATCGGAGAGGACCGGACGAACGACGTGGTAGACCGGATTGCGCTTAAGGAGATGCTTGAGCAGCTGCCGCCGTTCGAAAGGGAACTGATTAATAGGCGATATTTCCTTGAACAGACGCAGACCAGCATAGCAAAGGAACTCGGGATGACGCAGGTTCAGATTTCGCGGCTTGAGAGCAGAATCATCAAGCGCCTGCGGGAGATCGCAGGATAGAAAAACAGCCCCGATGCGCCGGATACGGTACATTGGGGCTGTTTCTGTGCCTAATTACGGTTTATTCTACGGTATTCAGGTACTGATCCACCTCGCGGAAGTAGCGGTCGGTCGCGTGGCCTTCGTCGATGAGCTGCTGCCAGATGGCGTAGATGGCAGCGTTCCAGCCCTGATTGGCCTTGTTGGGCTTCCCGATATCGGTATCAATGTGTTCGAAATAGGTGCTGCCCAGAGACAGATCGAGCATCGTGCGGTTGATCACGTTCTGCTCGGCTTCCTCCGCGCCGTGAAGATGCGCGGCGATGTGGAAGAGCATTTCGTAGATGAAATAGGACGAGCCCCAGATATAGTGTCCGGGCCGTGCCGCGTATTTGGGATCGGTGAAGTAATCGGCCAGATAGCCGGGAATGCCGAAGAAGGACGCGTCGTTGTAGCTGCCGTCAAGCGCCGCGCAGACCTTTACGCCGTATTTCGTCGTGCAGCGCTCACAGACCGTGCGGTAATGGCTGAGAACGTCCGCATCGGGCAGAATGGTGCTTCCGAAAAGAAGGTGGTGAAGCAGATCGCCGATCAGCGCGTCTACGCACAGGCCGATTTTTTCGCGGCTGACCGGGTAGATTCCCAGATCCTTTATGAACATGCCGCGGTAGCGCTCTGCGGCCAGTTCGTATTCTTCCTTGGAGGCAAGGCCCATTTCGTATGCTCCGTGCATAGCGGTGGCATAAAGACCCTGATTATAGGTGATGGCGTCGGTGTCTGTGTGGGCGCACAGATCGAACCAGGAGCGGAAGTCGTGGCGGCCATGAGCATCGACTTTCGGATGGAAGCAGCCGTCCGTCGTGCACATGCGGATGCGCTCAAGAGACTTCTTGACGTCGTCCATGCGGGGCGTTCCGCCGGTCTTATATACGCGATAGGCCCACAGAAGAAGGATGAGGGGATTTTCTGCATTGACGCACCGCTCCGCCGTGAGCACGCGATTGCACTCGGCGGCAATATCGGCAGGAAGAATCATGCTCTGCCAGAAGCTGTCGCGGATATACTGCGTGTTGCCGTATTCGATGCCTGCGACCACCCACACATCGCTGGTGCCGGTTTCGTTTTTGCGCAGGTGCATGTAATTGGTGGAGAAGCAGATTGCATGGTACGGAGAACCGCTTCCCTCGCCGAAGCACTGTTCGATGGCGCTGAATACGTCGAGGCGCAGGCGGGCCAGCGATTTGGCGCGGGAAGAGAAAATCAGGAAGCGGAAGGTATGCGTTTTTTCGCCGCCGACGGAATGATAATAAGGCAGGAAATCAAGACCGCCTTCATAGCCGGGCTTTCTGCCGCTGTCGCCGGAGGAGATGAGAAAGGTTTTCTCGGCCGGGATGAATTCCTGAGTGGTGTAGTTGTCGGAGAAGTAAGGAGCGTCCGACAGGGCGACCTCGTATCCGTCCTCGGTCTTTGCGGCGCCCATGGGAACAGCCTGCTTGAGCATTCGCAGATGATACTGCTTGGGATCATGCGGGCTCTGGCGATATACGTCGCGCTCCTCGATGGGGCCGTTGAAGGAGAGCATTTCCTCTGCGTTTTTGCGGACGAGGCTGAAATAGCAGGAGGCGTCGTTGTCAGAGGCGGCGGAAGCTTCGTAGAAGGCGATATCGCCGACTTGTCTGAAACTGAGGGTAACGCGGATACCGTTGGCTTCTGCAACGGCATTACCGGAAGACACAGGCATGCTCAGAAGCTCTTTTTCGCCCGGGGTATACACTGCGAGGGACCAGTTGTTCGGATTCATATGACAATACTCCTTGAATATATCGTTGTGAAATGGAGGATTTCTTTTGATCAAGTGTATTATGCGTGAGAAATCTTTGATTGTCAATCCTGTTTTCGGAAATAATAGGAATAATGACTGGAAGGAGGGATGGGTTATGACGGATAAACCGAATCTGGAGCTTATTCGCAGCGATCTCACGCGGTCGCTGGACGATAATATGGACAAGATCCGGAAGATCATGAATATACCGCCGAACAAGGACGTTATTCTGCGGGAACTGGAAACATGCGGATTCCGTGTATGCCTTGTATATCTTGAAGGAATGGCGGGCCGCGCGGTGGTTGATCAGTTCATACTGGAAAGGTGTTTGCAGGCGAAAGCTGAAGAGCCTGTCGAGCCGGAAGAACGTGCGGATTTTCTGATTCGTCGTGTGATTGCCATCGACGATGCAAAGAAAATCACCGGGTTTCAGGAGATGACGCAGCAGATTCTGATGGGCAAGAGCGCGATGATGATCGACGGATGTCCGGAAGCGATAGCTATGGAAACGCGCGGATATGAAAAGCGGTCGGTGGAGAAGACAAGCAATGAATCCGTCGTATACGGACCGAAGGAGGGGTTTGTCGAGAGTATCCGGACGAACATCACGCTCATCCGGAGAATTGTGCAATCCGAAGATATGGTGAGCGATATATTCACGGTGGGTACGCAGGTGCCGACGCTGGTTTCCGTTATGTATCTCAAGGGCGTTGTGAATGAACGGGCGCTGGAAAGAGTCAGAAACCGGATACGGGCGCTGAATATTCCGCAGTGCCCGGGAACCGGATATCTTCAGCAGCTGATTGAGGATCATCCGTATTCCCTGATGCCGCAGATGCTTGAAACCGAACGCCCTGACCGCGCGGCGTCCTGCCTGAGCGACGGGCAGGTGATTGTGGCGGTGGACGGGTCGCCTTATGTGCTGGTTGCGCCGATTTCGTTCTGGCATCTTCTGCATGCGTCGGACGACAGCTTTATGCGCTGGCAGTACGGCACCTTTGTAAGGCTGATCCGGATGCTTGGAATCGTGCTGTCGCTGCTTGTGCCGGGCGTCTATGTCGCGCTTACAATGTTTCATCAGCACATGATACCGATGGAACTGCTAACTTCAATCATAGAGACGCGGGCAAAGGTCCCGTTTCCCGTACTGGTCGAGGTGCTGATCATGGAGACTGCGTTTTTTCTGCTTAATGAGGCGAGCACGCGCGTACCGTCGCTGATTGGTCCGTCAGTCGGTCTGGTCGGCGCGCTGATCTTGGGACAGGCAGCTGTTGCAGCGTCGATCATCAGCCCGATACTGATTATTGTGATCGCGCTGACCGGACTGGGCAATTACACAGTGCCGAATTACGGCGTGGGG
>JAFQQU010000201.1 GCA_017410445.1 Clostridia bacterium | reverse complement strand
CTGCCGCATGTGCAAGGGCACCGGCTGGATCGAGGTTCTGGGCGCCGGCATGGTCAACCCCAAGGTTCTGGAAATGTGCGGCATCGACTCCAAGAAGTATTCCGGCTTCGCATTCGGCATGGGCGTAGAGCGCCTGACCATCCTGAAGTACAACGTGCCGGATATGCGCTATCTGTATGAAAACGACCTGAGATTCCTCTCTCAGTTCCGATAAGCTGCGAAAAACGCACCAACAGCCTCCCCTGTGCAAGGGGAGGTGGCGCACAGCGCCGGAGGGGTTGCAGCATTGCACCTTTTCAACAAGTCTTCGAATTGTGCGCCTAGTACATATTCGCTGCGTTACAACCCCTCAGTCAGCTTCGCTGACAGCTCCCCTTACACAGGGGAGCCTTCCGCCAACGCTCCTATAACCCTATTCAAGGAGGAAATCTAGTTATGAAAGTGCCTATGAAATGGCTGAAGGAATATACCGAAATCAATATGGCCGCCGAGGAATACGCTTCCAAAATGGTCATGGCCGGCAATGGCGTCGAAGGCGTCGAGAAGACCGGCGAGCAGTTTGACAACGTGGTTGTCGGCCATGTTCTCTCCTGCGAAATGCATCCCAATTCCGACCACCTGCATGTGTGCATGGTAGACGTCGGCAAGGAAGAGCCCCTGCAGATCGTCTGCGGCGCGCCCAACGTGCATGAGGGTGCGTGGGTCTGCGCGGCGCTGGAAGGCGCTCATCTGCCCGGCGGCGTCAAGATCAAGCGCGGCAAGCTGCGCGGCGTGGAGAGCCAGGGCATGCTGTGCTCCGGCCCCGAGCTGGAGGTTCCGGAAGGACTGTATCCCCACTGCGGCGACGAGGGCATCATCCTGCTGCAGGAAGAATACGCCCCCGGCACCGACGTCAAGGAAATCTTCGGCCTGGGCGACGACGTGGTTGACTTCGAAATCCTCGCCAACCGTCCGGACTGCCTGAGCGTATGGGGTCTGGCCCGCGAAAGCGCCGCCGTGCTCGATACTCACTGCCTCATGCCCGAAATCGCGGTGGAGGAGAAGCCCGAGCTGGGCAATTTCGACGATTACGCCAAGGTCATCGTCGAGGACGACGAGCTGTGCCCGCGCTACTGCGCCCGCGTGATCAAGAACGTCAAGATCGAGCGTTCCCCCAAGTGGATGCGCGAGTATCTCTACGGCGCCGGCGTCCGCCCGATCAATAACATCGTTGACATCACCAACTACATCATGCTTGAAACCGGCCATCCGATGCACGCGTTCGACCTTTCCAAGGTCCGCGACAACACCATCGTCGTGCGCCGCGCCAAGGACGGCGAGAACCTCACCACCCTCGACGGCAAGGAGCATGTTCTCAATAACTCCATGCTGGTCATTGCCGACGCCGAAAACGCGACCGGCCTTGCCGGCATCATGGGCGGCGAAGAGAGCGAAATCATGGAAGGCACCACGGACGTCCTGTTCGAGTGCGCTGCGTTCGACCGCACCAACAACCGCCTGACTTCCCGCGCGCTGGGCATCCGCACCGAGGCCAGCGGCCGCTTCGAGAAGGGCGTATGCGTACGCAACACCATGGAGGCGCTGGAGCGCGCCTGCATGCTGGTCAACATGCTGGAGTGCGGCGACGTCGTTCCCGGCGCGTTCGATCATTATCCGAATCCTCAGGAAGATCAGGTCATCGAGGCCGAGGTTGAGCGCATCAACCGCCGCATCGCCGCCAATCTGTCTGGCGAGGAGATGGAGGACATCCTCGAGCGCCTGGGCTTTGAGGTAGAGCTCTCCGAGGGCGTGCTGTACTGCACCGTACCCGAGTGGCGTCTGGACATGGAAACCTATGCCGACATCTCCGAGGAAGTTCTGCGCCTGCACGGCTACAGCAACATTCCCTCCACTCTGATGAACGGCGTGACCATGGCCGGCAAGCGCAGCGACCGCCAGGTTCTGCTGGACACCGTCAAGAATGCGCTGGTCGGCATGGGCTTCTACGAGGCGATGAACTTCTCCTTCGTAACGCCCAAGTGGACCGCCAATCTGGGCCTTGAGGAGAACGATGCGCGCCTCAATCCGATCGTCATCCGCAACCCGCTGGGCGAGGATACCTCGGTCATGCGCACCTCTCTGGTTCCCTCCATGCTGAACACCCTGTCCATCAACCTGAACCGCGGCAATGCCGAGGGCAGAATGTTTGAAACCGGCCCCATCTTCTCCTACGGTGCCGAGGACGGCAAGCCCTCCACCGAGCGCCTGTGCCTGGCGATGGGCATGTACGGCGAGAAGATCGACTTCTACGCTCTGCGCGACGCCGTTCTGTGCGTACTGGGCGCGTTCGGCGTGAAGCCCGACGTCGCTTCCGGCGGAGATGCCTATTATCATCCGGGCCGCAAGGCGATCATGACCGTGAACGGAACCGTGATCGCGCAGCTGGGCGAGATCCATCCGGACGTCGCCGAGAAGTTCGAAATCGAGAAGCGCGTCTATGTCGCCGAGATCAACCTGCACCTGATTCCCTCCTTCGAGCAGGGCATCGGCGCGGTCAAGGCGCTGCCGCGTTTCCCGGCCGTCTCCCGCGACCTGGCTCTGGTGATGGACGAGTCCGTCGAGGTCGGCCCGCTGATGGCCGCCATCCGCAAGGCTGCCGGCAAGCTGATCGAGGACGTCAAGCTGTTTGACATCTACCGCGGCGCGCAGCTGGGCGAGAACAAGAAGTCCGTCGCGTTCGCGCTGTCCTTCCGCGCGGCCGACCGCACGCTGGCCGATAACGATATCGCCGGCGCGATGAACAAGATCCTCTCCGTCTGCGAGAAGGACTTCGCCGCCGTCATCCGCGGCTGATAAGAACCCTTGCTGAAACCATGAAAGACCGGCTTTCCTGCGCGCAAAACGCCGCCGGGAAGCCGGTCTTTTCCATAAAAAAATGCGGGCGGGGAATATGAACTGTATATATTCATAAATCGGAGCGGGTGAAATGAATCTGTCAAATCTGACGGCATTTTACCTGATTCTCCGGCGATTTGAATAATTTCGTCTTCAAAAAATCCAATATCAAGTATTTTTTTATAATAATGCTCTTGCTTTATTTCGCAAAATCCATTACAATACTGTCTGTTCGGATTTGTTGAGTCGGATAAAAATCGGCCTTGATATTACAGGGAGGAGTTACGTAAAATGAATAATGAGGAGAAGTATACTCAGGTCTCCGCAGAATGCGTTGAGCGGATTGCGCAGGGGGTTTTTCAGGCGCAGCCGCTGCTGAAAAAAAGACTGGTTAAGCTGAGCGCGATTCAGTCGGATCAGGGCATCCCGCTTTCCCATGTCCAGGTTCTGGCCATGCTGGAAGAAGTGGGTTCCATGTCTGTGTCTGAAATTTCCAAGCGTTTCGGCATTGCAAAGCCCAATATCACGCCGCTGGTGGACCGTCTGGTCAACGCCGGTCT
>JAFQQU010000200.1 GCA_017410445.1 Clostridia bacterium | reverse complement strand
TCAAGGCCGGTCAGATGATCGCGCTCGTCGGTCCGACCGGCGCGGGCAAGACCACCATCGTTAACCTGCTCATGCGCTTCTACGACATCAACGGCGGCCGCGTCCGCATCGACGGCCACGACATCACCGAGATTCAGCGTCAGAGCCTGAGAAGCAGCCTCGGCATGGTGCTTCAGGACGTATACCTCTTCGCAGGCACCGTCCGCGAGAACATTGCCTACGGACGGCTGGATGCGACGATGGACGAAATCATCGAGGCGGCCAAGCTGGCCAACTGTCATGAGTTCATTACCCGCCTGCCCAAGGGCTACGATACCGAGCTGGCCGAGGACGGCGGCAACCTGAGTCAGGGCCAGAGACAGCTTCTGTCCATTGCCCGCGCCATTCTGGCCAATCCGGCGGTTCTGATTCTGGACGAGGCGACCTCTTCGGTTGATACCCGCACCGAGATGAAGATCCAGCAGGCTATGCTCAAGCTGATGGAAGGCCGCACCAGCTTCGTCATCGCGCACCGTCTCTCGACCATCCGCAACGCCGACTGCATCATGGTCATCAACGGCGGCCAGATCATCGAGCGCGGCACGCATGAGGAGCTGATTGAGAAGAACGGCTTCTATGCCAACATGCTGAACAGCCAGTTCAGAGCGAATAAACGGATTTCTGCCTGATTGATTCAAAAATCGATGAAAACCCGTCCGGATTTGCTTCCGGACGGGTTTTTCTGACGCCCGGAGGGGTTGACTTATTCACATATGTGGGCTATAATGAACCTCTGAGTCTTTGGAGGTGAAAATTCATGTCCTTTATGGATAGGCTGTCCAGATTTACGGACAGACCCATCGAAATTGTAAGCGGCGATTTTTATGTATCGGTCTGCGGAAACGATGAAAACGACGGTTCCTTTGACCGGCCTTTTGCGACGATTGAGCGCGCGGCTGCCGCTGTCCGCGAAGTCAAGAACGGGCGAAACGGCGTGACGGTGTGCGTCCATGCCGGCGAATATCATACAAGCGGCATCCTGCTGACCGAAGCAGATTCCGGCAGCGAGCACTGCCCGATTACCTACCGCGCATACGGCGACGGCGAGGTCATACTAAACGGCGGCGTAACCCTCAGAGCGGAGGATTTCGAGCCCATCCCCGACTGCATCCGGGAAAGGCTGCACGGCGAGGCGAAGGAGAAGACGGTTCAGATCGATCTCAAGCGCTATGGGCTGACGAAGGACGACTGGGGCAACGTTTTCCCGATCGGCAAATACGGCACCGAGGAGAAGTATGACTGCCATGTGCCCGGCGCGAACTGCGAGCTGTTCATGGGCGGCAAGCGCATGTCGCTGGCGCGCTATCCCAGCAAGGAATTTCTGAAGCTGGACGCCGTTCAGAACGTCGGCGATATGTTCGAATTCCCGGAGCAGAATTATCATTACGACTGGAACGACCGCCGCAACCATTTCGGCGGCATCTATATCATGGATAAGCCGACCGTTGCGCGGCTCATGAAGTGGAAGAGTCATGAGGGCGTCTGGGCGTACGGATATTTCTATCACGACTGGGCGGATTCGTCCACCCCGATCGACAAATTCGATCTGGAGCACCGCAGCTTCTATCCGAAATATGTCGCCCGCTACGGCGCGCGCAAGGATGCGCTGTATTTCTTCTACAACGTTCTGGACGAGCTGGACACCCCCGGCGAATGGTATCTGGACCGGGAAAGCGGCATGCTTTATTTCTATCCGCCGCAGGAGCTGGGCTCCGCGCCGGTGGAAATGACCATCACGAGCCGCAGCGTGATCACCCTCAAGGGCGCAGATCACATCACCTTCGACGGACTGACCGTCAAGGGCACCCGCGCGGATGCGGTCGCATTTGAGGCGAACGACTGCGTGTTCCGCCGCATGAAGGTATACGGCGTCATGGGCTATGCCTTCAACGGCGTCGGATACAGAAACCGCGTCTGCGAATGCGCGATTTCTCACACCGGCAAGGGCGGCATCATGCTGACCGGAGGCGACAGGGATACCCTGACGCCCGGTCAGAACGTCGCGGACAATAACCTGATCCACGACTGGGCCGAGGTCTTCATGACCTATTACGGCGGCGTTCATCTGAACGGCGTGGGCAATGTCTGCTCGCACAATGAGATGTACAACGCGCCGCACAGCGCCATCTTCTATTACGGAAACGATCACCTGATCGAATACAACCACATTCACGACGTCGTTCTCAATTCCTCGGACGCCGGCGCGATCTATTCCGGTCAGGACTGGGCCGATTACGGTACGGTTCTGCGCTACAACGTGCTGTACAACATCGGCGGCGAGGGGTTCCATCCGGACGGAATCTACTTCGACGACATGCTGTCCGGCCAGACGGCGTACGGAAACCTGCTGGTCGGCGTAAAGAAGAACGGTTTCCTCATCGGCGGCGGCCGTGAAAATCACGTTTACAACAACATCATCGTCAACTGCGGCTGGGGCATCACCTATGATAACCGCGGCCGGGACGGATTCCTGAACGACGGCTGGGCGGTGAAGTCGGTCATCAATTACGAGACCGGCAGCATGTGGGTGCGTCTGAGGCAGTCTCCGTATCAGTCGGAGATCTGGGCGAGGAAGTATCCGCGTCTGGCCAGCCTGAGCCATGACTTCTGCGACCCGAATCATCCGGATTTCGGCCCGAATCCCTCCTACGGCCATGTGCATGACAATCTGGTCATCGACTGGAACCGGTCGGTCGGCCGCTTCTTCAAGGGCGTTCCGACGTACAGCCGCATCGAAAACAACTTTGCCTATGCCTCGGAGGAAGAGGCGGGCATGGCGCCGGGCGAATATACGGTAAGCGACGGCTCCGCAGCGAAGCAGGCCATGCCGGCCTTCGAGAACATTCCGTTTGAGAAGATCGGACGGTATTGACCGGCAGCATCATAAAAAGAACAGCCTTCTGATTCCCGATGGGGAACCGGAAGGCTGTTTTTCTGTGTCAATCAGAACGCCATGCGGACGAAGGGGCTCTCGCTGGCCTTGGGCAGGCCGAGCAGCTCGCGGCCCAGCTCGACATAGTAGCGGTAGTTCTCGATGGAGACGCCGTTGGGGATGCGGTGATCCAGCGCGAAAGCGGTGCCGCCGCCCTTCATGGTGTCGCACATCTTGTATTCCAGCTCGCGGCGGATGTCTTCCTTGCTGCCGCGCAGGGCATACTTGTCGATGCCGCCCTTGATGGCCAGGCGGTTGCCATACTTCTTGCGGGTCTCGACCATGTCCATGCCGGAACCGGGCTCGAAGGGATACATGACGTTGATGCCGCCCTCAAGGAACGCGTCGATGACCGGGTTCATATTGCCGTCGCTGTCCTGAGTGAACAGCTTGCCGCCGTGATTGCGAACCTCGTTCCAGATCTTGAGGTAGTAGGGATTGATGAACTCGCGGATCTGGGTCGGGCCGACCAGCGGACCGGATTTGCCGGCCATGTCCTCATGAACGGCCAGATTGTCGATGGTCACATAGTCATGCACGCGCTCAAATACCTTCAGCGCGGTGTCGGCCATGGTGTTGAGCATATCCTCGATCATCTCGGGCTCTTCGTAGAACGCGACGCACAGCTCGGCTTCGCCCAGCAGCTGGCGGGGTTCGTCGAATCCGCCGGGCATCCAGGCGATGACGAGGTGGCCGTCCTGCTGAAGCTTTCTGGCGGCTTCCAGCTTCTCGTAATCGATGCGGTCTTCGCTGAACTCATACCAGTGCTTGATCTTCAGCCAGTCTTCCATGGTCTCGACCGGATGATCCATGGGCAGCGGGATGGTGGCGCTGGCCTTGCAGAGGCGGCTCTTTCTGCCCATCTCGTCGATCATGATGGTCTCCTCGTCGTTGTCCACGAGGATCTTCTTTTCCATGCCGGTGACGGCGCCGGTCTTGGCGATATTGGTCAGGTCCACATATTTTACGTTGTCCCAGCCGAAAGCGCTCAGATTGCGCTCCTTCTCGGATACGCCGGCGGCGATCCACTCCTGATTCAGCGCGCCCAGCGGGCCGAACTGCTCGGTGAACATTTCCTTGCCGGTGTAATTAAAGGTCATATGGGCGATGTATTCTTCGCGGTTCCAGATCATGGTATCTGATCTCCTCTCCGTTGTCCGTATGGGGCTTTCTTTCATTGCAGGTTAGTGCCTGTATATCATACCACCTTGCGGCGCGGTTGAACAGGTCCGGAATTATGATTTTTGGGACAATATTTCATGATTACGGGTGTTCCTTTTTGTATTTCCGGATGTACTGGTCCACGTTTTCATCGGTGACGTCCGGAAGATACGTGTCGTTGGCAGCGCCGTCCGAATGGCTCTGACCGCCGCGCCATGCAGCTTCCGAGTGGAGGAACCAGCGCCCTTCGTATTTGATCAGAGATTCCTGCTCGTATTCATGCGGCGGGCGGCCGTCGCTCTTCAGCACGATGTATTGGGCATACGGATAGTTTGGCTGACCGAGGCCCCACATCTGCGACGGCGGGTCGACGACGTTCCGCTCGGCTTTGATGCGCTTGATTTCGCAGTTTTTGATGAATATCCAGATGTCTTTCGCTCCGCGTTCGAATTTGCCCCTGGCGAAAGCGGTGAAGGCCGCTTCGCTGCGGTAGACCTCCGGGTCGAGGAGGATGGTCTGTCCGAAGCCGGTGCGGTCGTTCGGGCCGTGGTCGCCGCCGTAGGTCAGCTCATAGAGGTCTCCCCGCTGGGTACAGATCACCTCAAGCCGCAGCGAGAGGCTTTCCTGCCAGGTGACGGTCCGGCTGTTCTCGGTGCCGGTTACGCTCAGCTTGCCCAGATTGCGGCTCAGATACCACGTGTTTTCGTTGGCTTCGGTGAACTTCCAGGCTTCGCGGTGCTTCGACGCGCGGGCAAGGGCGTTGACCTCGGACCAGCTGATTTCTTCCTTTACATCGCACAGGCGGGTTTTGCGGCCGTCCTCGAAGGTATGATATTTGATAAAAACGTAATAGGGCGTGTTGTCTCGGACGTCGGCGACGATAAGGTCATGGTTATCCCGGTCTCCGGGCAGCAGGCCGGGCTCAAAGAGACGGATCTGGAAGGCGTTCAGATTCCAGATGCTGCTGCCGGCCGGCGACTGGCCCGGCTTCTCATAGCCATGCCGGATGCGCTCCTCAAGCGGAGCGCGGGGGTATCGCGTTTCTTCAGCAGCCTCCTTTGGAGCGGTCATGAAGAATTCCTGCACCCTCAGCGCGATATTGCGGCCGTTTTCCTCGTCCAGCCCGGTCTTTTCGATGATATACCGGAAGAAGCTGTAGAAGTAGGCCTTGTCGCAGGCGAGTTTCGGGTCGGGCGTTTCCCATTTGGCGGCCGTTGACGGTTCCCGCTCGTCGGTCCGGCCGAAAAAGAGCTGACAGGCGCCGTTTTTCACGCGGCATTCGAGCGCGAAGGAGAAATTCGCCCGTTCGGCGGGGCTCCAGTGATGGATGATTTCGGAGTCCGAGACCGCATAGCGCAGGTTAAAGACTCCTTGAGCCGGTGCGGGCGCGGATTCGCGATGCGTACTGGGGGAGGGGGCGGGTTTGTCCGGCTGAACGGATGCGGCCTCCGTCTGCTTGGGGAAGGAGGATAGGGCTGTTTTGCCGGCGCGTTTGCGCAGGCGGACGCCCTGCCGGATGAGCAGTACGGCTACAATGGAAGTACACAGCGCGGCGATGATGGACATGAGTCTTGCAAAGCCTTCGGAATTGCTGCCGGGGAAGGCGAAGGTAATTGTCGCGACGGAGAAGACGATAAACAGGAGGGAGCCGAAGATGATCATCACCCACGCGCAGATATCAGGAAGGATTCGCTTGAGGCGGGTGGACATGGTGAATTTCTCCTTTCTTTAAACAAACGGAACCGGCAGAAAGGTCTGGCGGTTCCGTGTTCGGGTGATTGAGTTATCAGGTGAGTGGCTCGTCCGGCTGACAGACCGGGCAGGCGATCTTGTTTTCCAGCAGCGCTTCCATCAGCGTATGCGGCATAAAGGTGGTCGTGGTGGAGGAGGCGCAGCGGTTGCGGCGATGATAATGCGAGGTGTTGCCGCTGTAATAGACCAGCACATCGCCGTTTTTCACCTTGCTCAGATCCAGCGAATCGTTGATCTCCGTGGATTCGGGCTGAATGGCGGTCGAGTTCTGTCCGGGCAGCGCGCCGGAGGCATACTGATCGGCGCTGCAGCGGGTGCAGGGCGTCAGGGAATCGTCGGTGCGGGCCTCGGAGAGCAGAACGACGGAATATTCCTTCGTGTTCGCCTTGCAGGCAGTACCGGTATGCCAGTAGCTGTCCGAGCCGGCGAAGACCACGTATTCATCCTTACCGGCGAGCGATTCGCCGACGGGATTGCAGTACGGGCAGGCCTTTTTGCCGTTCTTTACGGCCTCGGCCAGTGTGTATTCGCGGGCGTTGGACATGGAGCCGCAGACAGACGCCTTATGGTAATACTGGCCGTTGCTGGTGTGCCATACGGTGACTTCCTTCGCGCTGGTCAGCTGGGGCAGGCCCTGGCTGGTGGTCGGCGCGGGGGTGACGGTCGCCGAAGCGGCTGTGCCGGTGACGGGAACGCCGTCTACATAGAACCGTGCACCGCAGGCGTCGCAGGGACGGCTGTTGCGGTCGACGCGCGCGTCATCCAGCAGCATGGGCGACCATTCCTCGGTCATGGATTCGCAGCCGGTGCGGGTATGCCAGTAGTGATCGGTGGAGACATAGACCACAGGTCTGGTCTCGCGGGCCCATTTCTCCTCAATCGCAAGGCAGTACGGGCAGGCCTTCTTGTTCTTGGCGAGGGCGCTTGCAAGCGTATGCTCGGCCGCGTTGGACATGGAGCCGCAGACCGGGCCCTTATGATAATACTGGCCGTTGCTGGTGTGCCAGACCGGCACGTCGCCGATGTCCTGCAGCTTCGGAATGTTCGCAGGATCGATGGTCGGAACGATGGTCGGCGTGGGCGAGGGGGTGATGATCGGCGTCGCGGAGGGCGACGGAGTCGGCGTGACCGGGGGAACCGGCGTGTCCGATACGCCCGGGGCCAGCGAGAATACGGGGATATCGCTGCTGGGCGTGGGCCGCTCGAGGATGTTTGCCGTTGCGCTGGGGGCAATGGTCGGCTCGGGCGTGTCCGTGGGCGCCGGGGTCTCGGTGGGCTCCGGAGTGGGGGTTGCGGTCGGCGTCGGGGACGGCGAGGGCGAGGGCGTCGGGCGGTTCATCATCGCCGCGATGCCGTCGATGCTGCCTTCACCCCTGGTGAGGGTCATCGGGGGGACCTGAGTGGGCACCGGCGTGGGCGATGCGATGGCGTCCAGGAAGAGACCCAGCGCATGATTGCCGGCAGCCGCGCCGATTTCCTGACCGTTGCTGACGACGGCGTCCCAGTTTGCTCCGACGTCTTTCATGAATTCGCCGGCAGCGTCCGCCGCCTGGCCGATGGCCGTGGAGACGGTGTGCTGGACATCTCTGATGCGCTCATCCTTGAAGGGATACCAGAGCGCCGCGCCCAGCTCGAGGAACAGCAGAATCAGCGACAGGAGCGTTGCCAGCAGCTTGAGCGGATTGGGCCAGCGCAGGCGCTTGCGCCACAGCATGATCAGGCCGACCGGACAGAGCAGAATCAGCATGATGATGGTCAGAATCTGATACCATTTGCTCTTTTTCGGCCTTTTACGGCGGGTATTCGGGTAGCCGGGGCGCTTTTCCGAGCGCATCATGTAGTTGGGTTCCCGGCTGCGCTTATAGTAAATCGCAGCTTGCATGCGTGTATCCTCCTATTTCCATTCGGCCCATACGTCCGGCTGGAAGCCGACGGTTGCGAGCTTTCCGTTTCTCACGATGGGCGTTCTCAGCAGCTTGGGATTGTCTCTGAGCGCCTCCAGCGCGGCCTGCTGGTCGGAAAGCTGGCTGACATAATGAGACTGCCAGTCCTTATCGCTGAGCTGAATCATGTTCTTCACGCCGACCTGCCGGGCCACGCTTTCCAGCTCCTTGAGGCCCATGGCGTGCTTGTTCAGATCGACAAACTGGAAGGGAATCCGGCGCTCCTTGAAATAGCGCTCGGCTTTCTGTACTTCAAAATCGCGCTTGTGCGCATAAATCTGGATGTTCACTCTGCGTATACCTCGGAGCCTTCGACGACGCCGATGTGGCTGAGCGGCCAGAATACGAAGCGTACCTTGCCGATGACCATGTCTTCGGTGATCGTGCCGACGGCGCGGCTGTCGTTGCTGTTGTCGCGGTTATCGCCCATGACGAAATACTCGCCCTCGGGAATGACGATGGGGCCGAAGCTGTTGCTGGGCTTATCGAAGCGGACGGTGCGCGAGTCGGAGAGGAAGGGTTCCTCGATTGCCTCGCCGTTGACGTAGAGAACGCCGCTTTTGACTTCGATCGTGTCGCCCGGCAGGCCGATGACGCGCTTGACGTACTGATCGTTCTTACCCGGATATTTGCAGATGATGACGTCGAACCGGTCGGGCCCGTGCAGCTTCATGTCGAGCACCGTGACCATGAGGCGGTCGCCGTTGAGCAGGGTATCGGACATGGACGGGCCGTCCACGCGGATGATGGTGAACAGGAAGGAGCGGATGAGGAATACCGCGACCAGCGCGACGGACAGGGAGACGACCCATTCGCGGAGTTCCTTGCGGATCTTTTCTTTTACCTGAGCGGTGAGCAGGGGCTTTTTCTCCTCCTCGCGGAACTCGAGCAGCTTATGCTTTTTTTCTTCTGCGGGCTGTTCTTCGCTCTGGTTTTCCGGAGCGGTCTGATTGAGCTGATTTTCATCCATGGGAAGGCACGACCTTTCGATTCAATTTGCTTGATTTTAGATTATTCGGGAATCCCGATGCGGTTCGGCGGCCAGATGATGCAGCGGACGACGCCCTCGATGCGGCTGACCGGGCCGACGTCGCTGGAATGGCTGTCGTGGGAGACAGGACGGTTATCGCCCAGAACGAAGTATTCGCCTTCGCCGAGCGTGATTTCCGGGTAGTAGTAGCGGGCGATGCGGGTGAGGTATTCCTCCTCGAGCGGCTCGTCGTTGATGTATACGACGCCGCCCTGAATCTTGAGCCGTTCGCCCGGCAGGCCGACGATGCGCTTGACGCAGCGGTCTGTGCGGCCCGGATAGAAGCAGATGACGATATCGCCCCGCTCATAGCCCTGAATGCGGGACGACAGCATGGATACATACAGATGATCGCCGGATTCCAGCGTATCCAGCATGGAATTGCCCTCGACCGTCACGATCGAGAAGACAAAGGTCTTGAGGAGCGTGACGACCAGAACGACGAGGACGATATCGCGGACCCACGAGATGAATTCCTTCCTGCGCTTGGCTTTGAGCTGCTTTCTGCGCAGGCTCCGGGTGCCGACGGGCTGCTGTACGGGTTGATTCTGCATGGCTCTTTCCTCTGTTTATCGGCTCAGCCTTCCTGTTCCGGGCTGTGCTCCAGTATTTTTTTGACTCGCTTTTCGAATTCGGGCCGATCGAGCATAACGATGCGGCCGCAGCCCTGACAGCGGATTTTGATGTCCGCGCCGGTGCGGATGATGACCCATTTATCGCTGCCGCAGGGATGCGTCTTTCGCATCTGGACGACGTCGCCCAAGGCAAGTTGCATAGAAAGCCCTCCTTGATGATTTTGGCTTCTATCTATTATACGCCTTTATTGGTTTCATAACAAGCCATTTTTTGCAAACTGGAAAAACGTTCACGGTTTGTTGATTATTCTGCGCATTCGAGGGGCAGGCCGAGCGCTTCCGCCTGAGACCGGAGGAACCCGACCGCCTGATCGTATTCGGCGGGCGTTGATAGATGCTCCGCCATGACGCATGCATCATTCAGACGGGCGCACTGGGTCAGAAGCTCGGCATGATCGAACACGCCTTCTCCGGGGATGACCTCGCGGATGCAGGTGGTCAGCTCGGCGCTGAGGAACACATCCTTTGCGTGCACCGAACGGATATGAGGGCCGAGGGCCTCAAAGTATTCGCGGGTGAGCTCGCCGCTTCTGTAGATGCGGTCGCATCCGCTCATCATATTGCACATGTCCACATGCACGCCGAGAGCAGGCCGGTCGACGGCCTTCATGAGGCGCAGGGTGGAGGCAAGATCGCTCGGATATGCCCAGGGCATGGGCTCGAGGGTGTAGAAGGTGTTTTTGGGATTCACGGCGTCGATGATGCGCTGCGTGACGGCGACGATCATGTCAAAGGTTTCTTCGGTCATGTTCCTCGGATGCGGGCCGTCCCAGATATTGCTGCGCGAGCCGGAGATGTTTACGCAGCAGCGCGCGCCGATGCGCTCGGCCTGACGGAGCCGGGCGATGGCATACTGTATATTTTCCTCTTGCCTTTGGGCGTTGGAATCGAGCGGATTGTTCCATACGCCGACCTCGGAAATGACCAGATTGTGCTCCTTTGCGGCGGAAACATATTCCTGCTCAAGCGCACGGCCGGCGTCGGCGGGCAGCGGCCAGTATGCTGCGCCGTAGCCCTTTTCGATATGCCTTTGAACCCATTCCTCTGCGTTTCTGAAGTCAAACACGGGCGCGCCCAGTCTCATGCGGATTCCTCTCTTTCGGTGTTTTGGGTCAATACGTAATCAGGCCCCGGCAGGCGGATGGTCTGCCTGCCGAAGCCCGTTTGTATGCGGATTATTCGATGATGTTGCTGGTGATGTAGTCCACGCCGTATTCGATCATGCGCTCGGCGTCCTCGAGAATGTCGACGGTCCACACGTTGACTTTGTGGCCGGCGTCGTGCACCGCCTTGATGCGCTCGGGAGTCAGGGTAACGGTCTTGTAGTAGATGTCGAGGTCGAGGTTGTATTTTACGAGGATGTCCAGCAGATCGTCGGTGAAGGTGCCGATGAGGTACTGCGCGGGCTGCTCGGGCAGCACGGAGCGCAGATAGATGAGGTTGTCCAGATCGAAGGAGATGAAGATGGTCTCATCGAGCCAGCCTTCATTCCGGATGATGTCGATGATGGCGTCGATATCGGCCGGCTCGAAGTGGTTCTTGAGCTCGAGGACGGAGATCTTGCCGTACTTTTTGCAGATCTGGGTATATTCAAGCAGGGAGGGGATGCGCAGATCATTCCGGCCGCGGACGCCGTCCTTGTCGGCCAGCTGCAGGGCGCGCAGGGTATCGTAGGTGGTTTCCTCGACGACGAGATTGTCGATGCCGACGCGCTTGGTGGTATCGTCATGGATGACGACGAACTTGCCGTCGCCGGTGCGGTGTACGTCGGTCTCAATGCCGAAATAGGAGCGGTTGCCGGCAGCGACGAACGCGGAAGCGGTGTTTTCCAGCTCAATTCCGCTCAGGCCGCGATGGGCGACCATGAGGACGTTTCCTTTGTTTTCGAGGCGCAGAGTATTTTTCATGGATAATCCCTCCTGTAAATCGATGGGCTGATCTGATTCAAGTATATGAGAACGAAGAATAATTGTCAACCCTTTACAATGGAAGGAATCGTATGGTAGAATAGGAAAAAAGTATAAGTTGCGGAGGATGGAAAATATGAAGGCAAGCGTTGTGGCGATTTT
The DNA here is from genome assembly GCA_017410445.1 of Clostridia bacterium. GTDB lineage: Bacteria > Bacillota > Clostridia > Christensenellales > Aristaeellaceae > RGIG2066. Next base: position 5,293 of record JAFQQU010000200.1, on the reverse strand, counting down.
TGACGAACTGGTAGCGCGCTATCCGGCGCTGGCGGTCTGCCGTGCGGACATTGAAAAGGCTGCGCAGATCATGATTGAGAGCTTCAGGTCGGGCAAGAAGCTGCTCACCTGCGGCAACGGCGGCAGCGCTTCGGACGCGGAGCACATTGTCGGCGAGCTGATGAAGGCGTTTGTGCTGCCGAGAAAGCTGGATAAGGAACTGTGCGACAAGCTGAACGATCCGTATCTGTCTGACAACCTGCAGGGCGCGCTGCCCGCGGTTTCGATGATCGGCGAGTCTGCGCTGTCCACGGCCTATGCCAACGACTGCGCGCCGGATCTGGCGTTTGCGCAGCAGGTTCTGGGTCTGGGCCGCGAGGGCGACGTGCTTCTGGGCATCAGCACGTCCGGCAATTCGAAGAACGTGGTTTATGCGGGCAAGGTTGCGGCTGTTCAGGGCATGAAGGTGATCATGCTGACGGGCGAAGCAGGCGGCAAGTGCGCCGAGCTGGCGGACGCGGCCATCCGCGTTCCGGAGAAGGAGACTTTCAAGGTGCAGGAATACCATCTGCCGGTATACCATGCGCTGTGTCTGGCCATCGAAGAGGAGTTCTTCGGCGAATAATGAGCATACCGGGGAAATGAACCCGGAAAAGATGATTTCTGCGGGTTCGGGCGGCGTCCGGGCCCGTTTTTTCGTGATGCGGAGGAGTGAAACAGCGATGAGATATGGCGCGGCGGAAGCGGACAGGGAAATGTTTTATGCCGGGGCGGAGATGTTTTCAGGGGAATGTGATCCGTCGGATGTGATCGAGGGGCTTCTGGAGGAGCACGGGGCGGTATGCGTGCCGCATCTTCCGGCGGGGCTTACGCTGAAGCGGCCGGTGCGGCTGAAGAGCGGCATACATCTGAAGGTGGATGAAAAGACGGTGGTCCGCATGGCGGAGGGCTGCGGCGGGTGCATGGTGCGAAATTGGCACATTGTCAGCGGCATGGAAGGGCCGGTTGAGGCCGGACAGAGAGACATGGACATCATTATTGAGGGCGGTCAGTGGGAGGAAGCGCCGCGGTCAGCCAGCGTGAACGACCCGGACGAGGTCATCCGCATGTTCGGAAAGACGAATATTCTGCTGGGCGTGGCGTTTTTCTGTCATGCGGAGCGGGTGACGGTGCGGAACATGGTGATCCGCTCGAGCGATCAGTACGGCGTTCTGCTGGCGGACTGCGAGGATTTTCTGGTCGAGGGGATCGTATTCGACCGGCACCGGAAGGACGGCGTGCATGTGAACGGCCCGGCGAAGCGGGGGCTGATTCAGAACATGCGCGGGAAGTGCGGAGACGATTTCGTCGCGCTGAACGCGTGGGACTGGGATACGTCTGCGGTGTCCTTCGGGCCGATTGAGGAGATCATCGTGCAGCATATTGAGTGCGGGCACGACGAGATGAGGATACTGCCGGGCAGGAAGAGCTTCCGGAGCGGCGTGAAGATTGACTGTCCGGTGGAGCGATGCCGGTTTGAGGACATATCGGGCGTATACAATTTTAAGATGTATCAGCAGCCGAACTGCCACAATCTGAAGCGTGAATTCAAGGATTTTTCGGAGATTGCGGGGCAGATCAGGGACGTGTTTTTTTCGAAGATCCGGCTGGACTGTCTGGAGGCGGAGGGACTGGCAGAAGTTCATTTGGATGCGCTGTTCGAGATGGGCGCGGACTGCGAGGGCATTGTGTTCGAGGAGATTGAGCTGGGCTTTTCGGAGGAGGCGTTCAGGGAGAAGGGGATGTCTCTTGCGATCATCGGCCCGAAATCGTCCACATGGACGCGGGGATACACAGACCCGGCGGAATGGACGGAGCTGTTTGATCCGGATATGATCTGCGCGGCGGAGGGGACGGTTTTCCGGAACGTGCGGTTTGCGGGCGAAGCATGCCGGAATGTGGAGACGCTTTTGCGCGAGACGCATCTGACGGTGAACGAGGATTATCCGAACACGATTCCGCGGGGCGGAACGGGGTATGGGGTGATCCGGGGGATAAGGATTGAGGAATGAAAGCGCAGATGCAAGATGCGGCCGCCCGTGTGTGCTCCCCGTCGTGCGGAGACTTCTGATGATTTATCTGAAGATAAATCTCAGAAGATCTCCTTCGCCGGGCGTGCTTCGCACGACGCACAGTTACTGCGCCGCCCTGTCTGGCCTCATCTTCAGTTGCGGCCGCGCTCCCGCCGGGCCGGTTTCGTATTTCTTTGGCGGTGCTCCCATATTTCTTTGGGGCGGCGGGAAAGGGGAACGGCGCGATGAAGCACATTTGAGCCTCCCTCATTGAGGGAGGTGGCGCGGCGAAGGTGCGCCGGAGGGAGTCTAGGTGCGGTGAACAACGAGAAGGGTAACGTGCCTCCGGCGGCTTAAGGGACCAGTCCCTTAAGAATCCCGCACGCTCACGCGGGTTTTCTCTGTGCGGCATCAATCGACGGCGATTTAGACAAACTAAAGTCCGCCCGACGCGAACGGCTCTGATTTATGGCCGGGCGTGTCGGGCGGACGTGTTTTATGCAGTTCATTCCGTATACCGTGACCGCAGATAGGTTTCCTGCGCACAAACGTCGACCCGGCTGACCGATCTTTGTCAGCCGGGTCGATTATAGAAGCGTCAGCGCATGCCCGTGGGGGCATCCCCACTTAGTAAAGGGGTTCGCCGGTCATCTCGGCGGGCTGCTCTACGCCCATCAGCTTGAGCATGGTGGGGCAGAGGTCGCACAGGCGGCCGCCCTCGCGCAGTTCGCGCTGGGGCTGCTCGGGATCGACGATGATGACGGGAACGGGATTGGTGGTATGCGCGGTGAACGGGCCGTCGCTCTCGGGGTCGATCATCTGATCGGCGTTGCCGTGGTCGGCGGTGATGATCGCCTTGCCGCCCTTGGCGACGATGGCGTCCACAACCTTGCCTACGCACTCGTCAACCGCCTTGACCGCCTTCACGGCGGCGTCCATGATGCCGGTATGGCCGACCATGTCGCAGTTGGCGAAGTTCAGGATGATGACGTCGTACTTGTCGGCCTCGATCTCCTTGAGTACCGCTTCGGTCACTTCGTAAGCGCTCATCTCGGGCTTCATGTCGAAGGTGGCAACGTCCGGAGAGGGGATCAGGATGCGATCCTCGCCCGGGAAGGTGCGCTCTTCGCCGCCGTTGAAGAAGAAGGTGACGTGGGCGTACTTCTGGGTCTCGGCGATGCGCAGCTGCGTCTTGCCCAGCTTGCTCAGATACTCGCCCATGGTCATGGACAGAGCTTCCGGCGGATAGGCGACTTCTACGTTCGGCATGGTCGCGTCATACTGGGCCATGCAGACATAGTGCAGCGGGAAGAAGCCGTTCTTGCGCTCAAAGCCGGTGAACTCCGGATCGACGTAAGCGCGGGTGATCTGGCGCGCACGGTCGGGGCGGAAGTTGAAGAAGACGACGGAGTCGTTGGGCTTGATGGTGCCTTCGGCGTCGCAAACGGTGGGCAGAACGAATTCGTCGGTCACGCCGTTCTTGTAGCTCTCTTCGATGGCGCATACGGGGCAGGAGGCCTGTACGCCTTCGCCGTATACCATCGCGGCATACGCCTTCTGAACGCGGTCCCACGCAAAGTCGCGGTCCATCGCGTAGAAGCGGCCCATGGTGGTGGCAACCTTGCCGACGCCGATTTCTTCCATCTTGGAAACCAGCTGGCGCATGTAGTCCGCGCCGGAGGACGGGGGCACGTCGCGGCCGTCCAGCAGGGCGTGTACATAGACCTTCTCAATGCCGTGCTGCTTGGCCATGTTCAGGATGCCGTACACATGCTCGATGTGAGAGTGTACGCCGCCGTCGGACAGAAGGCCGATCAGGTGCAGCGCGGAATTGTTCTTCTTGCAGTTCTCCATGGAGTGCAGCAGAGCGGGGTTGTTGTAGAATACGCCGTTCTGAATGTCCACGGTGATCTTGACCAGCATCTGGTAGACAACGCGGCCGGCGCCGATGTTGGTATGGCCTACTTCGCTGTTGCCCATCTGGCCGTCCGGCAGTCCTACGTCCAGGCCGGAAGCGCCGATGGCGGTGGTGGCATACGTCGCCTTGTAGCGATCGATGTTCGGGGTGCCGGCAGCCAGAATGGCGTTGGAGGCGGGGTTATTGCCGCCGTTGCCGAAACCGTCGAGAATAATCAATGCAGTCGTGCTCATCAGTTTCAATCCTTACTTTCTCACAAAACGTGATATTAGAAGTTTACAACCTGAGCGAAATCAGCAGCCTTCAGGGAAGCGCCGCCGATCAGGCCGCCGTCGATCTCGGGCTGAGCCATCAGGCCCTTGACGTTGCGGCCCTTCATGGAGCCGCCGTACTGGATGCGGATCTTCGCGGCAGCTTCCTCGCCGAACTGGGCGGCGATGGCCTTGCGGATAACGCCGATGGTCTCGTTCGCCTGCTCGTCGGTGGCGGTCAGGCCGGTGCCGATGGCCCAAACGGGCTCGTAAGCGACGACGACATTGTCCAGCTCTTCGGCGGTCAGGCCGTGCAGAGCCATCTGGGTCTGGTAGGTAACCAGAATGTCGGTGTAGCCGGCTTCGCGCTCGTCCTTCATTTCGCCGACGCATACGATGGCCTTCAGGCCGGCCTTGACGGCGGCGACGGTGCGCAGGTTGACGGTCTTATCGGTCTCGCCGAAGTACTGACGGCGCTCGGAATGGCCGATGATGACGTACTCGCAGCCGGAGGCCTTCAGCATGTCGGCAGACAGTTCGCCGGTGAAAGCACCCTTGGCTTCGAAGTGAACGTTCTGAGCGCCCAGCTTGATGTTGGTGCCCTTGATGGCCTCGGAAACAGCGGCGAAGCAGACGGCGGGAGTGCAGACGACGACGTCGCAGGCGGCGTCCTTTACCAGCGGGATCAGATCGGTAACCAGCTGAGCGGCCTCAGCGGGGGTCTTGTTCATTTTCCAGTTGCCGGCGATGATGGGCTTGCGCATGGGAATCTCCTCCTAATTTCTTAACAGTTTGTTATTCATGACAGTGGAGAGGGCTTTCGTCCTCTCCACTTGACCGCAGGGATAGTATTTTAATTACAGGTCGTTCAGGCAGGCAACGCCGGGCAGAACCTTGCCCTCCAGGAACTCGAGGGAGGCGCCGCCGCCGGTGGAGATGTGGGTCATCTTATCGGCATAGCCCAGCTGCTCGACCGCCGCAGCGCTGTCGCCGCCGCCGACGATGGTGATGGCGGAGGTCTTGCTCAGAGCCTCGGCGATGGCCTCGGTGCCCTTGGCGAAGGCGGGGAACTCGAACACGCCCATCGGGCCGTT
>JAFQQU010000199.1 GCA_017410445.1 Clostridia bacterium | reverse complement strand
TCGCCGAAGGGCATGGTCTTCTGCTCCTCGAGCATGACCATCAGCTTGGACCAGTTGCCCTCATCCTGCAGCTTCTTGAGCTCGGCGTTCGGCTCGAGGAGCGCGAACAGCAGGGCCTTCTGCAGATTGCGGAAGCCGGTAACCCACGCGGATACGCGGTTGATGGAGGCGTCGAAGTAGTCCAGAGCGATGAAGACCTTGTCCAGGCCGTCGCAGCGGACGATTTCCTTGCACAGTTCCTTGGTCTCGTCGTCGAAGAGAACGACGTGGTCGGAGTCCCAGCGGACGCCGCGGGTTACGTGCAGGGCCATCTTCTTGTCGTAGGCCAGGATCGCGGAGATCTTGTCGGATACGACTTCAGTGGGATGATAGTGGCCGTTGTCCATGAGAGAGATGCAGTCCTCGCGGGAGGCGGCATACTTCAGGCACCACTCGGCGGAACCGACGGTGTAGCTCTCAACGCCAATGCCGAAGACCTTGGACTCGGCGCAAGGATAGACCATGTCCTTGTCAAACTTCTCGGACAGAATCTCGTCGAAGGACTGCTTGTAGCGCAGGCGCGGGCCGATGCGGTCGGCGGGAACATCCTTGAAGCCGTCGCCGGTCCAGATGTTCATGACGCAGGGCTGGCCCAGCTCGTCGGCCAGATACTGGGAGATGCGGACGCAGGCCTTGCCGTGCTCCACCCAGAACTTGCGGGTTTCCTCGTTGGGGGAGGACAGGGTCAGCGGATCGCAGTTGGGATGAGAGAAGAAGGTGGGGTTGAAGTCGCAGCCCAGGCCGCGCTCCTTGCAGTAGTCAACCCACTTCTTGAAGTGCTTGGGCTCCAGCTTGTCGCGGTCTACCCAGGGATTCTCTTCGTCGAAGATGGCGTAGCAGGCATGCAGGTTCATCTTGACCTGACCGGGCACCAGAGAGATAACCTTGTCGATATCGGCCATCAGCTCTTCGGGGGTGCGGGCGCGGCCCGGGTAATTGCCGGTGGTCTGGATGCCGCCGGTCAGGGGCTTGTTGGGATCGGTGTCAAAGCCGCGGACGTCGTCGCCCTGCCAGCAGTGCAGCGCAACGGGAACGGTCTTCAGGCGCGCGATCGCGGCGTCGGTATCAACGCCCAGCGCGGCATACTTGGCTTTCGCCTCTGCATAGCTCATGGGAATAACCTCCTTGATTTTGAATCAGCGCGATTTGGTCCGCGCTGTGAGTGCATATTTACCTATCGTTTATTTTAACACAGACCATTGACTTTTGCAACATATCCCCTACGCGCAGCGTCAAAAAATTGTTCCCATGCCGGGAAATACTGGGCGAGGGGGATAAACCGATGAAAAAGCAACGGGTAAGCATTGCTGTTGGGCTGATCGTGCTTGCTATGCTGATTCCAGTCCGCCGCGATATGGACGACGGCGGCTCGAAGGAATATTCGGCGGTTCTTTACCGCGTTGTTCTGCGGCACAGCCTTGCGCAGCGGGACGGGGCGAGGGGATATCTCTCGGGCACGGAGATAAGCCTTTTCGGAATGGAGATATATAATGACGTCATGTTTGTCCCGTCGGTCGGAGAATGATCTCCTGGACAGGGGAACAATTTTCGGCGGTCCCTTGCGGCGAATGGAAATCCATCGTATAATAGAAACGGATCAAACAGGCGGGAGGCGAAGGAAATGAGCGGGGCACAACAGGATAACCGGTATCAGAGCATTCACTTTGCCGACAGCAGCTTTCCCATCGCCGTCTATGAAAACCGCGTCTCGACCATCGACAATGCAAACCGGAATTCGAGGATTTTCCATGAAGAGGTGGAAATCAAGTATTTCTACGAGGGCCGGGCGACGCTGATTGTCGATACGGCGGCGGTTGTCGTTCAGCCGGGCGACGTCGTTATCATCAACCCTTACGAATTCCACACGACGGTGGAGCTGGACGAGCAGGGCGCAAAGTATCACCTGATCATGGCGGGGCTGGACTGTCTGACAGCCTGCGCGCCGGCGGGGCTGAATCTTAGAAGAATCATGCTGGCGGGCGGCGTGAGATTCAATAACCTTGTCCGCGGCGACGACGAGCTCATCCATCTGCTGATGGGCATTCTGCAGGAAAACCGGTCGGCGGACGAATACAGCAGGTTCATGATTGAGGCGAAGCTTCAGGAGCTCTTTGTCCGTCTGCTCAGAACGCAGGTTCAGGCCGAGCGCAATCCGACGGAGCTGGACGAAAAAATTCGCAGCTATTCGATGATCGACCCGGCCGTCCGCAGAATCCATATGAGCTATCCCGAGAAGATCACGATTGATGAGCTGGCGGCGCTCTGCAATGTGAGTAAATATCACTTCTGCCGCATTTTCAAGCACGCAACCGGCATGAGCGCCATTCAGTATCTGATGAAATACCGTCTGAAAATCGCTCATGCCTTTCTGAGCGAAACCGATCAGAGCATTGCCGAAATTGCGTGGCAGTGCGGCTTCTCGGACGAAAGCTACTTCTGCAGATGCTATAAAAAGCAATATGGTGATTCCCCCTGGAAAAATAGAGCAACATCCTCCGGAAAATAGTCAATGCGGTGCATTGATTATTTTTTTGTGTCAAGGTATCATTCAGACAGGATGAAATCCAGAAAGGAGCTCTGTCATGAAACGCATTCGTAAGATTGATATCCATGCCCATGCTACCGCCTTTCCTGAGTATTTCCCGAAGCACTTCTGGTCGAAATACAGGATGGTTTCGGCCGAAGAACTGCTGAATTTCTACGATCAGCTGGACATCGAAATGGGCGTTCTGCTGCCGCTGACCGCAGCTGAAGGCCAGTGCTCCACGCTGACCAGCGAAAACTGCGCCTTCCTGGCCGATAAATATCCGGACCGGTTTGTGTGGTTCTGCGGCGTCGATCCGCGCGCAGGCTGGAATTCGGAGGATGCAAACCTCTCCTTCTTCCTCGAGCACTACAAGGCGCTGGGCGCAAGGGGACTGGGCGAGCTGACGGCGAACATCTATGCCGACGATCCGCTGGTTGACAATCTGTTCCATCATCTGGAAGAGACGGACATGCCCGTGACCATCCACATCGCGCCGAGATTCGGCGGAGGATACGGCATCATCGATGAGCTGGGGCTTCCCAGAATCGAGAGGATGCTTAAAAAGCACCCCCGGCTTAAGATGCTGGGCCATTCCCAGCCGTTCTGGGCGGAGATTTCCGGCACCGTGACGCCTGAAACGCGCGGCAGCTATCCCAAGGGCAAGGTGCAGGAGGGCAGGCTTTCGTACCTCATGAGGAATTATGAAAATCTCTACTGCGATCTGTCCGCAGGCTCCGGCATGAACGCGCTCCGGCGCGATCCGGAATTCGCCGCGAAATTCATTGAAGAATTCGCCGACCGAATCCTCTACGGCTGTGACATCTGCGCGACCTTCAACACCCACCAGTTTGAATTCGACAAGTTCCTCACCGAAATGCGCGAGGGCGGCATGATCAGCGAGGAAAACTATATCAAGATTGTCCGGAACAATGCCATCGATCTTCTGAAGCTGCCGCTTGAGAAGGCGTAAGGACGAATCATACTAAATCATTGCGGAGGAATACGGATATGGAAAAGCTTGCGCTGCTCGGCGGTAAGCCTTATGTTGAGACCCAGGCGGACGAATCCCTTTTCAAGTGGCCGATTTTCACCGAAGAGGATATGGAAGCGGCGATGGACGTCGTCCGCAACAATAGGTTCTCCGGCACCGATATCACCACGAAGTTTCAGGATGAATTTGCGCAGTGGCAGGGCAGAAAGTATGCCATCGCCTACTGCAACGGCACCATGTCCCTGACCGCGGCGATGTTCGCCATCGGCCTCGGCGTAGGCGACGAGATCATCTGCCCGACCAAAACCTACTGGGGCAGCGTTTCTCAGGCGCTCAACTTCGGCGCTGCTCCTGTCTTCTGCAACATCGACGAGACGCTGACGCTTGATCCCAAGGATCTGGAGCGCTGCATCTCGCCCAAAACCAAGGCGCTGGTCGTCGTCCATTATTTCGGCCATCCCTGCGATATGGATCCGATCATGGAGATCGCCAGAAAGCACAATATCTATGTCATCGAAGACCTGTCTCACGCGCAGGGCGGCATGTATAAGGGAAGAAAGCTGGGCACCTTCGGCGACGTCGCGGCCATGTCCATGATGAGCGGCAAGTCCTTTGCCTGCGGCGAGATGGGCATGCTGGCCTGCGACGACCGCACCATCTATGAGCGCGCCATGGCGTTCGGCCACTACGAGCGCAACAATGAGAAGTTCATCAAGGAGACCGATGAGCTCAAGCCCTATTTCCACATTGCGCTGGGCGGCGTCAAGGGCCGCGCCAATCAGCTGTGCGCCGCCATCGGCCGCGTTCAGCTCAAGTATTACGACGAGCGCTGCGCGGAAATCCGCAAGGCGATGAACTACTTCTGGGATCTGGTCGAGGACCTGCCGGGCATCCGGGCCATCCGCGTGGACGAGAGCGAGGGCTCCAACATGGCCGGATGGTACAGCCCGCACGGCCTGTATATTTCCGACGAGCTGCACGGCCTGTCGGTCAACCGCTTCTGCCAGGCGCTGCGTGCGGAAGGTCTGGTCGGCGGCTGGGACGGCGGCAACTTCTGCCTGCACACCCACGACCTGTTCAAGACGTTTGACCTGTTCGGCATGGGCACGCCCACCCGAATCGCCTTCAGCGAGCGCGACCTGCGCGTGGACGACGCGGCGCTCAAGCGCAGCGAGGAGTATGAGTGCTTCTCGATTCCGTGGTTCAAGCATTTCGACAAGGAATGGATTGAAAAGTATGCCGGCGCGCTGCGCAAGGTTGTAGAAAACCATGAGCAGCTGCTGGAAGGCGACGAGGAGCGTAAGCAGGGCGGACGCTGGTACGGCATGGAGAATGCCTGATCAGAAACATGGACGGGACCGGCGGCGCGTTCGCCGGTCCTGATATCCGGAGTAAGAAAACGGGAGCTGGAAATGAGCCAGATGGAGAAGAAGGTATACCGGTTCGGCATTCTGGGCTGCGGAATGATCTCGAACGTTCACGCCGAAGCGATTGAGAGCCTGCAGGATGCAGTCCTGGCCGGCGCGGCGGACTATAACAGGGAAGCGGCCGAGCGGTTCTGCAAAAAATTCGGCGGCCATGCCTATGAAAATGAGCTGGATATGCTGGCGGACGATACGATTGACGTGATCTGTGTCTGCACGCCCAGCCATTGCCATGCGGACAACGCCATCCGCGCAATGGAGCACGGAAAGCATGTGGTTCTCGAAAAGCCGATGGCGCTGACGACGGCGGAGGCGGATAAGGTCATCGAAGCATGCCGCATGCACGACCGGAAGCTGACGGTCATTTCTCAGCTGCGTTTTTCGCCGGATATTCAGCATGTCCGTCAGCTGGTGAAGAAGCAGGCATTCGGAAAGCTGGTCTTCTGCAATCTGACGATGCACTACTGGCGCAGCGAAGAATACTTTGCTGGCAGCAGATGGCGCGGCCGCAAGGCGTTTGAGGGCGGCGGCGCGCTGATGAATCAGGGCATCCACGGCATCGACCTGATGCAGTATATCCTCGGCGAGCCGAAGGTTGTCGGCGCGCGGATTCATACGCTGCATCATGAAATCGAGGTTGAGGACGCGGCGACCGCGCTGATCGAATTCGAGGGCGGCGCGACCGGAATGATTCAGGGCTCGACCTGCACCTGGCCCGGATTTGAGCGAAGGCTGGAGATTCACGGCGACAAGGGATATGTCATTCTCAAGGAGAATGCGATTGAGCGGATGGACGTGCCGGACGATGAAATCGACCGCCGCGAGGAGACCGTTCACGCCGTCGGCTCGTACAACCGGCCCGATATGATCGACTGCCACATGCACGCCCGGCAGATTCAGAACCTGATTGATGCCATTGAGGGCAGAGACAGCCTGCTGGTCGATGCAGGCGAAGGCCGCAAGGCAATCCGCATTATCGAAGATATCTATGCGGGTGAAAGCAAATAAAGAATTATAAATGCTGATGCGATGGGACTGGCCTGCGGGCTGCCTGCCGCGTCGGCATTTTGTGTTGAGGGTATATCAAGCTGGAAAAGAAGCGGATTCTGTGATACAATGAATCATCGATTGCTGAAAGACAGGTGAGAAGGATGGCGCGGGAAAAATCGGAAGTCAGCAAGAAGCTGGATTATATCGAGAAAATGGTCTATCTTCAGATGAAGCCGCTGGGGTTCAGAAAGCATGGTCGCCTGCTTCACCGGTTTGTGTCGGGAGATATTTCGCAAGCCATTCAATTTGAGTCATGGCCGAATGGCTTTGAATCCCCGCAGCTGATGTGGGTAGATACCGGTATCCGTGTTCCGGAGTGTGACCTTCGCTCCTTTGAAGCAGAGACCGAGCTGAAGAAATATTATCCGGAGTACACCTGTACACTCCGTTCCCGATTGGGCGTATTGATCGGTCCCGAAGCACCGGAATATGATCTGCAAGAAGATCCGGAGATGATCGTTACGGATATTCTTGGAAGGCTGGAGAGAACCGTTCTTCCGGCGTTTGACGCGTTGAACAGCCGGGAAGGTCACTAACAAATATGCCCGCAGAATGGACCAGACATATAATGCTATCCTCGGTTATG
>JAFQQU010000198.1 GCA_017410445.1 Clostridia bacterium | reverse complement strand
TCGATGCCGAAGCCGATGCCGCCCGTGGGGGGCATGCCCAGCTCGAGGGCGTAGAGGAAGTCCTCGTCGGTGGTATTGGCCTCTTCGTCGCCCTGGGCCAGCTGCTCTTCCTGCGCCTTGAAGCGCTCGCGCTGGTCGATCGGGTCGTTCAGCTCGGAGTAGGCGTTGGCCATTTCCCAGCCGTTCATGAAGAACTCGAATCTCTCGACGTAGTCGGGATTGCCCGGCTTCTTCTTGGTCAGCGGGGAGATCTCGATCGGATGATCCATGACGAAGGTGGGCTGGATCAGATGATCCTCGACGAATTCCTCGAAGAACAGATTCAGGATGTCGCCCTTCTTGTGGCGCGCCTCAAACTCGACGCCCTTCTCCTTGGCGATCGCGCGGGCTTCGTCCAGAGTGTGGATCTCGTTGAAGTCCACGCCGGAGTACTTCTTGACCGCGTCAACCATGGTGATGCGCTCGAACGGCTTGCCCAGGTCCATCTCAATGCCGTTGTACACGATCTTGGTGGTGCCCAGAACTTCCTGCGCCAGATGGCGATACAGATTCTCGGTCAGGTCCATCATGCCGTGATAGTCGGTGTAGGCCTGATACAGCTCCATCAGCGTGAATTCCGGATTGTGGCGGGTGTCGACGCCCTCGTTGCGGAATACGCGGCCGATTTCATATACCTTCTCCATGCCGCCGACGATCAGACGCTTCAGATACAGCTCCAGAGAGATGCGCAGCTTGACGTCCTCATCCAGCGCGTTGAAGTGCGTCTCGAAGGGACGCGCCGCAGCGCCGCCGGCGTTGGCGACCAGCATGGGCGTCTCGACCTCGATGAAGCCCTGGCCGTCCAGATACTTGCGGATGGTGGAAATGATCTTGGAGCGCTTGATGAAGGTGTCCTTCACGTCCGGATTCATGATCAGATCCAGATAGCGCTTGCGGTAGCGGGTGTCGGTGTCCTGCAGACCGTGGAACTTCTCCGGCAGCGGATGAAGCGCCTTGGTCAGAAGGGTGATCTCCTCGGCATGAACGGAGATCTCGCCGGTGCGGGTCTTGAAGACCTTGCCCTTTACGCCCAGAATGTCCGCCAGGTCCCAGGTCTTGAAGTCAGCATAGATGTCCTCGCCGACGTCGTCGCGGCGGACATAGATCTGAATCTGGCCGTTGCGGTCCTGCAGGGTCGCAAAGGAAGCCTTGCCCATGACGCGGCGGGCGATCATGCGGCCGGCGATGGTAACGGTCTGATCCTCCAGAGTCTCGAAGTTCGCGGCGATCTCGTCGGAATGATGGCTCTGGTCAAACTTGGTGATTTCGTACGGATTCTTGCCTTCCTCCATCAGCTTGTTCAGCTTGCCGATGCGGATCATGGTCTGCTCCGACAGGTTCTTTTCTTCCTGCTGCTGAGTCATCAGCTGCTCGTCTGCCATAATGGGTAACTCCTCTCGTTTTGGGACGGATGATCAGCGGGTGATCTCCAGAATCTTCAGCTTGATGAGGCCGCCGGGCGTCTCGACGTCTACGATCTCGCCTACGCGAACGCCGATCAGCGCCGCGCCGATGGGCGACTCGTTGGATACGAACAGCTGCTTGGGATCGGCTTCGGTCGCGCCGACCAGCTTGTAGGTATCTTCCTCTTCATATTCCATATCGAACACGCGGACAAAGCAGCCGATGGCGGCAACGTCGCTGCCGGCCGCGTCGTCCTCGACGATCACAGCGTGATCCAGCTTCTGCTGCAGCTCCTGAATGCGGCCTTCAACACGGGCCTGATGCTCGCGCGCAGCGGAATACTCGGCGTTTTCACTCAGGTCGCCAAAGCCTTTGGCAATCTGGATTTCTTCCTGTACTTTCGGACGCTCTACCGTCTGAAGAAACTCCAGCTCATCGAGCAGCTTCTGTCTGCCGTCACGAGTCAGAACAACCTTTTCATTCGCCATATCGATTTACCCCCTCAATAACATAGAAAGCCGGAATATAACAAACAACACTGTGCGGCATGCGCAGCAGTGTTCATCAGCTCCCAACCGGATTTAAGTATAGCACGGTAAATTCATGCAGTCAATAGAAGATTTCGGTACGGATTTGGAGCGGAAATATAAACCCGCCGCCCGGCCCGGAAGAAAGCTCTCCGGAGCCGCCCATTTCGGCGGACGGCCCCGGATTCATCCTTTTTCTTCCTTTTATACATACATCGTGAAATACCCCGCGTCAACATCCGCCCGATTGGCCGCAGACGCATAGTCGCACATGAGATATTCCTTCTCCATGCCCTCCGCCGCCAGCTTTACCCGGCAGGCGGTAAGCATCCTGTCGTGGCGGATCATCTGCGCGGTGCATGCGGCATGCTTTCCGCACACCGTCTCGCCCGAGAACATGTCCTCCTCCGCGCAGCCCAGCCGCTTGCTCCGCGCCAGCATCACAGGCCCGCGCCGGACGACGCTCATCGCATGCTTAAGCTCCCTGTCCCGTCCGCACAGGCCGCCGTTCGCATCCGCCCACCGCTGCGCATGATAATCATTCGCCGGCAGATTTCCGCAGCAGATTCCGGTCAGGTCGATGACCTCGGGCGTCATGTCGAACTTCATCTGAATCAGCGCCGTTTCGCCCTTCAGTTCAATTTCGGCATACGTCCCGGCCTCCGCCTTCCGCGTCTGCCCGTCCATGCTGATCTCGGTCTCTTTGCTCCATTCGGGGATGCGCAGCCGGATTTTCTCCCCGGCCCGCGCCCCGCGCACGATCACCGATACGCCGCCCCGGTCCGTATACCCCGCGCTCACCCGGAAGCTCACCCGTCCGATCCGCACCCGCGTCTGCATGTACAGATTGACCATGTACGCGCCGTCCGCATCCACCGTCATGGCCGATTCGGCGGCGTTGACGAAGCCGCGCGCGGCGTTGTTGATGCAGCAGTGCTGATATTTCATCTCCACCTGCGGCTCGGCGTCCCAGTGACGGCCCGCGCCCCGGACAAAGAACGCGCCGCTCCTGCCGTCCTCATACACGCCCGCAAGAAACGCATTCAGAAACGCCTTTTCAAACGCTTCCATATATTTCGCCCCGCCGGTCAGCATAAACAGCTCATGGCTCAGCCGCATCCAGTGAATGACGTCGCAGATTTCGGTCGCCGCGTCCGCATAACTTGCGCCGCTCACATACCGCTCGCAGTAGCCCACGCTGCCCAGAATGTTGCTCTCATACTTTTTAAGCATCTCCCAGAACGCCTCGCACGCCCTGAAATACTTCTTCTCGCCGGTCACGCGGTACAGCTCGATCAGCCCGTCGAAGCAGGAGGTCATCTCATACGCCTTGGGAATCCACTCCGCACCCTCATACCACTTTTCCGGCGGCACGTCGCTCAGCGCGTTCTCAATGAGATTGGGGCATTCGCCGTCCGCCCGCTCCCATTCCCATGCGATCTTCAGGCAGAAATTGAGGTATTCATGCCGCCCGGTCAGCCGGTACAGCATCAGCATGGGCTTCATGATCGAGCCGGACGCCATGCCGTGCATCACGCCGGTGTCCTTGACCCGCACGCCCAGCCGGTCGATCAGCCCGATCAGGTGATCGGCCATCCGCTCGCAGCAGGCAAGGATATAGCGGTCGTCGAGCAAAAGCGCGCACTCGATCAGCGCCCACAGCGTATATTTCTGGCCCCATACGTTCCAGTTATAGTTGCATTCCCAGCCCAGCTCGATCATGGCCTGCTTCACATCCGCCGGGAACACGCTGTCCCCGTCCCGATAGGTTCCGAGGTATCCGTCCTTCTTCTGGCAGGACAGCACGCGATGCGCGGACGCGCGGATGTCCTCCTTCAGCGCCGGGTCGTCCTTCAGCCGGCACACGCGCACGGCCGACAGAATCTGCTTACCCCAGAACTCGCCGCGCCACTTGCCCGCGCAGAATTCGTCGTCGAACTGATCCCGGAAGCACTCCTCCGCCTCGCGCAGAATCTCATTCACGGCAAAGCGCCCGCTGATCCGCTCATGAGAAAAGCGATCGAACCGCGCGCCGATCTCGCCGTCCAGCGAAATATCCGAAAGCCTGGGGGTATTGATGATGTTCTCCACCCGGTAACCGACCCTGTATTCCATGGCTGCGCCTCCCGCGAATTGATTTCTTTACATTCTATTGTACGGTAAAACGGGGAAGGATGCAAGGGAAATCGGACAGACGAAATAAAATATGGAGCGCTCCGTTGTATGGAAACGCTCCGTATGCTATTCGGCGGTGTGGAGATGGAGACTAATCTTTGAAGAGGAGATATACCGCCGTTACAGCTTAGCTCTCAGCCAGTCGGGCATGTCGGGATCATCAATCGTCCATGAGGTTTCACGATGTTCGTCTTCTACCCATTCGTTCTCATCGCCGTTGAAAATCTTCTGGCGATGGCAGTGGTATTTGACGACTTCGTTTCCTTCCAGACGGTACTCGTTCCAGTAGTAATTGTTCTTGCCGTAGCCTTTCCATTCCTGCGTTGTGTAGATGATCATGTGTTTCAGCCCTTTCGGTTCGTTGCAGTATGCTTTGGCTCGGTGCAGGGATTAAGGTTTGTGTGTCCGCATTTCAGGCACGTCCATGAGGATGCCTGTTCATCAAAGCCGGGCTGATCATTCAGCGTAGCGAAGCAGCTGATGCAGTGCCATTCGATGTGGGAAGTATTCTTTTCCATTAGTATTCCTCCTTAATTGCTCTCTAGAATCTGTTGCCGATTTTCTTTTTTAAGCCGAGACTGGTCGGCTTTTTCCATACCCCATTTGCCGAGGCGATAGCATCCGTAGGCCACTGTTATTGCGACAGCGGTTTTGATCGATCCGACAATTTCCCCCTCCTTGAATCCATCAATTACTCCTATCATATATCCGATCACTGCTCCACCTTTGACGAGATTGTCCATTCCAGTCTGTTCATCACCATTACCAAACACTTTCAAAGAGTGCGATATCTCCGCTGCGTTCATTATGATCTCCTCCTGTTCGATTTATAAGAATATTATGCATCTGGACTGAAATTTTGTCCATAAGGTCAAGAAAACCCGAGTTTCAGATTTTGAAACCCGGATTTTCAATAATCACTTGACAGCTATATTTTCAGCTTGTTCATGCCAATCCAGAACAAATTTGCACCAATTCAATGCATACATATTTCCACTTTTTGCAAATGACAGCATCATTTCTCTGCCTATTTTTCTGTTGATAGCATGTGTGCTATCGTTAACGATACAACTGAACATGTAACGTACGGCGAGATAAAAATCTGCAAGGGGAGAGTATTTTTCAGAATTCTTCAATAGCATGAGGTAGTTGTTAAGGCTTTCGTCGCAAATACAAAGAAATAATTCTCGTTTATGCAACTCTTCTGGAGTGAGAAAAGGGGTTTCTCCGATGAATGCTTTTTCAATTACTCCAGATATATCTGCGCCATTTAGGCGTTTCTGTAAATTGTCTTTGATCTTGTCATTGTAGATATTGCACCAGAGAAGCAATAAACAGCTTATCAGATTGCAAGCTGATTCGGGAGTATGATTATGTTGGATAGATTGATCATAGTAGTCGATTGCGCCGTATAACTCTCGATCAGCGGATTTCCCTTCGGCCATTTTATTCCAGACAATGCATGTCAGCTGATACCCTTTATGAAAATAAATATCCTTCTCTGCTTCGGGTGAAGTTATGTAGAGCAAAAAGGCTTTGTGTATGTCGAGCAGTGTGATGTGCGTAACAGGGCGCTTTTCAGAAGGTATATTTGAAAAGTCAGCATATAGGAGTTGTTCCATTGTAACATCAAAGTATTGTGCGATGCGATAAAGCATGTCGTGGCTTGGTTTAACACTGCCTGATATCCATTTACTAATCGTTTCTTTTAAGATACGGCTTTCGGGTGAGATGGCTTGACCAAGTTGTTCGTAGGTGCAACCTCTTGCTTCTTTTAGGCTTTTCAAATTTTCCGGGAATCGATTTTGTTTTTCAAATATCATCCGTTAGCATCCCTTTCAAATCAAAGTAATTATTCGATTTGTTTCATAATATGTTTCGGCATATAATACATAAATTCCTCCTATATAGCCATTTCCCCCGACTTATGCTATAATATCCCCATCAACTATATCCCCGAAAGGAGCTGCACTCATCCATGTACATCACCTATCTGGGAACCGCCGCCGCCGAGGGCGTGCCGGCCATCTTCTGCGATTGCGAACACTGCCGCTATGCCCGCGCTGCCGGCGGCAAGGAAATCCGCATGCGCTCGGGCGCGCTGATCGACGGCGTGCTCAAGATCGACTTCGGGCCGGACGCATATGCGCAGTCCCTCCGGTTCGGCCTCAATTATGTCCCGGTCAATCATGTGCTCATCACCCATTCCCATGAGGATCATTTCTCCCCGGACGAGCTCGCCCGCGTCATCCCGCCCTATTCGCACCGCAAGGAGCCCCTGCGCGTGTACGGAGACGCCCGCGTCGGAGAGAAAATCGCGCCGTATCTGAAGGAAGGCCTGCTCACCTTCACGCAGCTCGAGCCCTTCAAAACCTATGAGATCGGCGAATATAAGGTCACGCCCCTTCAGGCCGTCCACGCCCTCAACTCGGGCGAGGAGCCGCTGTTCTATCTCATCGAGAAGGACGGCCGCAGCTTGCTCTACGGCCACGATACCGACTTCTTCACCGACGCCGATTTCGACTTCCTCAAGGACCGCCGCATCAGCCTGATCTCCATGGACTGCACCAACGGCATCCTCACCGATATCCGCTATATCGGCCACATGGGCATCAATAAGAACATCGCCCTGCGCGAAAAGCTGCTCTCCATCGGCGCGGCGGATGAAAACACCACTTTCATCGCCAACCATTTCTCCCACAACGGCCTCGTTTCCCACGCGGAGATGGAAAAGCGCCTGCCCGGCTTCCTCGTGTCCTACGACGGAATGACGCTCAGGGTATAGTCCCCATATATGGGAACTTAATCAACGGTAGCGCCCAAGCGAAGGCTCCCCTGTGCAAGGCGCGACGCGTTAAGAAAATATGCCAGCGGCATATTTTTAGCCAAAGCGGGAAGCGTCAGCGACCGGGAGAGCTGTCACCAGAGGTGACTGAGGGGTTGTAAGATGGCGTTTTCCGATTAGATTTCAATCGATAACTTGGTTCAAAATGTAACGTTTCAACCCCTCCGGCGCTCACGCGCCACCTCCCCTTACACAGGGG
>JAFQQU010000197.1 GCA_017410445.1 Clostridia bacterium | reverse complement strand
ATCAATGCAAAAACCCTTTGAATTCGAACTCCTGCACGTATGCAAGCAGACCGGCGCGCGCCGCGGACGCCTGCACACGCCCCACGGCGTGATCGAAACGCCCATCTTCATGCCCGTCGGCACGCAGGCCACCGTCAAGACCATGTCCCCGCATGAGCTCAAGGAGATCGGCTCGCAGATCATCCTCTCCAATACCTACCATCTGCATCTGCGCCCGGGCGAGGACCTGGTTGCGGAGGCAGGCGGCCTGCATAAGTTCATGAACTGGGACAAGCCCATTCTGACCGACTCGGGCGGATTCCAGGTGTTCTCTCTGGCGGGTCTGCGCAAGCTGACCGAGGAAGGCGTTGAATTCCGCTCCCATCTGGACGGCAGCAAGCACTTCTTCTCCCCGGAGGTTTCCATCGGTGTTCAGGAGAAGCTGGGTTCGGACATCATGATGCAGTTTGACGAATGCTCCCCCTGGCCGTGCGATTATGACCGCGCCAAGAGCGCGATGTACCGCACGCTGCGCTGGCTGGAGCGATGCATGAAGGCCAAGACCCGCAATGACCAGGCGCTGTTCGGCATCGTTCAGGGCGCGTTCTACAAGGATCTGCGCATCGAGTGCGCCAAGGAAATGTCGAAGCTCGATCTGCCCGGCCTCGGCATCGGCGGCCTGTCGGTCGGCGAGCCCAAGGACGTCATGTACGACATGCTGGACGCCATCGCGCCCTATATGCCCGAGAACAAGCCGCGCTACCTCATGGGCGTCGGCAGCCCGGACTGCCTGATCGAGGGCGTGCTGCGCGGCGTCGATATGTTCGACTGCGTGCTGGCCACCCGCGTCGCGCGAAACGGCACTGCGTTCACGCGAAACGGCCGTCTGGTCATCCGCAACGCCGCCTATGCGCATGATTTCGGCCCGATGGACGAGACCTGCGACTGCTACGCCTGCAGAAACTTCTCCCGCGCCTATATCCGCCACCTGTTCAAGGCGGAGGAAATCCTTGCGCTGCGCCTGATCAGCATTCACAACCTGCGCTTCCTGCTGCGCCTCATGGAGGAGATGCGCGAGGCCATCGAGAACGACTGTCTGGGCGATTACGTGGAGGAATTCTATGCCAAGCACGGACGCGGCAACTGGTAAATACGTTTCCGTCCGCGAGCATTACGACCGCCTGATTGACATGGGCAACGATCCGGTGCTGGATCCGCCTGTCCTGAAGGAATACATGGACGGCTGGGACGGGGAGGCGCTTATGGATGCGCTGTGCCTGACGCCCGGCTGCCGGGTGCTGGAAATCGGCGTGGGCACGGGACGGCTGGCTCTGCGCGTGCTTGAAAGAGGCTGCGCGCAGTTCACCGGCATGGATGTGTCCGGGAAGACGATTGAAGCGGCCCGGAAGCATCTTTCGGGTTATCCTCAGGCGGAGCTTGTCGCGGGCGAGTTTCCGTTTGATCTTCCGGGCGGCCGGTTCGACCGGATTTATTCCTCGCTGACCTTTCTCCACATCGAGGAGAAGGAGAGGGCCTGCGCCTGCATCGCCGCGCTGCTCGATGAGGGCGGACGCGCGGTGATTTCGCTGGACAAGGATCAAAGCGGGCGGATTGATATGGGCAGCTATATGGTCCGCGTCAGGCCGGATCATCCGGACGAAATTTCCGCTTATCTCCGTCAGGCGGGGCTCAGGGTTTATCCGGTGCGGGAGCTTGAGCGCGCATGGCTGATTACGGCCGATCACGCCTGAATTGTTAACACAAAAGTCATATCAATCCCCTCTGTAACGGATTGCGCCAAACGCAAACCTAAAGTATAATAGTACGAGTACAATTTCTTAATGGAGGAGATCCCCAATGATCACTACTCTGAATTCTCTGCTCGAAACCACCGGCGCCGCGACCGCGGCTCAGCCCGGCATGGCTGAAATGATCCCGTCCCTGGTTATGATGGTCGCGATGATCGTCGTGTTCTACTTCATGCTGATCCGTCCGCAGAAGAAGAAGGACAAGGCCGTCAAGGACATGCTGAACGCGCTGAAGGTTTCCGACCGCGTATGCACCATCGGCGGCATCTACGGCACCGTTACCGGCCTGAAGGACGACACCGTCACTCTGGCTGTCGGCGCTCAGAAGACCTCTATGGTATTCGCCCGCTGGGCCATCCGCTCCGTTGAGGATGCTCCGCTGGAGAACGACTCCGAGGCGCTGGTCTGATCCAATCAGATGAATCAAAAAAGCACAGTGGATTTGCTCCGCTGCGCTTTTTTATTTTTGGGTTTATGAGGGCTTGCGCTGCTGATAGCTCTTTCCAAGGGAGAAGCCGCGGCCGCGCACCTCGCTGACCCGGCTGACCACCATGAAGCATTCCGGGTCGATCTCGCGCACCAGCTTTTCGACCTTGATCAGCTCCCGGTTGGAGACGATGCTCATGACCAGCTGCGTCTTCCTGTGAAGATAGCCGCCCTCCGCGTCAAGCAATGTGACGCCGCGGTCCACCTGCGTGAGGATGGCGTCCGTAATTTCCCGGTATTTTTCGCTGACGATCTTCAGCTCCGTCCGGCAGCTGCCAAAAAGCAGCATTTTGTCGATCATGTAGGTGTAAATGATCAGCAGCAGCACGCCGTAGAGGATGTTTTCGGCGGGCCGGAAGAGCGCCTGCAGCAGGATGATGAGGCCGTCAAAGAAATACATGCTGACGGAAACCGGAATACCGGTCAGCTTCTTGAGCACAAGCGGGGGAATGTCCATGCCGCCGGTCGATGCGCCCGAGCGGATGACCATGCCCAGCGCGACGCCGATTCCGAGGCCGGAGAAGACGGTGCACAGCAGCAGGTCCTGCGTCAGAATGAGATCGCCCAGCACGCGCTCGCACAGCTCCAGAAAGATCGGGTAGAGGAAGCTGCTGGCCAGCGTCGTCGCGGCGAAAGCCTTGCCGAGGATCAGATAGCCGATCAGCAGCATGAGGACGTTGAACGCCAGAACGAAGCCGGAGAGCGAGATTTCCCAGAAATGGCTGATGATCAGGGCAATGCCTGTCGTGCCGCCAGTGACCAGCCCGCCGGGCAGCAGGAAGAGCTTTACGGTCAGCGCATAGAGGAAATTGCCCAGAACGACGGAAGAGATGGATTTCATAATCTGTTTCATGGATGCTTCTCCCATATATTCTTCGGGAAACGCGTCCATGGGACGACGCCCGTGATTACTAATTATATCACTTTTTTAACCGAACGTCAATAAATCTTTCTGCCCGGGGGATATCCGGTGTGTAGAGCTACAATACATCTTGGAAAAAGAGAAAAAAGAAGAGAGATTTGAAAGCCAATCTGATATAGTTAAGCTGCGACACAAAACTAAGCGAAAGGCGGCTTCAAATCTCATGAATAGTATAACACAAGATATGAAATT
>JAFQQU010000196.1 GCA_017410445.1 Clostridia bacterium | reverse complement strand
CCTTGCCCTTGGACTCGATGGCGTCCTCAGTCAGAGTGGGCGCGTCGGGATTGACGTAGCCGGCCTCGTACCACTCATGCATGGTGGCCCAGCGGTCCAGGATGACCGGATCTTCGAACTCGGAGATAACAACGGGCTTCTCGTCCTGAGTGCCGTCAACAGCGCGGGATACGCCGATGTTGACAGTACGGTCGATGAAGTCGAAGGTGGTGTCCAGACCAGCGGGAGAGCCGCCGATGGTGATCGGGTAACGATCCGGATGGGCTTCCTTCCAGGCCTTCAGGTAGGGGGTCAGCTCGCTCAGCTTCTCAACGCGATCCGGCAGCTCCATGCCAATGCTGGCGTAGAACTCGGCGTCGTAGGTCAGCATGTTGATGGGAGCGAAGTCCTTCTTGACCGGGATGGCGTACAGGATGCCATCAGAGGTCTTGGCCAGATCCCAAACATACTCGGGCATGGTGGCGTACAGGTCCGGGGTCCACTCCTTCACCTTATCGGTGATGTCGGCGAACAGGCCCTGAGATACGCAGCGGGCGAAGTTGTTGTACCAGTCGCAGGTGTAGTACATGTCGAATACTTCACCGGACTGGATGGAGATCTGCAGCTGATCGTCGGTGAAGTACTGAATGTCTACTTCAACGCCCAGTTCAGCAACAGAAATCTTGTTCAGCTCTTCCAGAACCATAGCATTGTCCAGGGGAGCGGTGGAGCCGGTGCCCTGAGCCCAGGTCAGCTTTACGATGTCAGCTTCGGCGGAAGCCGTCGTGAAAGCAGCCATGCTCAGAACCAGCACGAGAGCCAGAACCAGAGACAGGATCTTCTTCATAGGTTGAGTCCTCCTTTTTAATATATTACTGCGGTTCTGCGACCGCTGTAATCAAAGTGAATCAGCCCTTAACAGCGCCGATGGTCAGGCCGCTGATAAAGTACTTCTGGAAGAACGGATACGAGCACGCAATCGGAATGACCGCGACCATAACCATGGCCATTCGGATGGTCTCGCTGGGCAGGTTGACCTCGCTGCCCGCCGTCATGTTCTGAATGTTCCGGCTCAGGAACTCGATGTTCTTCTCCAGAGAAATCAGAACATACTGCATCGGGAACAGATTATGTACGTTGTTGTCAAGGTAGTACTTCGCCTGCATCCAGTCGTTCCAGTAAGCGAAGGTAAAGAACAGGCCGATGGTCGCGATCGCGGGAAGCGAAATCGGCAGGACGATCTGCGTGAAGATTCTCACCTGACGCGCGCCGTCGATCTTGGCCGATTCGATGATCGCCTCGGGTACCGTCGTCTGGAAGAAGGTTCTCATGATGACGATATAGAAGCTCGAGCAGCAGATCGGAAGAATCAGCGCCCAGTGCGTGTTCTTAAGGCCCAGAATCTGCGCATTGATCATGTAGCTGGCGACCAGACCGCCGCTGAACAGCATCGGGATGAAGATGAACCAGGTAAAGAAGCCTCTCAGCCGGTAATTCGGACGGGAGAGCGCGTAGCCCATGGTGGAGCACATCGTAAGTCCGATAAGCGTACCGATGACGGTAATCTTCAGCGAGTTGAAGAACGCGCCGCCAATGTAATTGCCCTGACGGATCAGGTACGTGTAGGCGTCCATGCTGAATTCCTTCGGGATGAAGGAATAGCCGTATCTCATGACCGATTCCTCAGAGGAAATGGAAACCATGAGAACAAGCAGCGCCGGAAGGAAGCAGATCAGCGCGAGCGTGATGAAAATCGCGCTGTAAAGTACGTTTGTCGCGGGCTTGATGCGATTGTATCTCATCAGGCCGGTTGCATGCTTTTTCTTAGCCATTTCATTCACCTCTCTCCTCAGTTCCGATCAGAACAGGCCGGCTTCCGGATCAATCCGCTTGACCAGCAGATTGGCCAGAATGATGGTGATGCAGCCGCAGACCGACTGGACCAGCGCCGCCGCAGAGGAAAGGTTGATGTTAGGCCGCTCAAGCAGCGCCTTGTAAACGTATACGTCGATGGTCTGAGTGATATCCGTCAGCGCGCCGGAGTTTCTGGGCGCCTGATAGAACAGACCGAAATCGCTTCGGAAAATGCTGCCGACCGCCAGAATGAACATGATCGAAATGATCGGCCGCAGCAGCGGGAGCGTGATGTATCGTGTCTGCTGCCATTTGCTCGATCCGTCGATCAGCGCCGCCTCGTACAGCTCTGCATCGATGCCGCCGATGGACGCCATGTAGACGACCATGTTATAGCCGACGCTCTTGTATACATTCAAAAATACCAGGAACCATCGCCAGAAGTCTATATCCTGATACCATTGGTGCTTTCCGTCTGACAAGCCAAGCGTCTTGAACAGATTGTTTACCAGACCACGGTCGGTAGCCAGGAAAGCGTTGACGAAATAGCTGATAACAACCCAGGACATGAAGTGCGGCAGGAACATCATCGTCTGGCAGGTCTTGGCCACTTTCTTGGAATGCAGATGGGAAATCATGATCGCCAGCGCAACGGGAATGATAACGCCCAGCGTGATGAAGATCAGGTTGTAGACCAGCGTATTTCTGATCATCGGCCCGAAATAGCTCGATTCAAAGAGGAATTCGAAGTTATCGAAGCCGCACCACTTACTGTTGTGAATCAGGTTCCACAGGAAGTTTTTGCCCGGGCGGACCTTATACTTCTTGAACGCGATGATGATGCCGAACATCGGCGCATAGCAGAACAGAAGATACCAGATCGTTGTCGGCAGATGCAAAAGGAATATCTCAAGATTATCAAACGAGGAACCGGTACTAGCGCCTCGCGATTTCTTCTTTTTTTCTGTCTTCGTCGCCAACGTACTCATAACAGCACCCCTTTCACTTCCAGCGACACCAGAATATTTACCCAATCCGGGAACGCTGTTAATATAATAACACATTTACAGCATTTTGTAAACCACATTATTGATTTTTCGGAAAGATCAGATTACATTCTTTGTTTTCACCATGTGATTATAAGATGACAGACAGATCAGTATATGCCCCGCAGGGCATCCTATTCCCTTCTTTCCCCTCAGACAGCAAAAGAGGCCGCATAACGCAGCCTCTTTTAAGCGATGCATATTAACCCTTGACGGAACCCAGCATGACGCCCTTGGCGAAGAACTTCTGAACAAAGGGATACAGGCACATGATGGGCGCGGTGCTGACGACGATCAGCGCGTACTTGACCAGGAACTCTAGGCCGACCATACCGTCCATCAGGTCCGGATCCTCGAACTCGTTCAGGGAGATTCGGGTGGCCAGCAGGATGTTTCTCAGAACCAGCTGCAGCGGCTGAAGCTCAACCTTGCGCAGATAGATCAGCGCGCTGAAATAGGAATTCCAGTGGCCGACCGCGTAGTACAGCGAGATAACGGAGATAACCGCCTGAGACAGCGGCAGCAGGACGCTGAAGAAGTATCTCGCATCCGAGCAGCCGTCAATCTGAGAGGCTTCCAGCAGCTCGACAGGCACGCTGTTCTGGAAGAAGGTTCGCGTGATGATCATATTGTATACGCTCATCGCGCCCGGAATCAGCAGCGCCCAGATGGTGTTGTTCATGCCGATGCTGTTGACCAGCAGGTAGGTCGGAATCAGACCGCC
Source organism: Clostridia bacterium (assembly GCA_017410445.1). Lineage (GTDB taxonomy): Bacteria > Bacillota > Clostridia > Christensenellales > Aristaeellaceae > RGIG2066. The sequence goes on along the minus strand of JAFQQU010000196.1, from coordinate 10,026 downwards.
GCCGAAGAACATCGTGAAGGTGTACAGGAACATGAAGAAGCCGCGCATGGGCATATCGCGGCGGGACAGCGGATAAGCGCAGATGACCGTGATGATAACATTGATCGTCGTGCCGGCCAGCGTGTAGAACAGCGTGTTGCGGTAGCCGTTCATAACGTTCTTGTGGCTGAATACCGCTTCATAACCGTCCAGCGAGGGTTTTACCGGCCACAGATAAACATGGCCCAGCTGTACTTCCGTGCCGCTGGAGAACGACGCGGAAACGACGAAAATGATCGGATAGAGAACGACGATGCAGAACAGAATGATAATCGTATAAACGACCGCATACAGAATCCGGTCTTCCAGCGGATGTTTGATTTTCCGCGCGTTGACAACTTTAGCAGCCATACGTCTTCTCCTCCTTTAGAACAAACTGTTGGTTCCGCCGGACAGCTTTTTGGAGATGTAATTAACTGTAATCAGCAGAATACCATTGATGACGTTGTTGAACAGGCCGATGGCCGCCGCATAAGACATCTGGTTGGTGGTGCCGCCCAGACCGGTCTTATAAACGTAGGTGGAGATAACTTCGGAATAAACGGAGTTAACCGAGTTCTGCATCAGATACGCCTTTTCGAAGCCGACCGACATGATCGAACCGGAGTTCATGATCAGCATGATCGACGCGGTGGGCAGCAGAACAGGAAGATCGATGTACCACACGCGCTTGAGGCGGGAGGCGCCGTCGATCTGAGCCGCTTCATGCAGCTCGGGGTCTACGCCGGACAGCGCAGCCATGTAAATGATGGTGTTCCAGCCCAGATTCTGCCAGATACCGGACCACACATACAGGTGATCGAACGAATTCGCACGGGCCAGAATATCAACGGGATACTCGCCCGGATGGAACAGACGATAGATATTGCCGTACAGACCGGCAACGGGATTCAGCATCTGATTCAGCATACCGACCAGAACAACCGTCGAAATGAAGTGCGGCATGTAGGTCAGCGTCTGAACGACCTTCTTGAACTTCGCATTGATGATCAGGTTCATCATCAGTGCGAAAATAATAGACAGCGGGAAGCTGCAGCACAGGGAATACAGAGAAATACGCAGGGTGTTGCCGACCGTGCGGCCAAAGTAGAAGGAATTAAAGAATTTCAGGAAATGAGTCCAGCCGACCCAGTCGCTTCCCAGAATACCCTTTTTAGGCATATAATTCTTGAAAGCGATCTGAACGCCGCCCATGGGAATATAGCAGAAGGTAATCAGCCACGCGAGAGGGATGATCAGAAACAAAAACAACTGCCAGCGACGGCAAATCTGCTTCCACAGACCATTCCGTCTCTTATTGGCAGTGAGCGTGGTAGTAGCGCTTTTGCTCATACAGATACACACTCCTATCCTTTACTGCCGGTTTACTTGCGTTCGCATATTCATGCCTTAATATGGAGAATCCCTCCGCCCTCGCGGGCGGAGGGAACGATCAGACCGTAGTCTAATGCTTGTTGCTTAAGATCCGCGAATTAGTGTACGCGATCCCAGGCAGCCTGAGCGCAGGACAGAACGGTGCTCAGACCCATGGCCTCCAGGTTGGACTGGAAGGTATCCCAATCGCGCTCAACATCCATTTCGCCGGTGACCATACGGGTCATGCACTCACGGACGTAGGAGCCGATGTCGGTCTGGGAGGTGCCCAGCATCTCGATCTCTTCGGGGGTGTAAGCCAGAGTGCCAACCAGGTTCTTGGGAGCCTGGCCGTAGCGGGCCATGATGGCAGAGTTCCAGTCAAGGTTGTTGTACTTGTTGGTCTCGCTGTAGTACTCGCTCTCCAGCTTGGCGGGAGTTACAGCAGTGAAGCCCTGAGGCTGCCAGGTGATGGAAGTGATGTTCCAGATTTCGTTGGTCTGCTGACCCCAGGCAAGCTTGGAGCCTTCCCAGGAAGAGGTGTACAGAGCCTCGGTGTAGCCCAGCTCGGACCAGGAGGAACCGCGGGAAGCTTCTTCCTCGGTGGCATAGCGCCAGTACTCGCCTTCACGGCCGTAACGGGCGGTCAGGGTGGCATGGGTGCTGGTCATGAAGTCGATCAGCGCGAACGCTACATCGGGGTTCTCGCAGTCGGTGGTGATGAACTGCTTGTAAACGGGCTCAACAGCGTAAGAGGAAGCCCAGGCAACGCCTTCCGGACCTACCAGCGGGCCCATGGAGGTGTAGTGCATGCGGCGCTCAGCAGTGTTGTGGTTGGCGAACATCATGGAGCGATGGCCGGTGATGGAGCCGATGATGTCGGGGGTATCGCCGGTCAGGTCGGTCATGGCCTGCAGGCCGTAACGGTCCTGAGAGAAGCTCAGCTCGGAGATCAGGCCCTCAGCGTACATCTTGGCGATGAACTTCATGCCTTCCTTGAACTCGGGCGTCTGATAGGGAACGTAGATCTTGCCATCGTCGGTGGCGCACAGGGCGACGCCGGACCAGGTGTTCGGATAGTAGGTGAAGGAGTTCAGCAGGTTTACGATAACGCAAGCCTGGCCGCTGTTGGCATAACCGGACATGGGGATTTCATCCGCGATGCCATTGCCGTTGGGGTCCTGAGTCTTAACGGCTACCAGGTAGTTGTAGTACTCTTCCAGAGTCTTGGGCAGCTCCATGTCCAGAGCCTCGAGGAAGGTGTTGTTGATGATCATACCGGAGGACCAGGGATCAGCAACAGAAACCGCCCAGAAGGGGAAGGCGTACAGAGCGCCGTTGGAGGACAGACCGGCGGAGATGGTAACAGCCTTCTCACCCTCGGTCAGGTAGCCCAGAGCTTCGTTCTCGAACCAGTAGGTCAGTTCCTTGGAATCGAAGTAGGGCTTCAGGTCTACGAAGTAGCCCTGGGTGCCGTAGCTCTCGCGCTCGGTGCCGGACAGGCCGAAGTTCAGCAGCATGTCGGGCAGACGGGTGCCGGCGGAGGTGTCGAGCTGCAGCTGGGTCTTGTACTCGGAACCGTCGAACAGAACGATTTCGATTTCGCAGCCCATCTTCTCGCGCCAGTAGTTGGTCAGATGGTTGTCATCATAGTCGGTAACGGTGGCAACAGCGGGGGTAGCGATGGTCAGCTTGACGTTGGAGCCTTCCTTGACAATGGGGAAGGTGCCCGGCTCGTTCAGCAGATCGCTGGCCGCGAACGCAGAGCCCGCGAACAGAGACAGAACGAGGAGGAGCGACAGGACGGTAGAGAGAACCTTACGCATAGTGTAACCTCCCTTTCGTTGTTATGCGCTCAAGGCGCACTTGGTTAACGCCGCACAAACGTCGGCATAACACGCGCTGAACGCGTGCCATTTCATTGGGATTATAACATCAAATTGCTGAATATGTCAATCCGTCTTTTGTCATTTTCACAATATCGTACGGATTTTCCTTCACAATGTATACGCCGGTACGAAACGCTCTTCTTTCTCCGAATTAACAATTATCAGGTCAGAATGAACTGATCCTCTTCGTCCAGGCCGAGCAGTTCGCAGATCAGCCCGCCGCGTTCAGGCACGCAGTTCAGCTCCTCGGGCGTATGCGCGTCGGTAGCCAGATAGAACTTGCAGCCTTCCTCCTTCGCCAGGCGGAACAGCCTCAGATGCGCGTCCTCCTCTTCCCTCCAGCCCGCTCCGAAGCAGGCGCAGTTGATCTCAATGCCCGCCCCCAGCTCGGCAAACTTCTTCATCACCGCGCGGTACCGCTTCTCGTCCACCAGCCGGAATACCTTCGCGTTGCTGCCCTCCTTGAAGGTCAGGCCGCAGTTCAGATGCGCGATGCCGACCTTATGCCACGGAAGATCCAGCTCGCTCAGCTGCTCCAGCCGCTCCACCAGCAGATCCGCCACCATTTCCTCGGTGGTGTATTCATGCGGACGGACCAGTCCCTTCATATGGAAGTGATTCGGCGGGATGACGATAAAGTCGAACTGATCGTAATTGGCCGCGTTCAGGCCCAGCTTGTCGCCGCCGCAGTATTCGGTCTCGCAGCCGAATACCAGACGCACCTCGTCGTCCTCGGGCAGGGGCAGGTTCTTTTTGATGTGCTCGATGTCCTGCGGCTTGTACCAGTTGCTTGCGCCGGGGGCCATGCGGTCCCACAGATGATCGGTGATGCACTGAAGCTTGAATCCGTGCTTCTTCGCATGCGCCAGAATGTTCTCCACAGTCTGCTGCGGATGACGGGAACAATCGGACAGGTAGGTATGGCAATGCATATCATGATTGATCGGGAATGCCATGAAAAACACCTCCTCTTTCTCCCTCAATAATACCTCTTTTGCCGGGAAAAAGCAATGAAGAAATCATTTTAGCCGCCGTTTGAGGCCGTATTCTTCTCCAAAAAAGGAAAAGGCCCGAATGCCCTGCCCAGCATTCAGGCCCATACCACACAATTCCCGTCAAAGAATCGGGGCAATTTTATTATATCACATACCTACAGGCGAACACAAGATGGTTTTTAAGATGCCACAGTTAAAACACGCATCATGAAAATAAATGTGCCGTCAGATCTGCCGCGTGACCGGCGGAGCCTGAATCGAGCCGCCCTTGGTCTCAGGGCCGTTCAGCTGAATCCTGCGCCATTTGTCCTCGAATCTCATGATTTCCTCAGAGGGCGTCAAGGGCTCCTTCCGTCCGAAGAAGCGCTGCCGGAACCGTTCGGCCAGATCTGCCTGCAGCCCGATCAGCTCCTTCGGCGCATCTCCCATCGCATAGGCGCGCATCGCAGCGCCCTCGCCCTGACAGATTCTCTGGCGCTCGGTGAAATAGTGTTCCAGCAGATACTGCGCATAGGTCACCATACGCAGGCTGCCGTAGCAGCGGTACTGCCGCTCATACTCGGTCCCCACCGCCTCGACCGCTACGCACCTGCCTGCACGCACCGCTTCAATGATCGAATCGTTGTCGCTGCCCTCGGCGAAGCAGATGGTGAACAGATACGGGAAGGTCCATGCCTTCTCGATCCCGTGGACGTCGCTCGACCCGACGACCGGAATCTTCAGGCCCTCCGCCCTCAGATCGGCCCACAGCGCGACGGAGCGGTTATTCCCGTTCAGCCGCATGCCGCCCATCAGCTCATAGGCGTCGAACATGCCGCTGGTCAGAAGAATCTTCGCCAGATCGTCGCACACATTATACATTCTGGATTTTCCGGGCCGCCAGTAGGGATGCGCGAAAATCGCCAGACCGCCCGCCTCGTGAATCCGGTCGGTCGCCCACATGGCCTTGGCATACCGCTCGCGGTACCGGTCCGGGATATCCGCAGGAACCTTCTTTTCATATTCCGCCGCTTCCAGACGGAACTTCTCCGGATCCTCCACATACTGCGCCGCGACGCTGGATTTTCCGCCCACATGCACGATATGAACCACGCTGCCCGGCGCATGAACCTCCTCGCCGCGCACCCGCACAAGGCCCATGCGTACGCCCTCATAGGTTTCGTCCACCTCGCCGCCCGGATAAAACCGGTTGTGGTCGGTCAGGGCCTGAAAATCATAACCCTGCTCCCGGTAATGGCCTGCCAGCGCAGCCGGATCCCTCTGTCCGTCCGAGCGGTAGCTGTGGGAATGCAGATCGCCCTTGAGCGGAGTCAGCTTATACAGATCCTCATACAAAGAGAACACGGTGAACTCCTGCAGCTTCTTCTCGCCTTGTTCGAGGATGATCAGATGCTCCTGTTCCCCGAGGAAGCAGAACTCAAAGCGCAGAACGCCGCCGTGTGCTTTCGCCTTTATCACCGTCCGGGCTGGATCATAGTAGTTTTCCTCATCGGAATTCACTGAGATCACGGTAATAGTATACTCTTCATCCTCCCAGAGCAGGAAAGCTCTCTCCAGAGGAACAATCGTCATCTCCGAAACGGCGTCTGCCGGGATGACAGAGGGCTGAACGGCATAGTTTCTGGGCTGCGGAAGCATGGGAACCTCCTTACTACAAAACTGCTGAATGAAGTCCGGCGGCAAAAAATTCCTTTCCGGCTGATTACACTATACCATAACCCTCAAACGAAATAAAGAGGAATTTGCTCCTTTTCACCGGCCTTGCGCCGTGCTATAATCTAAGAAAAAGAAAGGCGGGCGCCTCTCATGGGCAAAAAACTCTCCGAAATGACGCTTGAAGAGCTGTGGGCGCTCTTCCCCATCTTCCTCACCGAGCATAAGCGCGAATGGGCTGGGTGGTTTGATGAAGAGAAGACGAGGCTTTTGCCCTTCCTGCCTGCGGACGAAATCGTCTCCGTCAGCCACATCGGAAGCACGGCCGTCAGCACGATATGGGCGAAGCCCATCATCGATATCCTCATCGAAGTCCGCCCCGGATGCAGGCTGGATGATATCCGACCGCTGCTCGCCGAAAACGGCTACATCCTGATGAGCGTGAGCGAAAACCGCATGTCCTTCAACCGGGGATATACGGAAAACGGCTTCGCCGAGCGGGTGTATCATCTTCACCTCCGGTATGCCGGCGACAACGACGAGCTCTATTTCCGCGATTACCTCATCGCCCATCCGGACGCCGCAAAAGAATACGAACGGCTCAAGCTCAGCCTGTGGAAGGAGTTTGAGCACGACCGGGACGGCTACACAGGCGCAAAATCCGCCCTCGTCCGGAAATACACCAATCTTGCCAAAGAAGAATTCCCGGGCCGATACGCCCCCGCGGATGCCGTACAATAGCATTACATATATAATAGTAGAAACTGGAGGTCTTTTATGTATATCGACAGCCCCGGACTGCTTCAGTCCATCGCATGCATCGCCAATGAAGCCGCGCGCCGGACGAACAATCTCGTCACCTTCCGCGAATACATCGCTCTGCCCCACTACGGCGGCAACATCATGCTGCGCTTCGACCTGAACGCCGATAAATGCAGCATTGACGAGCTTCACCGCTATGAAGCGCTCCTCTATTCCATCGCAGGCGACGACTTCCTGATTGACTTCATGGGCGACGTATACCAGAAAATCGGAATGAACCCGGAAGCTCTGGGCATGAAGCTGCATGAGCTGTTCGTCCGGTATCAGGACGAGCCCATCACCGATTCCGTCCATAAGGAATCAGTTCTCGAGGACGCCCGCTCCCTTCAGAAAATCGCCGGCGTCAGCCGGTTTGCGCGCGTATGGGAGATCCAGCCCGGAAATCCTACGCTCATGCTCATTCTGGGCAATCAGAACGCGCTGTTCAGAAAGACTTCGCTGCCGGACGGAACGCCCCTCGTTGTTGCGGAGGTCCGCGAAGAGGAATGCGAAGGCCTCATGAAGGCCGCGTTTTATGCAAAACGCAATCACGTTTCGCTGGGGAGCCTTCTTCTGTAACGAAGCGGCGGCTTGTCCCGTGTTCCCGGCGCTTTTCCGCCGAAATCGTAAAGAAAACGCTCTAATCCTGTATTCAGCATCTTGCGCAAATGACTGTTTAAAGGTACAATAGATATCAGCAAAGTATGCCTGCCGGATGCACGGCAGAGCAGACTGTTATCGAAAGGAAGGGGTTCATTCATGAAAGTTGCTATCATCGGCTGCGGTACCATTGCAAATTCTGCTCACATTCCGTCCTATCTGAACAACCCCAAGGCAGAAATCGCCTATTTCTGCGATATCATCCCCGAAAAGGCCCAGAAGTGCGTCGAGAAGTACGGCTGCGGCAAGGCGATCACCGACTACCGTGAAGCGCTGGCCGATCCCGAGGTTCAGGCTGTTTCCGTCTGCACCCCCAACTATGCTCATCCCGAAATCGCCATCGCCGCCATGCGCGCCGGCAAGGACGTTCTCTCCGAGAAGCCCGCTGCCCGCACCTATGCCGAGGCGCTGGAGATGCAGAAGGTTCAGCATGAGACCGGCCGCATCCTCAACATCGGCGTGGTCAACCGCTTCAACGACTATGTAAACGCCATCAAGAAGTACATCGAGCAGGGCAAGCTGGGCGAGGTCTTCCATGTATACGCTTCCTTCCGCGCCCATCGCTCCATCCCGGGTCTGGGCGGCGCGTTCACGACCAAGGCCATCGCCGGCGGCGGCGCTCTGATCGACTGGGGCGTACATTACCTCGACATCGTCATGTACTGCTGCGGCGATCCCAAGCCGATCACCGTCACGGGCGAAGCCTTCTGCAAGCTCGGCAAGGACATGCCCAACTATGTCTACCGCTCCATGTGGGCTGAGGACACCAAGGATCTGAACGGCACCTACGACGTCGACGACTCCGTTACCGGCATGATCCGCACCGACGGCCCGACCATCACCTTCAACGGCGCATGGGCCCAGAACATCGGCGAGGCCGATACCTACATCGACTTCATGGGCGACAAGGGCGGCATCCGCCTGACTTACGGCTCCACCTTCAAGCTCTATACGACCGAAAACGGCGCGCTGGTCGAGTATCAGCCCGAAATTAAGGCCCGCGGCCACTTCCAGAACGAAATCGACGCCTTCATCAACTGCATCGAGACCCGCGAGAAGCTGCCGTCCCACATCGACACGGTCATCATCACCGCGAAGATCATGCAGGCCATCTACGATTCCTCCGAGTCCCATCGCGAGATCGTATTCTGATAAACGGGAGGCAGCGTCATGAAAATCGGATTTATCGATTATTATCTGGATGAATGGCATGCCAACAACTACCCCGCATGGATCAAGGATGCTTCGAAGGGCGAAATGGAAGTCACCCTCGCCTACGGCCTGATCGACGGCCCGGACGGACGCCGCACAAACGCTCAGTGGTGCGCGGACATGGGCATCGCCCAGGCGGACAGCATCGAGCAGATCATCGCCGAGTGCGATGCGATCATCGTCCTCTCGCCCGACAACTGCGAGATGCACGAGCAGCTCTGCCAGCTGCCGCTCCGCTCGAAGAAGCCGGTCTATGTGGACAAGACCTTCGCGCCCGATTACGAGACGGCGAAGCGCATCTTCGATATCGCCGAAGAGAGCGGCACCCCCTGCTATTCCACCTCGGCGCTCAGGTATGCGTCCGAATATCAGGGCATCGAAAATGTCCGCGCCATCTCCTCCTGGGGCCCGAACGGCTTCGAAATCTATTCGATCCATCAGCTCGAGCCGATCGTCATGCTGATGAAGGCCGACGCAAAGCGCGTCATGTATCTGCCGGGCGATCAGTGGTATTCGATCACCATTGAATTCACCGACGGCCGCATCGCGACGCTGACCGGCTATGCTCAGGGCAGCCCCTTCATGATGAACATCGCCTGCGAAGACGGCGCGAAGCTGGTTGAGGTCAAGTCGGACTTCTTCCATGAATTCATCGTTCAGCTGGTCGAGTTCTTCAAGGATCCTTCCAAGGTTGTTCCCCACGAAGAAACGCTCCGCATCATGGCGGTGCGCGGCGCGGGCCTGAAAGCCATCGAAGCGCCGGGAACGTGGATCGAGCTCTGATTTTCTTCCATGTATAAAACCGAACGCCGGCGCATTTTGCGCACCGGCGTTCGGTTTGTTTATTGTTTCGATTAGTCGGCGTACTTCATGAACGCCTCGTAGGCCTTGACCGCCTCGTACAGATCGGCCTTGTTGATGATCTCCTCGGGCGCGTGCATGTTCAGCACCGGAACGCCGCTGTCGATGACTTCCATCCCGTAGTTGCCGCAGATGTAGGCAATGGTTCCGCCGCCGCCGACGTCAACCTTGCCCAGCTCAGCCGTCTGCCAGGTGACGTTGCCCTTGTCCATGATGCCGCGCAGGCGGGCGATGAACTCAGGGTTGGCGTCATTGGATCCGGACTTGCCGCGGGAACCGGTGTACTTGTTGTAGCATACGCCGTGGCCCAGGAACGCAGCATTCTTCTTCTCGAACGCGCCGCCGTACAGCGGATCGAAGCCGGCGCTGACATCGCAGCTCAGCATGCGGCAGTTGGTCAGAGTGCGGCGCAGAATCAGGTCGGAATAGGCCCCGGTCAGGTTGATCAGCTCGGCAACGGTGTTCTCGAAGAACTGACCGTGCATGCCGGTCGCGCCGACGCTGCCAATTTCTTCCTTGTCCACCATCAGGCAGCAGCAGGTGTAATCGGGCGTCTCGGTGAT
>JAFQQU010000195.1 GCA_017410445.1 Clostridia bacterium | reverse complement strand
CTTGATTCAACCGAGCAGGGGCCCGCGATCATCTGGAAATGTCCGCCGCCGATTTTGGCGCCGTTTTCAAGCTCTACAACGGTATCGTCCTCATGGAACTTCCTGTTTGCATTTTTATACGGTTCCTGAATGCGCTTGACCGCCGAAACCACATCCAGCGACTGCAGAAGCTCAATATCCACCGCCGACGTATCGCCGATCAGGCCGATAATCGTGTGCTCGCTGCCGTGGGAAATGTGCGTTCCGATATTCATGCTCTGAAGCCATGTCGTCAGATTCTCTACCTGCCGCTCGTCCGCCCTGTCCTTGAGAATAACGATCATACTCTTATTTCCTCCTGTCTTCCCTGCCGTATTACTTCGTTCCTGCAAATCCTTACAATAAAAAAGATGCTGCAATGATTTTCACTGCAACATCTCAGGCTTACCCTTCGAATCCGGACTATTTATGGCTGCAGCAAAAACCCTTATTAACTTCGTTAATAAAGTAAAAGTAATAGTATTCTGCTGCAAAGAAATTCTTACGCATAATCCGAATATTACCCTTCTGTATTTATGCATTAAGGATACCACAATCGGTGAAAAATGCAATCCCTTTGTTTGTTAATTATTTAAGCCATTTCGCGCCTGATTTTATATTATCTCTGCATGATCTTAAAATTTTCTCTCCAAGCAACAGGAATCAGGCATTTTCCGACGAATATATTTGTTCAGATTGTTTACTTTTTCAGACATATATCCCGGAAAGGCGGTGTCATTTCTGTGGCCTGTATTATTTCTGTGGACGGCGGCGGCTCCAAACTGAACGCCATGATGTTTGACGAAAACATGAATCTGCTCGGCCGCGGCCTGTCGGGCGGCGTCAACCTGACGCAGACCTCTCTGGAGGACTGCCGGGCGAACGTATGCGACGCGCTGGATCAGCTAATGAAGGACGGCGTGCCCGAGTGCGTGGACATCCTGTATATCACCTTCGTCGGCCCGTCCAAGGTATTCATCGAAGAGCTTGAGAAGCGGACCAAGGTGGGCAAAGTCATCGGAAACGGCGAGGCGCAGGCGGCCATTCTGGCCGGCAACCTCACGATGACCGGCGTGGTCGCCCTGTCCGGCACCGGCGCGGACATCTTCTGGCTGGGCGAAAACGAGCGCAAGGTGGTCGGCGCATGGGGCCCGATTCTTGGCGATCAGGGCAGCGGCACGTGGATCGGCCAGACGGCCATCCGCGAGGTGGTCAAGATGATCAACGGCTGGGCAGACGATACGGTCATGCTCGATCTGATCATGAAGGAATGGAATCTCGAAAAGCCGTGGGACATGGTTCACAAGGTACACGGCGCACCCGCCCCGTTCCGTCAGGTCGCCTCCCTCACCCGCGTGGTGGGCAAGGCGGTCGAAATGGGCGACAAGGTCGCAATCAATATCATCAAAGAAGCGGCGCATCTTCTGGCCGTTCAGACCGACAGCCTGTTCCGCCAGGTCGGCCTTACAGAGGAGCAGCAGCACATCACGCTGTGCGGCGGCGCATGGAAGACGCATCCGATGATGTTTGAGTTCTACAAGGAAGAAATGAAGGCAATGTATCCCAAATCGACTGCAAGACGGCCGATGTTTGAGCATGTATGCGCAGGTCCCGCCAGGTATCTTCTCGAGGAGCTGAACATGGAACGCAGCGAGGCGCTCCGCCTCATGCGCGAAAAACTGCCCCAGTACCGGCTGGATCTGGACGAAAAAGACTGATTACCGATCATCACCCGATAAAGGAGGACAATCCGCATGAGCGCAATCAACGCCTATTTCGAAAACATGGCCAAGGTGCTTGAAAAGGTACAGACCACGCAGTCCGAAGCGCTGGAGCAGGGCGCGAAGATGATGTGCGAGGCCACCATGAACGGCAAGAACATCTTCGCCTTCGGCTGCAGCCACGCAGGTCTTCTGGCCCTTGAACTCTACTACCGCACCGGCGGCATGGCGACCATCAACCCGGTCCGCGCGCCCGGCCTGTGCCTGGACGTAGACCCCGCGACCATGACCAGCCAGATCGAGCGTCTGCCCGAATACGGCAAGGTCATCGTAGACGGAAATCCCATCGGCGAGGGAGATGTGGTCATCGTTCACTCGGTCTCCGGCCGCAACACGGTCACGGTCGATTTCGCGCTGCGCTGCAAGGAAAAGGGCGCGAAGGTCATCGCGCTGACGAATATGGAGTATTCCTCCGGCGTTTCCTCCCGCCATCCGTCGGGCAAGCGCCTGTATGAGGTCGCAGACCTGACGCTGGACAACTGCGGCTGCCCCGGCGACGGCTCGCTGGAAATCGCGGGCGTTCCCGAGAAGGTCGGCCCCACCTCAACGGCGGTCGGCGCGGCGATGCTGAACGCCATGATGAGCCGCGCGGTCGAGCTGGTCACCGAAGCGGGCGGCGTCGCGCCCATCTTCATGTCCGCCAACGTGGACGGCGGCGATGCGCACAACAAGGCCATGCTCGCCAAATACAAGGACCACATTTTCTACATGGGACACTGATTTTTTGATTAAACAAACTTTAGGAGGGCTCAGATTATGTTGATGGATCGCTATCAGAAGGCAGTCGACGACCTGTTCGCGAAGGTTCGCGCCACTCAGACCGAAAACATCATCAAGGCCGGCAATATGATCGCCGAATGCGTTTCCAAGGGCGGCGGCGTTTGGCTGTCCGGCATCTGCCATTCCATCGAGATGGACCTGCTCTATCGCGGCGGCGGCCCCATCTTCTACAAGAAGTTTGACTTCAAGCCCACCCTGCCGGTACAGGGCCGCACGCGCGACCGCTCTCAGCTGGGCTATCCGAGCAAGACCGTTGGCGACGCCCGCTATGCGCTGATGTATTCCAACATCCAGCCCGGCGACATTCTGGTCGTCAGCTCCGTTTCCGGCCGCACGCAGGCCGTTGTGGATCTTGCGTGGGAAGCCATGCAGATGGGCATTCAGGTCATCGCGTTCACCAGCATGGAATATGCTCAGGCGGTAGACCCGGTACATCCCTCCGGAAAGAAGCTGTATGAGTTCGTCACGCTGGCGCTGGACAACTGCGCGCCCGCTGCCGAAGCCATGCTGGACGTCGAGGGCATCGAGGCCAAGTTCGCCGCTGCCTCCGGCATCGCGTCCGACTATATCATGTGGAGCGTTACCTCTGTCGCAGTTGAGAAGATGCTCGAAATGGGCCTGACTCCCGGCATCCTCAAAAGCGCCAACTTCCCGGGCGGCAACGACTACAACAAGAAGGTCGTAGAGCCCCATTACGAGGAGTTCGGCTGGTAAATTTCATAAACCCGCGCCCTCCGCGCCGGCAGCTGTCGGTACGGAGGGCCTTTTTCGTTTCATCGAATCTTCCGAAAGACAACCCGCGCCTTTTGCCAGAATCTACATTTACGAATATTCGTAATTCTGTATTGACATCTTCCCGCTCTTATGCTATACTAGCGTCATAAGATTCGTAATTACGAATTATAGTATTTTCGATAAAAAGGAGGTCTCACCATGGAACGCAACTACGCTCAGGAAATCGATCAGCTCAAAGCCGAGCTTCAGGAAATGAAGCAGCTCATCAGCGACCAGTCCGCCGCCATGCAGTCCTTCATGAAGCATCAGATGGGCGCCCTTCAGCAAAAAATCATTGAAGAAGCCGCGCCCGACCAGCTCCCCGAACGGACCGAAGGACATATCCAGAAGATGCCCTACATGCATCCCTCCAGGCACATCCGCGCCGTACTGGACGAGCTGGAAAATACCGCCAATTCGCATAACTCCAGCGGCTGCGTAACCTATATCGGCACATACGAATCGGGCGGCAATCAGTCCACATGGATTCAGCATTCGATCGATATCGATCCGCTGCTCGATCAGGTAGAAAGCGGCGTCGCAGCCAAAGTGCTGTCCTGCATCGGCAGCAACGACCGACTCCGCCTGCTGCTGGCGCTTCTGAGAAAGCCCATGACCGTTCAGCAGATGGTCGCGGAATGCGGCTTCAACACCACCGGTCAGGTATATAATCATCTGCGCTCGCTGATCGCCGTCGATCTGATCGCCGAAGACGAGCATGCCGCCCGCGGGACCTACGCCATCGTTCCCCATCGCGTCAGCGGGATCATCATGGTGCTGGCCGGCGTCCGCGACCTGTTGGACAATGAATTCACACAGGCCGATTACAGCAAAGCCTGATCTTCTTCCAAAACCGCCGAACCCCCGTCCGATGATTTACGGACGGGGGGCTCTTTCATTCAGCTCAGCGCATGGATCCGGAATTGCCGGACATATTGCCGCTCATCTGGCGCTCCTGCTGCTCGATCATCTTCTTGACCATCATGCCGCCGATGGAACCGGCGTCGCGGGAGGTCAGGTCGCCGTTGTAGCCCTGCTTCAGGTTGATGCCCAGTTCGTTGGCAACTTCGTGCTTGAAGTTGTACATCGCCTGCTTGGCTTCGGGGACATTGATCTGGTTGTTGTTATTGCTGTTGCTGGACATAATGAAATTCCTCCTTTAATTGCGAGATCCCTTATTTGCCGGTCTGCTGAGCGGACTGCTTTTCATAGTCCTCGATCATCTTCTTGACCATGTAGCCTCCGACATAGCCGTTCTCCTTCGAGGTCAGGTCGCCGTTGTAGCCCTGCTTCAGGTTGACGCCCAGTTCGCGGGCCACCTCATACTTCATGTTGTTCAGACCTTCCTTCGCTTCCGGAACGTTTACGCGATTCTTGCTCGCCATGTTTTTTTCACCTCCCTTGCAAGGTCTGGTCATATTGTGGCCGCGCGCCGCCTTTTTACGCTGGAAATTGTTTTCAGAGCGGCGCGGTTGCCATCAGCCAAAAGCTGTTGTATAATGTAGCCGGGCTGTTTTCTCATCATTTTCTCATGATTCAGTCAGCTGATTCTCAAGCGTTTTCCTTTCTTTTCCGCTATAATGAATGCAGAAAACAAACGGAGGAACCGGCTCATGAATCAAACTTACGAAAACAGAACCGCCGAAAGAGTCTATGTCGAGCCCGTATCGGTCAAGGACAGGCCGCTTCCTATCCATATTCATATCTGGGAGGCCGCCAAGTGCGCGTCCCGCCTCGCACTGTTCCGAATCAGGAACAGCCCGAAAACGAGAGCCGCGCTGAAGACGGCCGCGCTCCTGCTGGCGCTGGCCGCAGGTCCCGTCTGGCTCATTCTGACGCTGCTCTTCCAGGCAAGAGGAACCCGCCGCACGGCAGGCGCGGCATATTAAAGAAAAAGCATGATTATGGAGGATGATCCGAATGTCCCGCAACTATTCTCTCGAAGACGTCGAAATGCTGCGCGCCAAGGCAGGCGTGAGCTATGAGGACGCAGTATCTCTTCTTGAAAAATACGACGGCGATACCGCCCGCGCGCTGATTGAGCTTGAAAAGAGCGGACAGCTGGGCAAAGAACAGCAGACCGCCAGATTCGACATGGAGGACGCGGTGGAATGGATCAAAACCATGTTCCATAAGGGCATGACCATCCGCCTGGTCATTGAGCGCAAGGGCGAAACGCTGGTGAATCTGCCCGTGCTGATTCCGGTTGCCATGCTGATTCTCGGTCCGTACGCAGTCATCGGCGCGGCTGTTTTGACGCTTGTGACCGGCTGCAGCATCAGCCTGCGCGGCGCCGGCAAAAAGACGCAGACCATCTTAAAGGGAGACGGTGAAGCGAAAGCCGAGGCCGACGAACAGCCGATCGAGCCGTCCATCCAGCCGGACGAGCCCCAGAAAAAGGACGACGACTTCCCCAGCATCACCATTTCATAAACGAGGCCGCATTTCCCTGCGACGGACGGCGGACTGCCCACACAGGCGGTTCTGCCGCTTTCGCATATAACGGCAGAAAACGGAGATACATATGCAGAAAATACTGATCGTTGAGGACGAAAGGAAGCTGGCGCGGTATCTGGAGCTGGAGCTGATGCACGAGGGATATGAAATCCGTCTTGCGCACGACGGACGCGCGGCTGTCAAGGCGCATGCCGAATGGCCGTGCGATCTGATCCTGCTGGATCTCATGCTGCCCGAGCTTTCCGGCATCGAGGTCTGCCGCCGCATCCGTCAGAAGGACAGCGTACCCATCATCATGCTGACCGCGAAGGACGACGTATCCGACAAGGTCATGGGGCTGGACATGGGCGCGGACGACTATATGACCAAGCCCTTCGCCATCGAAGAGCTGCTGGCGCGTATCCGCGTCGCGCTGAAGCGGAATGCAGGCGACGCAGTCCGTGAAAAGGACAGCCGCGTGCTCACCGAAGGCGCGCTGAAGCTCGACCGGGACAGCCGCGACGTCTCCTACGACGGAAATCCCGTTCAATTGACCAAGAAGGAATTCGATCTGCTCGAATTCCTCATGCTCAACAGAAACATCGCCCTCAGCCGGAACGAGCTGCTCGACAAGGTGTGGGGCTACAGCTACGCGGGCGACACCAACGTCGTGGACGTCTACATCCGCTATCTGCGCTGCAAGCTGGACGATCCCTTCAACATCAAGCTGATCCATACCGTGCGCGGCGTAGGATATCTGTTCAAGCTGGACTGACCGGAGGAAACGGACTATGAACAACAAGCCGCAGAACAGCGCCATGCCGCGCCGTTCCCTGGGCAGGCGCATTTCGCTGAGCTATACCGGCTTTCTGCTGGGTTCATTTCTCTGGCAGGCCGCCGCGCTGACGCTGATATTCTGCCTGTGCGTCTTCATGAACTGCTCGGCAGAAGCCAAAAAGGCCGTTCGGGGCCGCGCAAAGGCCGGAGAAAGCATTATTGTCATCGGCACGGACGTAGTACCGCCCTCCGAATCGCTGCAGGACCGGAGAATGCTCTCCGTGGTCGACAGCTGCCCCGCGCTCGTCCTGAGCGTATCGGTTGAGGGCGGCCGTGCCTTCGTCGCCTGCGACCTGCGCGCCGCGCTCAGAACCGGCCGGACGCTGCTCCTCGCATGGGCCGCGCTGGAGCTGATCCGCGTGTGGGTGCTGCTCAAGCGCGGCGAAAAAATCAGCCGCCGCGCGCTGAAGCCGATCACTGAAATCGCCGAAACCGCGCGCCGCCTGTCCGCCAGCAACCTGAGCGAGCGCATCGAGCTGCACGGCGCGAAGAATGAGCTGCTCGATCTTTCCGGCATTCTCAATGACATGCTGGACCGCATCGAATCGGCCTACAACACGCAGAAGCAGTTTGTTTCGGATGCTTCCCACGAGCTGCGCACGCCCATCGCCGTCATTCAAGGCTATGCGGACATGCTGGACCGCTGGGGAAAGAGCGACCCGGAGGTCATGAACGAGGCCATTTCAGCCATCCGCAGCGAGGCCGCCGGAATGAAGGATCTGGTTGAACAGCTGCTGTTCATCGCGCGCCACGACAACAGCACGGCGCAGTACGAGATGATCTACTTCGACGTCTCCGAAATGGTCGACGAGACCTTCCGCGACACGCGCCTCATCGCCGGAAGGCACCACATCAAATACGGCGACATGCACCGCGCCATCGTCATGGGCGATCGGTCGGCGCTCAAGCAGGCGCTCAGAATATTTGTAGACAACGCGCTCAAGTATACGCCCGAAGGCGGCGTTATCGAGCTGTCCTGCCGGAAAGAGGAGAAATACTGCCGCATCACGGTGTCGGACACCGGCGAGGGCGTTGCGGAGGAAGAGCTTCCGCGCATCTTCGAGCGCTTTTACCGGGCGGACCAATCCCGGACCGACCGGGCCGACGGACACGGGCTGGGCCTCAGCATCGCCCGCATCATCGTCCGGGCGCACAAGGGAAAAATCGAGGTGCAGTCCAGAAAAGGCGTCGGATCAAAGTTCCACATCCTGCTTCCGCTGTAATCTCCGGAAGAATTTTCCGGAATGCGGAACCGAACGGCAATTGATCCGTCTGATATGAGGAAAAGAATCTGCCGATGCGAAAGGTGAGAATATGATTAAGCTGTCCAGAACCCAGGAGCGGGAAGAAAAGAGAAAAATGAACCGCGGCGTCATCACGTCGCTCATCGCGCTGTTTCTGTGCTGGGTGCCGGTCGTCGGCTTTCTGCTGGCCGCCATCGGCTTCTTCGGCGTGGTCCGCTGCTTTACGCAGAGATACGCAAAGCGGTTTACTGTCAGCATCGTTGCGGTTACGCTGATCCTGTTCATCAACGCGGGCGTGCTGGCCGCGGAGACCTACGCCTACAGCCGGGACCCGAACATCCTTCAGAACGCAGGCACATGGCTGCTGGAAGCCATCACCGGCGAGCATGCCGACGATTACAACTACATGGGCGGAGAGGATTACTCCGGCATGGATTATCAGGGGCTCGGCATGGACGACAACCTGTTCTCGGACGGTTTCTTCGACGCCGAGGGCAATTTCATCCCCTATGACGGCCAGAGCGCCGGCTGAACATGACGCAAAAATCCCCGTACGGAATTCAAACAAGCCGTACGGGGATTTTTTCTATGTATTTTGTCAGTCGCTGATCATGCGCACGGAGCTTCCCTTGTTCTGGGAGCCCGTCACCACAATCTGGCGCGGAATCCGGTCCCGCAGCTCGCTCACATGAGATACGATGCCGACCAGCCTGCTGCCCTCGCCCAGCTGCATGAGCGTGCGGATGGCCTGATCAAGCGCTGCCGGATCGAGCGAGCCGAAGCCCTCGTCCACGAACAGCGTATCGATGGAGACGCCGCCCGCTTCATCCGAAATGGTCTCGGACAGGCCGAGCGCAAGCGCCAGCGACGCCAGAAACGCCTCGCCGCCGGAGAGCGTCGCCACCGGGCGCTGACGGCCGCAGTGATAGTCCATGACGTCCAGCTCCAGCGCGCCCTCGGTCAGGCCCTTGAGCTGTTCGCGGCGGCGCAGTTCAAACCGGCCTTCGGTCATGCGGGTGAGTCTGGCGTTTGCCCGGCTCAGAATGCTCTCCAGATAACTGCGCTGCACATACTGTTCGAAGGAAATGCGGTATCTGCCGGTCAGCTTGCCGTCGGCCAGCTTGCTCAGGCGGGTCAGGCGGGCGCAGTCGTCCCGGGCCGCCCGGTATCCTTCCTGAATCTGTCCGATGCGCGCGGTCATTCTTGCGTTGTTCTCGGTCATCGCGTCGATCGCCGCCTGTTCGCTGCGCAGGCGGGCGCTCATATCCTTCAGCGCAGCCAGCTGCCGGTCCATCTCGGTAAGGTCCGCCATGACGCGCCCGTCGGTTTCACGGGTCAGGCGTTCGACTTCGGCCGTCAGCTTATCCACCGCCCTGTCATACCGGGCCAGATTGTCGGCAATCGCCTCCTGATTGACGGTATCCCGCACAGCCGCTTCATATGCCTCAGCGGTTTCAAACTTCTGCCCGGCCATCGCCTGCCTGAGCGTTTCTCCCGCCTCATTCAGTTTTTCGGTCAGATGAATCCGCTGCTCGTTCAGCGCGCCGCTGCGGCCCTCAATCTCCTGAAGCATGCGCTCGGCGCGCCGCGCGGCTTCCTCGGTACGGTTCAGAAGGGCGCTCAGCTGCTGCTGCGCGCGCTCGGTATCCGCCAGATTCTGCCGGGCCGCGGCCGGGTCTGCGCCGTTGTCGCCCAGAGATTCCGCAAGAGATGCACGCCCCGCCTCCGCTGCCGCCAGCTGTTCGCGCAGTCTAGCCAGCGCGCGACTGGTTTCGTCAATCGCCTGCACAAAGGACTGCGCCCGCTCCTGCTCGCCGGAAAGCCGGGTCTTCAGAAAAGCTAGCTCATCCATCTGCCTTGCATGCCGCGCGGCTTCCTGCTCCAGCACGATATTCTTATTCCGGGCGTGCAGGATCGCATTCCGTACAGCGTCCGCGCTGTTTTCGACCTCCAGCTGCTTCGCCAGCAGCTCGCAGTGGCGGGCGATTTCGGTAACACGCGTATTGAGAACGGTAAACCGCGTTTTGCTCTTTTCAAGTTCTTTGCGCTGCATCTCGGTCCGCTTTTCCAGACGGCGGATATGCTCCTCATCGGGCGCCTCCGCAGTCGGCTGCGCGGGATTCGGATGCTCGGTCGAGCCACAGACCGGGCAGGGCTCGCCTTTTCTGAGGTTCCGGGCCAGAATTCCGGCCTGCGCCAGCAAAAACGCCGTGTTTGCCTTCGTCAGTTCCTGCTCTGCTGAAGCGGCCCGCTCGGTTTCCTCCTCAAGAAGCTCCGCGGCTTCGGCGAGGTCTTTCGCCGCCTCTGCCCGCTTCTGAATCTCCGTATACAGCTCCGTCAGCCGTCCGATGCGCAGATTCAGCGTCTTCCGCTCGTTCTGATTGACCGTCAATGCAGCCTCCGCGCCGGCACGCTCCTCGATATGCGCTTTCAGCGTTTCCATTTCCGCAGTCTGCTGCTTCTGACCCCCGGTCAGCTGCTGAAGCCGCGCTTCTCCGGTTCCGATCCGCTGAGTCAGCGTTTTCGCAGCCTCGGTCAGCCGTACAAGCTCTTCATATCGGGGCAGCAGGCGGCGCAGCGTCTCGGCCCGGAAGGACAGGCTCTCGATTTCTTCCTTCCACTTCGGCGCCTGCTCGAGCGCTTTTTTGCTCTGCCCGGCGAGAGACGCCGCCTTCTCCTGTTCCATCCGAAGCAGGGCAGCCGTGCGCTCCGCTTCCTCCGCCTGCGAAGCCAGGCTCTTCACCAGCATCTCCTGCGGGCGCAGCGCAAGCGCGCGGCTTATAGCGTCCTGCCGGAGACGCAGCGCGTCGGCCGTGTCTTTCTGGGCGGTCAGCTTCTCCAGCTGACGGCGGCTTTCGGCAAGCGCCGCCAGCTGCTGATTGTCTCTGAGCGCCCGCTCTTTTTTCTGAATGGCCTCCGAATACGCCTTTTCGGTCCGCTCCAGCTCTTCCTTCAGCTCCTTCCGGCGATCGGAAAGCGCGCTCATTGCGCTCTCCATCTGCCGGATCAGCCGTTCGGCGTCCTCGGCGCTCTCGAAGGAGGGCTTCTCCTCCGGCCACTTGAGCGCATGCAGGCAGAACAGAATCTCCTGCGCCGCTTCATCCACCTTCCGGGCCAGCTTTTCCGCCCGGCGGCTCAGCATGCCGCTGATCTTTTCGCAGTCGTACGTCGCAAACAGCTTTCTGAAAATGGCCTCGCGGTCTCGGCTGCCGGCCAGAAGAAGATTGAGGAATTCGCCCTGCGCCAGCATGGCGACCTGCTTGAACTGTGTATAGTCCAGCCGGAGCAGCTCCTTGATCTCGCGGTCGACGTCGTTGAAGTTCTCGTAGATCCTGCCGTCAGGCATGGTCAGGGCTACCTTCGCCTCCTGCCGAACGGTTCCGCTGCCCCTGAGCGCCGCCCTCTCATAGGCCGGCGAGCGCTCGATGACATAGGTCTTTCCGGCATGCTCGAACGTCAGCCGGACAAACGTCTTGTCCTTCGGCGTCGCATAGTCGCTGCGCATGGCCGCGCCCGAGCGGCGGGTGTTGGTCACGTTTCCGTAGAGCGCATAAACGATGGCGTCGAACAGGGTGGTCTTGCCCGCGCCGGTATCTCCGGTGATCAGGAAAACGCCCTTCTCGCCCAGCCGGTCAAACTCCAGCCGGGTCGGCGCCGCGTACGGCCCGAACATATTCATTTCAAGAACGACCGGTCTCATGCGTTTTCCTCCTTTCCTTCGGCGACAGCCAGACGGATATCCTCCAGCTCGGCGTCTGTCAGCGGATAGCCGGTGACCTCCTCGCAGAATCTGCCGAACAGGGAAACCGGATCAGTCTCCCGCACCGTCGCCGCCGTCAGAACGCCGGGCGCCGCGGAAATCATGTCACGGTCCCTGCGGACGGAAACCACGCGCGGATAACGGGTTCTGAGCGTCTGCATGGCGTCATAGACCGGATTCTCGTCGGTCAGCTGAACGGCGAGGAAATCCCCGTCCCGCTCGTCCCCGGGCAGATTCATGATCTCATCCAGCTTTCCGCGGAGGCTGCGCAGGCGCACGGACAGGCGGATGGGAACCAGCTCGATCTTCACATCGCCCTTCGGGCCCAGCTCGGCAATAACATAGCTTTTGACCGACTCGGCCTCGCCCAGAGAATACTGAATGGGCGAACCGGCATAGCGCACGGTATCCCGCCCGACCTTCTGCGGATGATGAAGATGACCCAGCGCCACATAATCAAACGCGTCGAAATGAGCGGAATGAACCAGCTCGAGTCCGCCCAGAAAAGGCATCTCCGAATCGGACTGCATGGGCATCTGACCGGCGGAGCAGACGAAATGATGCGCAACGAGCACATTCCGCGCGGCAGGATTCACGTTCATATGCTCCACGGCGATGCGTACCGCGTCGTCATAGGTCTCGACGCGTACGTCCTTCACCTGCGAGCGGACGACGCCCGGCCGGAAGAAGGGCATGAGATGGAAATGAACCGGACCGAATGCATCATGAAGCGTGACCGGCTGCGCGCCCAGCGCATATTCGCCCGCAATGTGCACGCCCTGCATGCCCAGAACGCCGCTGAGAAACCCCAGCCGCTCGGCGGAATCATGGTTCCCGGCAATCAGCAGCACCGGGACGTTCAGCCGGACCAGCGCGGACAGGAAACCGTTCAGCAGCTGCACGGCATGGACGGAGGGCAGCGTGCGGTCGTATACGTCGCCGGCGATGATCACCGCGTCGATGTTCCGCTCGGATACCGTATTGACAATATGGGTCAGGAACTCCTGCTGGAGTTCAATCAATGAAAACTCGGCCAGACTGCGGCCAAGATGCAGATCGGAAAGATGGAGTATGCGCATAAAAGTCCTCCCCGGATACAAGGAATATACAGTCATATTATACCCCGAAACGGGCCGCATGTAAACGCACGCGCATCATCGAAAACGGGGCCTAATTTTCCCGCAGGAAGCGATTCCCCGGTACTTGACGGCGGGGTTGCGCCATGCTATGATCATCACATAAAGAAACCAAAAAGAAAAGGGGCGGGATGATGGGACCGACAACGAACGGAACAATGGAATTGATGGCGGCTGCCATGCCGAACATGATCTGGTATATCGCAGGCGGGGCGGCGCTTTTGCTGTTTCTCTGGCTTATGCAGGCGTGTCTTTCGGCGTCGCTGGCCCGGCAGAAGGGCTATTCAGGCACGGCGGGCTTTTTCATCGCGCTGCTGCTGCCTCTGGGCGGGCTGATTTATCAGGCGGGCCGTCCGGTTTCTCCGGAGATGGAAGACGAACGTCAGCGCGCGCTGGCCGTGCGCATCGCAAAGGCCATCCGCAGAAGCGAGCAGGCGAAGGCCGTCCGCCCGGAAGAGGAAAGCGCGCCCATCCGCAAGAAGTTCAGCAAGTAAACCTGAAAGGATTGTGAAGCCATGGCCAGCCTGTACGACAGAGCGGACATATACGATCTTGGGTTCACACAGAAAACCTGGGAGCAGGTCAAAGAACATTGGCAGATTGCGCTTTCGGACGCGGAAATCAGCAGTATACTTGACGTCAGCATCGGGTCCGGCATGGTGACGCTGCCGCTGGCCGAGATGGGATACCGGCTGACCGGTTCGGACCTGAGCGAAACGATGCTCAGGAAATGCCGGAGCAACGCCGACGAACGCCGCCTTGACGTCGACCTGCATACCTCCGATTTCCGAACGATTGATACCGCTCTGCCCGGCCGGACGTTTGACTGCGTCATGAGCACGGGCAACTCGCTGCCCTATATCGAAAATGAAGAAATCCCCGCCGCGCTGACCGCCATGGACAAACTGGTCCGTCCGGGCGGATATATCTATCTGGATTCGCGCAACTGGGACAGAATCCTCAGAAACAGACAGCGCTTCTACTTCTACCGACCGCAGACGCTGCAGGACGGAACGAGGATGGACCGCTTTCAGGTATGGGACTACAATGCGGACGGCAGCATGACGTTCAATCTGGTCTTTACCTTCGAAAAGGACGGAAAGGTCTCCCAGCGGGAGATTTTCGAAGAGAGATACCATCCGGCGCCAAGACGGATATTCGAGGATTCGCTGAAAGAACTGGGCTATGAAATCATCGCCCTGAGAAACTATCCCGCGCAGGCGGATCTGCCGGTGGACGAATTCGACTGGTACTGCATCCTTGCACAAAAGCAATAAGGAGACCTGAGCATGAAAATCATTGCGCACAGAAACGAAACGCCGGGCTGCCCGGAAAACTCGATTGCCAGCCTTGAATACAGCGCGCAGGAAGGCATTTACGCGGTGGAATGCGACGTGCGGCGCACGGGCGACGGGCAGTATGTAATCTATCACGACGAAACGACCAGGCGGCTGACCGGCATAGACAAGCTCATTTCGGAGATGACTCTTCCGGAAATGAAGGAGATTCTTTCAGGCGCGGGCCGTGCGGTGATCACGCTGGACGAGCTGACAGCAGGATACAAAAAGACCACGCCCATCCTGCTCCATGTGAAGGAGAGAGCTGCGTGGCCCGATCTGATTGAGAAATTCGAAGCGGCGAAGGAGATGTTCATCTTCGGCGTCGAATCGATCGAAATGCTGCGCGCGGTCAGAGCCTTCATGCCGAAGAACCGAATCCTCGCCTTCATGCCGAAGAAGGAAATGTATCCTGACTTCATCGCGGAGGGCGTCGGCATCATCCGGCTGTGGGAGAACTGGCTTCCCGAGATCACACCCGACATGGTGCATGAAGCCGGGGCCGAGCAGGTCTGGATCATGTGCAATACCCCGGAAAAGGGCATGGACGGCACGCCCGAATCGCTGGATATGCTGGTAAAAATGAACGCCGACGGCGCGCTCATCAGCGACGTGCAGATGGCGATGAATTGGATGAAGGAGCGTAAATGTCTGTGAGCGGCTGCATATTCTGCAGGATCATCCGGGGTGAAGTCCCCGCCATGAAGGTATTCGAAGATGATCATACGCTCGTGTTCATGGATATCGCCGGAGATGCCGACGGACATATGCTGGCCGTTCCCAAAGCGCATGTCAAAAACGTCCTTGACTGCGACGTCCGGACGCTTCACCGCCTGATGGATACAGTGCAGCGGGTGTCTCGTCACCTGACGGAGAACTGCGGTTACGACGGCATCAATCTGCTCAACGCCAGCGATGAAAGCGCCGGACAATCCGTTCCTCACTTTCACATTCATATCATTCCCCGCAAGGCAAACGACGGCGTCGACGCCTGGCCCGCTCTGCCGGGCGCTGCCGATCCGCTCGAGGAAACATACGCCCGGCTGCGCATTCCCGGTGCCAGCAAATAAAAACCAATCAATCCGGCTGCTGCCCGTCGTGCGGCAGCCATTTGCATTCGGACAGCTCCATATCCGTAAATACCGCCCTGAACGACGACTCCTCCGGGCTGCATGCGTATACGCCGAAACGGATCACGCCGCCGCCGTTATTCATGTGGCAGACGCGCATCTGCTTAAACGATCTTCCGTCTTCGGAGCATTCGATCAGGTAGTCGTCCTCCCGGCGGCTGAACCGGTACCACATGGACTTGACGGACGCGTCGATTTCCGTCGTCGCCCAGTCGGAATAGCCATCGTTCGTCACAACGCTGCCCAGATGCTGAAAGCGCTCGTTTTCGTATTCGATGGACGCCTTCAGCCAGTTCTCCGAATCCAGATACATCACGATTCCGCACTGGTCGAACCGGCGCTTGCTCTCAAACTCCGTCCTGACCGTAAACGAGAAGAACTGCTCGCCCGTCTCTGTCTGGAGAACGGGCGCGTTGTCGTTTTGGAAGTGATAATACGTCCGCTGCCACAAATCCGTGTGAGGCTTGGTCACAATTTCAATTCTTTCATCGGTTATCGAAAAGCTCTGTGGCTCTCTCGTCCATTTGAGTCCGTTCACGTCAAACTTCATTTTCTGACCCTCCCGCGCTTTCTCTGATTCATGTACTGATTACATTTCCGGCCCGGTTCACAGGCCGATCTTCTGCAGATCATCCGTCAGCTTCCCGATAGCTCCGCCGTCAGCGGACCGCTGCGGCCGATTGATAAATCAGAATCCGTCTTCTATATATCAATCTTGAACAGCTGGTCCGCCGGACCGATAACAGGCGTGAAGTCTGCGATTTTTTCAAAGCCGTATTTCTCATACAGCCCCCGATGGGCGCTTTTGAGATATACCGTCTGATATCCGATTTCCTTTGCGTATTGTATGATGCAGGATATCATCTGCTGCGAAATCCTTCTGCCCCGGCAGCTTTCATCCACAAATACAGAGGAGATAAAGGGCGAGAAGTCATATTCCGCCGGCATTCCTCCCTTTTCGCAGAACACGGCAAACCCGACAACGCGGCCGTCTGTCACCGCAGCGAAAACCCGTTCCCAGTCGGCAAACGCGTTATTGCGCATCCGCTTGGCCAGCGACGGCCCGCCCATCCACGGACACTGCGCTGCATAATCAATCACCCGTTCCCACAGCGGATGCCCCTGTTTCATCCTGTGTATCTCCATCAATACAGCCTCCGTTCCGTGTACTGAAATCGAATTCAGCCGTCCTTTTACTCCTTGATTGTCCTTAAGTAGCTGAGCGGCGTCACGCCCATCAGCCGCTTGAACTGCCGCGAAAACGCATGAATGCTCGAATACCCAAGCGCCTCCGCCGTCTGCGTCACATTCAGCCGACCCTCGCGCAAAAGCCTTCTCGCCTCTTCAATCCGCAGCCTCTGATAATACTCCATGACCCCCATGCGGTTGTATCTTCTGAAATACGCCTTGAGCGCCGTCTGACTCAATCCAGACTGACGGCAGATTTCCTCAAAGCTCAGGCTCCCGTCCAGATGCTCGCGCATGAGGCCGGTCAGCTGATTGGTGATGTCCGCAGCGTTTCTCTCCTCGGTCAGATGCGGCGCTTCCGGCTCGGACGCCTCCTGCCCCCCGCGCGCCTGCCGGAGAAGCAGCAGAAGAATCTGCTCCAGCAAAAGAACGATCATCTGCTGGCTGCCGATGGGCGCGCTCTCCCTGGGCGTCAGCGCCGTCTGCCCCGATATGTCCAGCACCTTTCCGAAGCACTCCTGCCCCTCGGCGATCAATTGACGCAGTATTCCCCGCATCTGCGCATCCAGCGTCAGCGCACGGCCCGCCAGCGGCCGGAGCGCATGGCCCGCGCAGCCGAAGGACAGAACCATGATGTTCGGCCCGGTCGCGGAGTTTGCCCAGATGGAATGAAACTCGTTCGGCCGGTGGAAGATCGCCTGCCCCTGCCGGAGCCGCAATACCTGCTTCCCCGCGCCGATATCCGCCTCGCCGCGGTCGATATACACCATCTCCCAGAAATTGTGCTTCTCGCCGGGGAAGATATATCCGGCCGCAAACTGGAAATAATGCAGGCTGTACAGCTTCTCGATTCTCAGAACGCGCTCCATTTTCAGCGGCGTGTATTCCATGCCGATCACCTCTCCTACTATGATGCTCCCGTTTGCCGCTCCCGTCAATAGGCCAGGCGTGTTAAATTGTCCAAATTGATAAAAACTCCGACCGTTTTGATAAATCCATTGCTGCGCGCATCTGCTATAATATTAGTATACCCATTTGGGGAAAGCGAGGTATGGAAGTATGAAAAAAGGTATCAACGTATGGTCCTTCCCGGCCGGTATGTCTCAGGCCGACTGCATCCGTCTGGCTGCCAAGACCGGCTACGACAGCATCGAGCTCTCTCTGGACGCCACGGGCGATCTGAGCCTCGAAAGCACCGACGAACAGATCATCGCCCATCGCAAGCTGGCTGACGAGCTGGGCATCGAGATCAGCTCCCTGGCCACCGGCCTGTACTGGGACAATCCCCTCTCCCACGACGATCCCGCCGTCCGCGCGAAGGCGAAGGAAATCGTCCGCTTCCAGCTGAAGGCTGCCAAGCTCCTGGGCGTAAACGCCATTCTGGTCGTTCCCGGCTGCGTCAATGCCCGCTTCATCGACGGCTGCGCCGAGATGCCCTACGACGTGGTTTACGACCGCGCGCTGGAGGCCATGAACGAGCTGAAGAAGGACGCCGAAGAAGCCGGCGTTGTGATCGCTCTGGAAAACGTATGGAACAAGTTCCTGCTCTCCCCGCTGGAGATGCGCGATTTCATCGATAAGATCGGTTCCGATTTCGTCAAGGTATACTACGACGTCGGCAACACCCAGTTCATCGGCTTCCCCGAGCACTGGATCAAGATTCTGGGCAGCCGCATCGCCCGCATCCACATGAAGGACTTCAAGGAAGCCATCGGCAATCTGGACGGCTTCTGCGAACTGCTGCAGGGCAATGTGAACTTCCCCGCCGTCATGAAGGCGCTGCGCGAGGCCGGCTACGACGGATACCTCACCGCCGAGATCAACTACATCCCCTGCGAAACCGACAGGGTTGTCGTCGATACCTACAAGGCGATGACGGAGATCTTCACCTACTAATCGATCCCGATCACTCAACGACATATATTTCGAAAGGACTGAATCACTATGCTTAAGGTTGGTCTGGTAGGCATTGGTTTCATGGGTCACGGTCATCTGGATCAGTATCTGCGCCTGATGAAGGAAGGCGCCCCCGTCAAACTGGTTGCGCTGTGCGACGTTAACCAGAAGCAGTTCGAAGAGCAGTTCACCGGCGGCAACATGGGCGATCTGGGCAAGGCTGCCTACGATTTCTCCCAGTTCCACCTCTACAACACCTTCGAGGACATGATGGCGAACGAGCCCGATCTGGACTATATTGACATCGCCCTGCCCACCTACCTGCATTCCTACTATGCCATCAAGGCGCTGAACGCCGGCAAGCATGTTCTGTGCGAGAAGCCCATGGCCATCAATCCCACCCAGTGCCGCATGATGATCGACGCCGCCAAGGCGAACAACAAGAAGCTGATGATCGCTCAGTGCCTGCGCTTCTGGCCCGCTTACGAGACCCTGAAGAGCTACGTCGAGAGCGGCGAGTTCGGCAAGCCCGTATTCTGCTACTTCTACCGCGGCGGCGGCTGGCCCAAGTGGTCCTTCCAGGACTGGCTGCTGGACGAAAACCGCGCCGGCGGCGCTCTGCTGGATCAGCATGTGCATGACGTCGACATGGTCAACTGGCTGTTCGGCATGCCCGAAGCCGTTTCCACGCTGGGCCGCAATGTAGGCGCCGGCCAGGGCTTCGACGCCGTGACCACCCAGTACCGCTTCGACGGCTTCATCGTCAACACCGCGGACGACTGGTCCATCAACAGCCCCGAATATCCCTTCTCCATGACCTTCCGCGCCAACTTCGAAAAGGGCTGCGTAGAGTTCAAGGACGGCAAGTGCATGGTCTATCCGCTGGAAGGCGCTGCGTTCGAGGCCGACAACTGCGGCGGCGACGACGGCTACTACCGCGAGATCAAGTACTTCATCGATGCGCTGGTCAACGACACCGCCATCGAGACCGCTGACGTCGAGTCCACCTACCGCACCATCTGCCTGGCGACCGCCGAGCGCGATTCCGCCCGCAACAACGGCGAGTGGACCACTGTTCTCTACTAATTTCAACTGAACAGCGCATGCCGGTTGGACGATGCTTCGTCCGACCGGATTTGCGCATTTTCATCAGTTACAAGGGAGGATATATCCATTATGAAGATGGGTGAATCCGGACGTACGATTTATCTGGCCATCATCGGTCTGGGCGGCCGCGGCCGCGGTCAGATGAAGACCCTGCTGCAGATGCCCGACGTAAAGGTCCGCGTGGTCTGCGACGTATACAAAGACCGCATCGAGCTCGCGCAGAAGGAAGCCTGCGACATTCAGGGCTTCATTCCCGACGGCGAGACCGACTACCGGCGCGCCGTTGCCCGCGGCGATATCGACGCTGTCGTCGTCATGACCAGCTGGACCACGCACATCGCCATCTGCGTCGCCGCAATGAAAGCCGGCAAGCGGGTTGCGATGGAGGTCGGCGGAGCTGCGTCCATCAACGAATGCTGGAATCTGGTCCGCACCAGCGAGGAAACCGGCATTCCCTGCATGCTGCTTGAAAACTGCTGCTACAACAAGGAAGAGATGGCTCTTCTGAACATGGTCCGTCAGGGCGTGTTCGGCGAGCTGGTCCATTGTCAGGGCGGCTATGAGCACGACCTGCGCGACGAAATCGGCAACGGCGATATCATCCGCCATTACCGTCAGGATAACTTCCTCCATCGCAACGGCGAGCTCTATCCCACCCACGAGCTGGGCCCCATCGCCAAGTATCTGAACATCAACCGCGGCAACCGCATGGTCAGCCTGGTTTCCATGTCCTCCAAGGCCGCCGGCCTGAACGCATGGCTCAGGGAGCACCGCCCGGATGATGAAATCACCAAAAAGCCGGTCAATGAGGGCGACATCGTCACCACCATGATCAAGTGCGCGAACGGCGAGACCATCGTCCTCACGCACGACTGCACTTCTCCCCGTCCCTACTCCCGCGGCGGCCGCGTTCAGGGCACCAAGGGCCTGTGGATGGAAGACAATCGCTCCATCTACGTAGAAGGCGCCAAAGTCGATCCCCTGGACGAAAACAGCGAGCCGATCAAGGAGCACAAGTGGGCCTCCGACGAGGCCTGGATGAAGGCCTATCAGCACCCGCTGTGGGCGGAATACGAGGAGTTCGGCCTGCGCGGCGGACACGGCGGAATGGACTATCTGGTGCTGCGCGCGTTCGTTGAGAGCGTACAGAATCAGACGCCCGTCCCGATCGATGTATACGACGCCGCTGCATGGATGTGCGTGACCGCGCTGAGCGAGCAGTCCATCGCCATGGGCAGCATGCCCGTGCCGGTTCCGGACTTCACGGACGGCGAATGGATCCACCGCAAGGGCGAAGTTCAGGGCCGCTATGCGCTGGACAGCTATGATCCCTCCGCTTCCGGAAAGAGTCCGCTAAAGACCAACTGACGCCGCCCGCCCAGTCATATCCGATGAAAGCTCCCGCTGCAAGGGAGTCTCTCATATACATCAACAAATCAATCAGGAGGTAGATTCTTATGCTTATTCATGTTTACAAGGATGCTCAGGAAGTCGGTAAGGCCGCTGCGATGATCGTTGCCGCTGAAATCCTCAAGAAGGAAGATTGCGTACTGGGTCTGGCGACCGGTTCCACGCCCATCCCCACCTATAAGGAAATGGCCCGCATGAACAAGGAAGGTCTGATCGACTTCTCCAAGGTCCGTTCCTACAACCTGGACGAGTACATCGGTCTGGCTCCCGATCATATCTGCAGCTATCGCCGCTTCATGAACGAGCAGCTGTTCGATCACATCAACATCGACAAGGCCAACACCCATGTTCCCTGCGGCATCGGCGAGGATCATGAGGCGGATGCGAAGGCCTATGACGAGGCGGTTGAGGCTGCCGGCGGCATCGACCTGCAGATCCTGGGCATCGGCCATGACGGCCACATCGGCTTCAACGAGCCCGGCGACGAATTCATTTCCGCGACCAACATCGTCACCCTGACCGACATGACCATCGACGCCAACACCCGCTTCTTCGAGAAGCGCGACGACGTACCGCGTCAGGCCATCACCCTGGGCAACCGCAACATCATGGCTGCCAAGCGCATCATCCTGCTGGCCACCGGCAAGGACAAGGCGCCCGCCATTGCTGCCGCCATCAAGGGCAACATCACCCCCAAGATGCCCGCTTCCCTGCTGCAGGTTCATCCGAACGTACAGTTCCTGCTGGATGAGGCCGCTGCCAGCCTGCTGTAATTCACGTTTTTTCCCTTTCCGCCGGCCAAGGTCCGTCCTTCGGCCGGCGATTTTTCTTCCTCCGTTCCGACCGCTTACTGATACAGGAGGTCTCATTTATGGATCGGAAGCCGCTGCGCCTCGGCGCCGCCTACCACGGAAACCGCATGCCCCATCACGCCCGCGAGGACCTTCTCGACATGGCGACGCACGGCATGGATCTGGTGGTTCATATGTTCTCCCACACCGACTGGGACCGGCACAAGAACAGGATGAAGGATATCATCACCATGTCTCAGGATTTCGGCCTGGAGGTCTGGGTGGATAACTGGGGCCTCGGAGGCCCGCCCGGCGACAAATCCCACTTCCTCAGCTACTATCCGGACAGCCATATGTATCTCTCAAACGGCGAACTCTCGCCCGTGCGCGCCTGCCTGAACAGCCCGGATTTCCGCCGCTTCACCCGCGACTGGATCGACGCGGTCTACGAAACCGGCGCGCGCACCATCTTCTGGGACGAGCCGCATATGCCCAGCAAAAAATCCCCGGACGGAAGGCTGTGGTACGGCTGCGCCTGCCCGAGATGCAGAAAGCTCTTCGAGGAGAAATACGGCCATCCTATGCCCGAATTCTCCACGCCCGAAGCGGACGCCTTCGGAACCGAGTCCATCGTTTCCTATTTCCGCGAGATGACCGAGTACAGCCACAGCAAGGGCATGATCAACACCGTCTGCGTCATGCTCGGCACCTACGGCATGAGCCTTGATGTGGTCGACCGCATCTGCTCTTTGCCCTACATGGACAACATCGGTTCGGACCCCTACTGGCTGGGCGCGAAGGCGAAAAATCCCGATCTGTCGGTGTATGAGTTCGTCTACAACGGCACGAAGGAGAACCTGCGCGTCGCAGAGCAGTTCGGAAAGAACCACAACATCTGGATTCAGACCTATTCGAACCCCAAAGGCCGCGAAGAGGAGATCGTTGAAGCCGCCGAAGCCGCCTACGATGCCGGCGCGCGCACGATCATCGCATGGGGCTACTACGGCAGCGATTCAAACGACTATGCCGCAGAAAACCCGGCCGTGACCTGGGCCCGAACCTGCGAAGCCTTCCAGCGCGTTCGCAATTTCGAGCGCGACCGGATTCTGGCGGAAAACCGGGCGAAATACAGAAAGTAACGTTCAGCGAGGACAGGCCCGGCGCCCGTCCTCGTTTTCTGTTCGCGTTTTTCCTTGACAAGCCCTTTCCCGCCGGTATAATGGAATCAGACACACATAGCAAGGGAGCGGATCAATCAATGAAACTAAATCTGTTTCTGCCCGACGGCAGCCGCATGACGGAGAGCTTCATCCCCTCCATCAACCGGCTGGAGCCCCGCGCCAATTTCATGCCGCACGCCGATGAGCTCCTGCTCGACGGCTCATGGGCCTTCCGGTATTATCCCTCGCTGAACGACCTGCCCGGGGAGCTGGACCTTTCCGACCTCGGTTCATGGGACCGGCTGGACGTGCCCGGCTGCTGGCAGCTTCACGGCTACGGCCATCCCAAATACATCAATACCCGCTATGAATTCGAGCCCGACGCCCTCAAGCTCACGCCGCCCCGCGTTCCGCATGACCGGACCGCCGTCGGCGTGTATGCGCGCAGGTTCGATTTTGGCGGCGATCTCTCCATGCGCTCCATCCTCTGTCTGGACGGCTTCACCGGCTGCGTGCAGCTCTATCTGAACGGCAGCTTCATCGGCTATGCCGCCAACGGTCGTTCCGCCGCCGAATTCGATATGTCCTCCGCCGTCCGTGCAAAGGACAATCTGCTGGTCGTCGTGCTCTTCCAGTTCGGCGCGGGCAGCTATCTCGAATGTCAGGATATGTGGCGGCTGAGCGGCCTGATCCGAAGCGTCCGCGCATACAGCCTGCCCCGCGTCTCGCTGCACGACGTCTATGTCTGGTGTGAGCTCAATAAAACCCTTGACCACGCCCGGATTCACGCCGAAGTCAAAATCCAGAACAGTTCCGATTCCCTGGCAGAGCCCGTTACGGTCGCCTGCGAGCTGTCCGACGCACAGGGCGTCTCCGTCGCTTCCGGCGAGGGCTATACCGGAAACCTCTCCGCCCGGTTCGATGAATTCATCTTCACCCAGACCCCGCTGCCCATTCCCTCCGGCGTGACGCGCACCGCATATGTAAACCTCGATCTGCCCGCACCGCATCTGTGGTCGGCGGACGATCCCTATCTGTACCGGCTGACCGTCCGCGCTGCCGGACAGGAATGCGAAATCCGCTGCGGCGTGCGCGACGTCCGCATCGAGAACGGCGTGTTCCTCGTCAATTATGCCCCTGTCAAGCTCAAGGGCGTGAACCGGCATGAATTCAGCCCGGAAAACGGCTATGTGATCACCCGGGATGAAATGCTCCGGGATATCCTTATCATGAAACAGCACAACATAAACGCCGTCCGCAGCTCACACTATCCCAATCATCCCGAATGGTACGCGCTGTGCGACGAATACGGCCTGTACGTCATGGACGAGGCCAATATCGAAAGCCACGGCATCTCCTACCGCGGAAACGTGCTGCCCGGCAACGACATGCGCTGGCTTAATCATGTGACCGACCGCGTGACCGCCATGGTCGGCTGCCAGAAAAATCATCCCTCCGTCGTCATGTGGTCCATCGGAAACGAGCTGGGCTTCGGCGAAACGGTGGCGGCGGCGGCCGGGCTCATCCGTTCGCTGGACCCGCGGCCCATTCACAAGCGGCAGATGAACAGCATCGCCGATATGGACAGCGAGACCTATCCCACCGTCGATTTCATGCGCGAACATTCCGCCAAAAAGCCGGGCCGCGCTTTCCTTGCGAACGAATACGCTCACGCCATGGGCAATGCCTGCGGCTCGCTCTGCGATTACTGGGACGCGATCTACGCAGACGCCACTTTGATCGGCGGCTTCGTCTGGGAATGGTGCGACCACGGCCTGCGCGGCGGAAAATACGAATACAGCTACGGCGGCGATTACGGCGAGGACTTCCACGACGGCAATTTCTGCATCGACGGCCTGATTCTCCCCGACCGGCAGCCCACCGCCAAGCTGCAGGAACTCAAAAAAGTGCATGAGAACGTCGTCGTCTCCTTCGATGCGGACAGGCGCGTGCTGCGCGTTCTGAACCGCTTCCCGCACACTTCGCTGGACAGCTACACGCTTCACTACGCCCTTCTGGCCGACGGCATTCCTGTACACACGGGCTCCTGCGATCTTCTGAACATCACGCCCGGAGAGACCGGAGAGCGGCCCTATACGCTCCCGGACGCGCTCCCGGAGGGCGAACTGGTGCTGAGCGTCAGCGTCCGCGCGGCGGAAAAGATGAGCTGGTGCCCCGCAGGCCATGAAATCGCATGGGCGGAAACCCGGCTCCGCGCCGCACAGCCCAAGCCGATCGGATGCGCCTCTTCCGCTGTGTTCGCCGTCTCTGTAAACGGTCTTCCCGCGCCTGCGTCCGGTTCGGACGCCTCTGCCCGCATCACCGTCGAAGCGGGCAGCATGCTGGTTTCCTATCTCCCGGACGGCTCCGTGCGCATGGCGCTGAACGGCAGGCCGTATATTGACGATATCTCCCTCTGCGCCTATCGCGCGCCCACCGACAACGACCTGCGCGCGGAGCTCATGCAGAAATACATGCGCACCGGCATGTGCTGGGGCGATCTGGGCCTTGACCGGATGCAGATTCGTCAGACTGACCTCCGATGGACGCAGGATGGCGGACACATGACCGTCTGCCGCACGCTCGTCCATACCGGCACGGGCTGCACGATCACCCTCCGTCAGCAGGACTTCATCTATCCGGACGGACGGCTGTTTGCCGACTGCTCGGTATCTCAGGACGGCGCGCCCGTTCTGCCCCGTCTGGGCATGATGATCAGAGCGGACAAATCCATGAATTCGCTCTCCTGGTACGGCGCGGGCCCCGAGGAAACCTATCCCGACCGGATGCGCGGCGGGCGGCTGGGCCTGTTCCATGCCGGCATTGATGAGCAGACGCAGTACATCAAGCCGCAGGAATACGGCAGTCATGCCCGCACGCGCTTCATGACCGTATCTGACGGAGCGCGCTGCCTGACTGTTTCCGGCGCGATTCCCTATGCAATGAGCGCCCTCCCGCATTCGCCCGCGCAGCTGGCCGCCTGCACGCACAGCGACCTGCTCAATGAGTGCGACGCGGCCTATCTCTTCGTAGACTATGCGCAGGACGGCCTCGGCAACCGCAGCTGCGGCCCGGAGGCACTGCCCCGCTACCGGCTGACCGCCAAGGAAGCGCGCTTCGGCTTCCTGATCAGCCCCCGCCCCTTCGAGGGCTATGAGCTGCCCGCAGAAGTGACCGGCGCATACTCGGCCTATACGAACGACTCCGCAGGCGCTGTCGGCCCCTATCGCGATCCCTCCGATCCCGATCAGCAGCGCGCTGTCGGCATGGATGTATAAGCGCTTCAACAACACAACGGCCCGTACGGCGTCTGCTGCGCCATACGGGCCGTCTTTTTCCCGGTCAGTTTCATCTGATATAGGAAGCCATACCTTTATCGCCCGCCGGTGAAAACCCAAGGCTGCGATAAAAACAGCGGCATACCTCATCGGCTTCATCAGTCAGAAGCGTAATCGTACGGACAGATCCGTACTTTTCCAGAACTTCCTCCACAAGAATCGATCCGATTCCTTCCCGCCGGTAAGCGGCGCCGACAATCACATCCTGAATCAGAACAACATGTCCTCCGTCGCCAACGCAGCGGACGAAGCCGATCAGCCTGTCGCCTTCAAACGCGCCCAGCGTATACAGCGAATTGCGGAACGCTGCGGCGAGCCGTCCATCGTCCGTCAG
This sequence comes from Clostridia bacterium, assembly GCA_017410445.1. Taxonomy (GTDB): domain Bacteria; phylum Bacillota; class Clostridia; order Christensenellales; family Aristaeellaceae; genus RGIG2066. The sequence continues at coordinate 12,238 of JAFQQU010000195.1, read as the reverse complement.
GTAAGCGCGCCAGCCTTCCTCCCGGTAAATCCGCTTCACGTCTTCAAGACACTCCGCTCCGAATTCACGCAGCTCAATCCCGTCCAGCTGCATCCTGATGTACTGCTCCGGCATTCCGGAAGAAAGATCCTCCTCCGCGGCAAGCTCGCGGAATCCAGCCCTGCGATACACCTTGATTGCCCGCTCATTCGCCTCATGCACGCGCAGCACAATCGGATCAAACGGCGATGCTTCCTGCTGCCTGCATGCGTGAACACAGTGTCTTACAAATTCCAGTCCCAACCCCTTCCCGGTCAGATCAGGACGCAGCCCCAGTCCGATTTCGACCGTTTCATTCGGAAGCATGGAAAAAACACACATGCCTTCCAGCTCTCCGGCGTCGTTGAGCGCCGCACGCCACTGCCCGCAATGCCGGTCATATTCGTTGATCTCCTTCGCCTGTTCCTGTACCGGCGTATTGCAGAAATTATATGCATCCGGATATTCCCATCCGATGCATTCCTCCGCCTGCTCTCGGGTCATCGGACAGAATGTCCATCTGCTCATCTTTCATCACGACTCCCATCCGTCCTGCCGGCCGTACGGCCTCCGGACCTTATCTGTTTCTCCCCGGTTTATACCTGTCAGACGCCGTTCGGCTTAAGCTCGATCAGTACGCCCGCACAGTGCTCGATGCGCACGGCATACTCGCCCTCGCCGGTCTTCAGCGCCTTCCACGGCAGACCGTTGACCATGACGACAGGCGTCAGCGCAGGATTGTCCACGCGGAAGGTCAGCGTCCATGCCGCCGCCTCGGTCGTTCCGTCCGCGCAGGGAACGGAGCGCGGGCCCTTTCCATCGGCGTTCAGATCGAGCGGATCGGTTGCGTCGGCAATCATCAGCGCCTCGCCGCCTTCCTCGCTCTTCAGATATCCGACCACCGCAGCGCAGCCGTCCTCTGCCCTCACAGCGCGGAAGGAACCGGCAGAAAGCGTCTTCTCCGCCGCCTGCTCAACCGTCCTGATGTGTTCGCTGTCCTCGCCAAAGCCCAGGAAATGCGTAGAGATGTTCCGATACTTCATGTATCTGCCGCTCAGTGCATGCAGCTCCCGGTTCATGATGCACAGCTTTCCGTACTGCTCGGTGGGCTTGCCCTGATCGTCCAGCACCTGATTGCTCCACCAGCCCGCCGTCCAGCAGGCCCAGTTGATCGCCCGTGCACCGAACGCCAGCGCGGTATATGCCTGATGACGCAGCTGCGGAAGCGTCACCCACTTTTCAGGCCAGAGGGAGTTGACCTGCAGCACGATCCACATATCCCGGCCGGTCTCGCGGCATCTGTCCGCCACCACGCGCAGATTCTCATACGCGCCGGAAACCGTTTTGGAATACATATAGTGATCGTAGCAGATGTAATCGCTGTCAATGCACTCGGTATACCGGGCGATATGCTCCGGATAGGTGGCCGTACCCAGCTGATTGACGGTCTGAGTGTCGGTATTCCACGCAACCGAGGCATAATTCGGATACAGATTCAGATATGGGAAATGATCCGGGAACAGCCGCGCCATCGCTTCAAACAGCTTTCCGTAGTGCGGGAAATCCAGCGCGCTGGGCTCATCGCCCATATCCAGACCCCAGATGGCCGGATGATCGGCAAATCTCTCTGCCGCCTCCTCGTAGCTGGAAACCGGAGCCGCCTCCGAAAGCCCGCCCGCGCGTTCTCCGTCTCCGCCCCACCATGCAGGCAGAATTCCGGCTGCGAAGACGCCCAGACCATACTTCTGACAACGGTCCAGCAGCGCTCTGTCCGCCGGAGCCGAGCAGATGTAATCGATTCCCGCATCCGCCAGCATGCGGACATGAGCCTCGGAGAAAGCATATTCCTTCAGACAGTAGGTGCCGATCAAGAGCTTGTTCCTGTCAAACCGCCAGTTACCCATCGCCATTCCTCCTTGTATCTTTCTCAAGCGTTCCTTTCCGTCCATCCCTTATGCCCGGATGACCAGGCCCATCAGCTTAGCCAGCATCATGGCCTGATCCTCCCGGACCACCGCGCCGCGCAGATCTCCGATTTCGACCACAACGCCGTCGATTTCGCAGCTCGTCAGGTCAATCCCCTTGAGCGGCGTGCGGTACAGCTCGGCGCGCAGCAGCGAGCATTTGCTCATCTTCCAGTCGCTGTGCTTCATGCCCGACAAAAGCGCGCCCTCCATGTCGCAGCCGTCCATCTTCACATGCGTCAGCCTGCATTCGGCGAGATTTGCGTATTTCATCAGGCACTCATTGAATTCCGTGTTTCTCAGCACCGATTCGGAAAGATTCATCCCCGATGCACGGCAGCCGGAAAAGCGCACCCGCTGAAACGTGCATTCCCGGAAATTCATGCCTGACAAATCGCACCTTTTAAACGTACAGTCCACAAAGTAGAACCGGCCGACGTCGCACGGCGTGAAGCTGCACTTTTCAAACACACATCCGGCAAATTCAACGTTTTTCCCGGATACCTCGTCCAGATATTCATCCGTGAACGTCATATTCTCAATGACCGAATCCTCGTAGGCCGCTTTCTGAACCGCCTCCGTCAGGGTCATGATCATCCCTCCTCTCATTTCTGATTTCAGCATAACACACGCCCGGCCGCCTGTCAATCGAGCGCATTGCATGAGAACCGCACTTGTGCTATAATAATGGAACCATGACTTCGATCAGACACCCCAAACAGTCAGTATATCAACCAACAGGAGGAAACATCCCATGAGCTGCACGCAGTATGCCATCGAACAGATCACCAATCTTCTGAACATTCCCAGCCCCACCGGCTTCACCATGAAGGCGGCGGAATATCTGATGAACGAGCTGACCGCTCTCGGCTACCAGCCCGTTCTGACCAACAAGGGCGGCGTCATGTGCCACCTGTGCGACGGCGAGCATCCGATTCTGCTCTCCGCCCATGTAGACACCCTCGGCGCGATGGTCCGCTCCGTCAAGGGCAACGGCCGCATCCGCTACACCCACATCGGCGGCTGGTGGGACAACAGCGTTGAAGGCGAGAACTGCCTCGTTCACACCCGCGACGGCCGGACCTATTCCGGCACCGTGCAGACCACCTTCGCCTCCCAGCATGTTCATCCGGGCAGCGCCAACAAGGACCGCAGCGAAGACACGATGGAAATCGTGCTGGACGAGCTGGTCAAGTCCGCCGCGGACGTAAAAGAACTGGGCATCTCCACCGGCTGCTTCATCAGCTGGGATCCCCGCGTGCAGCTGACCGAATCCGGCTTCTTCAAGAGCCGTCATCTGGACGACAAGGCTTCCAGCGGCGTGCTGCTGGCCATCGCCAAGGCCATCAGGGACGGCGCCGTAAAGCCCGCCCGCAGCGTGGACATCATGTTCACCGTGTTCGAGGAAGTCGGCCACGGAGCGTCCCCGCTGACCCACTATGACTTCGAGGAAATCCTTGCCGTCGACATGGGCTGCGTCGGCGCAGATCTGGCCTGCGACGAGACCATGGTCTCCATCTGCTGCAAGGATTCCGGCGGCCCCTACAACTACGACATGACCGCCAAGCTGATCGAGGTGGCCGAAAAGAACGGTCTGGGCTATGCCGCGGACGTCTACCCCTCTTACGGCTCCGACGCCGGCGCCGCCATGCGCAGCGGTCTGGACGCGCGCCATGCGCTGATCGGCCCGGGCGTATTCGCCTCTCACGGCTATGAGCGCACTCATGTCAAGGGCATTGAGAACACCCTGAAGCTGGCCTGCGCCTACATCAGCGAATAATCTTCCTCCTCCGCCGCCCTCATCCGGAGCGCGGCGGATATCATTTTACAGAAAACTCCTGCGCGGGCATGCAGCATCCCGCGCAGGAGTTCGTTTTTTGGAATGCCGTCGCCGGTCAGACGCCGAGGAACGCGCCGCTTTCCTTCAGAATCCGCTGAATCTCGCGGATATCCGCATCCTTCGGAAGCACATTCTGCTTCAGCGAAACCGCCGCCGCAACGCCGGCCGCCTGGCCCAGCGTGGTCACAATCGGCAGAATGCGGTAGCTGGCCTGCGCCTCATGCGTCGAGGAGATGCACCTTCCTGCAACCAGCAGGTTGTCCGCATTATTCGGCAGCAGACAGCGATAGGGAATGGTGTAATACTCGCCGTCCTTGAAATAGTAATGGCTGGTGCCCGCGCCTTCGGGGTTGTGGATGTCGATATCGTAGTTGCCGGCGGCGATGGCGTCGTCGAACTTCGTGCAGGCCTTCAGCTCTTCCTCGGTCAGCATATGAAGCCCGTCGATCATCCGGCTCTCTCGGACGCCGATCTGCGGCGCGCTGAAGGCGATATCGGCATTTTCAAAGCCCCCGATGTTCGCCTTCAGGAATTCAAACATCTCAAACATCTGCTCCCGGGCTTCCATTTCCGCGCGGGTCAGGTGGAAGGGGTCGGTCGGGTTCAGCTTGACGACACGGGTTGTATTGAAGTGGAGCATGTTCTTCACCGGGTGGAAGAAGATCAGAACATTCTCCCGGGGATTGCGGATTCTGCCCTCCGCCTGCAGCTTCTGATACAGCGGATTGATCTTGTCCCGGTTCTTCTTGAACGCTTCCATGTCCACATTGGCCAGCCGGAAGCACAGGGTCATCGGCTGACAGAGCTGATCGGCCGGGCGGCCAAGATGCGTGGGGCATCCGGCCATCACGGCAAGGTCCGCGTCGCCCGTGCAGTCGATGAAGCACTTGGCGTGCATGGTCATCCGCCCGGATTTGCCGACCACCGTCACGCCCGTCAGCATGCCGCCCGATTTCTCCACGCTGCAAAGCGTCGAATGAAGCAGCACCGTAACGCCCGCCTCGATGGTCATCCGGTCGAGAATGAGCTTCATATATTCCTCATGGAAGGAGCCGTTTTTGTGCGCGCCCAGCTTGTCCAGCCGGTTCACGATCTCCGAAAAGATACCCGCCGACAGATCGACGCGCTGCTTGCCCTCTTCGGTAGTCATCTTCGTGCTGTAGGGCATGAACGGATTGACCAGGCAGTTTCCCGGCGCGCCGCCGAGGAAGCCGGACTGCTCAAACAGCAGAACCTTCATTCCCTCCCGCGCAGCGCATACCGCCGCAGCAACGCCCGTAAGTCCGCCGCCCGCAACAATCACATCGAATTCATACATGCAGGACACCTCTCCCTCAAAACATTCTTAACATACACATAAAGTATATCGCCCTGCGCCGCCCCTGTCAAGCAGCGCCCGCAAAAAGGCATTGACAAGCCCATCATTCCGGAGTATCATCCGGAGTATAAATCATTTTATGGAGCTGACTGCATCATGAAAATCGCAAAATCCATCTCCGAGCTCGTCGGACATACCCCGCTCCTCGAGCTGAACAACCTTAAAACCGCTCATCAGCTGAACGCCTCTGTTCTTGCAAAGCTTGAATATCTCAACCCCGCCGGGTCCGCCAAAGACCGCATCGCGCTCTTCATGCTCAACGACGCCGAGGCCCGCGGCCTTATTCAGCCCGGCGCGGTCATCATCGAGCCGACCAGCGGAAACACCGGCATCGGTCTGGCCGCCGTCGCCGCCTCGCGCGGCTATCAGGTCGTTCTGACCATGCCGGACACCATGAGTCAGGAGCGCATCAGCCTGCTGCGCGCATACGGCGCAAAGCTGGTGCTCACCGAGGGCGCAAAAGGCATGACCGGCGCCATTGAAAAGGCCGAACAGCTGGCCCGCGAGACGCCAAACAGCTTCATTCCCGGCCAGTTCGTCAATCCCGCCAATCCTGCCGCCCACTATGCGACCACCGGCCCGGAAATCTGGGCGGACACCGAAGGCCAGGTGGATATCTTCGTCGCGGGCGTCGGCACCGGCGGAACGCTGAGCGGCACGGGCAAATACCTGAAGGAGCAGAATCCCGAAGTTCGCATCGTCGCGGTCGAGCCCGCTGCCTCCCCTCTGCTCTCCGGCGGCAAGGCAGGCCCGCACGGGCTTCAGGGCATCGGAGCAAACTTCGTGCCCGACACGCTGAACCGTTCCGTCATCGATGAAATCATCCCCGTCACCGAGGAAGAAGCCTATGCTGCCGGCCGCGAGATGGCCCGAAGCGAAGGCATCTTGACCGGCATCACCTCCGGCGCGGCGCTCCATGCGGCCATGCTGCTCGCTCAGCGGTCCGAAAACGCCGGAAAGACCATCGTCGCGCTGCTGCCCGACACCGGCGACCGCTACCTCTCCACCCCCATGTTCGGGGACTGATTTTCCGCACAAAGGAGGACCTCTCATGGCCAATACGTATTATGTGGACAGCCGCGCGGCATGTCCGAACGCCGACGGCCGCTCCCCCGAAAATGCCGTTTCCAGCTGGCGAAGCCTGACCATTCTGCCCGGCGACCGCATCCTCTTCAGGCGCGGCTCCTTCTTCCGGGACGTCCTCGAGCTTCCCGCAGGCTCCTCGGACGCGCCCATCTGTGCCGGCGCATACGGCGAGGGCGAAAAGCCGGTATTCTGCGGCTCCGTTCAGGTTTCCAATCCGGAATGGTGGACGGAAATCCGCGAAAACGTCTGGATGTGCTCCTTTCATTTCGAAACTGAACCTGGCAACATCATCTTTGAGGACGGCAGCTGCGGCGTGCTCGCATGGGAAGAGGATGAGCTCATAAAGCAGGACCGCTGGCATTTCACCTTCCTCGGAAGCGACGGCGAATTTGATCTGCCGGATGAAGCCCGCCTCCTGCTGTATTCCAAAGGAAATCCCGCGCTGCTGCACGCCTCCATCGAAGCCGCTGTTTACGGCCATCGCCATATGGTCTCCTGCCCGGCGCATGCCGTCTTCGAAGATCTCGCCTTCATCAACAGCGGCGTTCACGGCTACGGCGAGACCAGCCCCCACGACGTCGCCTTCCGCCGCTGCGAATTCCGTTACATCGGCGGCAAGGTCTGGAGCAAGCCGCTCAAAATCCGCTTCGGCAACGGCGTTGAATGCTGGCAGAGCGGCGAGAACTTCCTCGTCGAAGACTGCCTCTTTGATCAGATTTACGATTCCTGCGTCACCCATCAGGGCCCGGGCGAAGATGCGGGTCTCGCGGTCAACGTGGTCTATCGCGGGAACACCTTCAAAAACTACGGCATGGCCGCCTATGAGGCGCGCGACAAGGTAGGCGTAGGCGTGCGGTTTGAGAACAACGTCTGCATCGGCGCGGGTGAAGGCTTCTCCCTGCAGGACGAAACGCCGCCCCGCCGCTCGGAAATCTGGCCGCAACCGATGGGCCACCATCTCTTTATCTGGCGCATGCCGCATGACACCGAAAACGGATCGATCATCGTACGGAACAACGTTTTCGGATCCGTTCCCTACGGCGCGGCGGTCTATTCGATCATAAGCAAAGAGGCGGAAGCGCAGTTTGTCTTCGAGGACAACAGATACGAAAAAGCCGAAGGCCTCCTCGTCCGCTGGAACGGCGAGAACTTCCTCGCCGAAACGCACAACAATCCGCTCGGATAACATACAAACCGGCGCGAAGCTGCTTGCCTCGCGCCGGTTTTATTGATTCTGTTGCTTTTCGTTTCTCCGCATTGACCATTCATGTCATCGGCTTCTGCGCAAACGTGCGCCCGATCACACCATCGGGCGCGATTTCTTCCCCGCTTTGATGAACATGCGGCGGCACGCAGGATCACGGCTGCGTTCGCCCCGGTCTGCTGCGTCCCCGCGCCTCCTCTTAAGATGCCTTTTCCTCCTTCATCGGAAACCGCGGCGACATCCAAAGGCCGTTTATTCCTCAACCGGCTCCAGCGCCTTTTCATCGCTCCATCTGCACAGCTTTACTTTGGTATCCCAGCCGTTTTCATCCCGGCCGTCGTAGGAAACATAGAAATATCCGTCGCCGAAGGAATGCATGCCGGTGGTGCCGTATTTGTAGTTCCAGCCGCGCACGCCGGTCTTTTCATCGGCTTCTCCCATCTCCGCCAGGGTGAGGAGTTCACCCTCCGCCTGATAGGGAACGCCCTTCAGCTCGCCCTTGACCGGCGCCTTGGCGGCGTCCACCGCGAAGAAGGTATAGTTCGGGAAGCTCTCCTTCTGACCGCGGTAGACCGCCATCAGGAAGGTGTTGGTATTGGCGTCGTATTCCAGGTTCTGAACGCCCCAGTTGGTATTGCCGGTATAGACGAAGAACTTTCTGTCCGGCGCAGCGGGGCCGTTTTTGTGCATGGCAGACTGAGTCAGCGCCGTCTCATACTGCGCCCAGTTCTCCGTATCGTAGCAGAGGATCACCTGATGGTCGTTGTCCCCGCGCTCTACGTCGCCGTACACGCCGTAGGTCACGAACAGATACTGCTTATGATCCATGCTGCCCGGCATGGGGCCGAAGCTGGTTCCGTCGATGCCGCTGCAGCCGAGCCGGTGCTCCAGTTCGCGCCCTCCGCAGTTAACAGCCGCCAGATAATCATCGACGACTTCCTTCAGCCAGACCGCCTTCATCACACCGCTGTCGCAGGCGTCCATGCCCACGCGGTCGATCTTGTCGACGTCGAAAATGGCGATATAGAAGGCGTTCTCAATTTCAGCGCTGCTGCCGATGGTCTTGAGGATGCCTTTGCCAATGGAATCATTTTTGTATTCAAGCGAACCGTATACGCGGCCGTCCGCATCGTTGAATTCGATGCAGCCCAGATGGCCCAGAAGACCGGTCACTGTGCCGATCAGATTGCCCTGAAGGTCGGTCTTGACCAGCGCCGTGGTAAAGGAATAATAGATATACTCGCGCTTCGTATCGACCGCGATGCCCTGGCAGTGTCCGCATTTCCAATGGCCCGAATAAATGGTTTTGGGAAGATTTGCAGTATTCATGATACGTCCTCCTTTTGAGAATCACCGATTCTGCGAACAGGATATCACATTTCCCGTCGAATGTAAAGAAAAACCGCCGCATCCGGACGGGACGCAGCGGCAGAAAAAACATGTTATTCGTACAGCGGGAACTGGGCGCACAGCTCGAGAACCTTCTTCTGAACCTCAGGAAGAACAGCCTCGCCCTTCTCGATGACGTCGGCGATCAAGTTGGCGATGACAACCATCTCCGCTTCCTTCATGCCGCGGCTGGTGACAGCGGGCGTGCCGACGCGGATGCCGCTGGTGATGAAGGGAGACTGGGTCTCGAAGGGAATGGTATTCTTGTTGACGGTGATGTTGGCGCGGACCAGCAGGCCTTCCAGCTCCTTGCCGGTAACGCCGGTATCGGTCAGGTTCAGAAGCATCAGGTGATTGTCGGTGCCTCCGGAAACCAGCTTGATGCCGCGCGCGGTGAACGCATCAGCCATGGCGCGGGCGTTCAGGATGATCTGGTGCTGATACTCGCGGAAGGCGGGCTGCATGGCTTCCTGGAAGCATACGGCCTTGCCGGCGATGACATGCATCAGCGGGCCGCCCTGCGTGCCGGGGAAGATGCCCTTGTCGATGGCTTTGCCCAGCTCCTTGCGGCAAAGAATCATGCCGCCGCGCGGGCCGCGCAGAGTCTTGTGGGTGGTGGTGGTGACAATGTCGGCATAGGGCACGGGATTAGGATGCTCGCCCGCGGCAACCAGACCGGCGATGTGCGCCATGTCCACCATGAACAGCGCGCCCACCTCGTCCGCGATGGAGCGGAAAGCGGCGAAATCAATCGTGCGCGGATAGGCGGAAGCGCCGGCGACGATCAGCTTGGGCTTGACTTCGTTGGCCAGCCTGCGCAGCTCGTCGTAGTCGATCTTCTCATCCTTCTCGCTCACGCCGTAAGGAACGATATTGAAATACTTGCCGGACATATTCACGGGGCTGCCGTGAGTCAGATGGCCGCCGTGATTCAGGTTCATACCCAGAATGGTGTCGCCGGGATTGAGCAGCGCGAAATAGACCGCCAGATTGGCCTGCGCGCCGGAATGGGGCTGAACGTTTGCATGCTCGGCGCCGAAGAGGGCCTTCGCGCGCTTGATGGCCAGCTTCTCCACGATATCAACGCATTCGCAGCCGCCGTAGTAACGCTTTCCGGGATAGCCCTCGGCGTATTTATTGGTCAGATGGGAACCCATCGCCGCCAGAACAGCGGGGCTTACAAAGTTTTCCGAAGCAATCAGCTCGATATGCTCGCGCTGACGCTTCAATTCAAGACCCATCGCCTCGGCGACTTCCGGGTCTGCAAGGCGTACGGTTTCAAGATCAATCATGAGGAACGGCCTCCTTAAGAATCGAAAAATGTAATATTTATTTTAACATCCTGCAAGTTAAGTTTCAACGCATATCCATAAAAGATTCCGCTAAAGCGACGGAATATGCAGGATTCCAGTCACGGAACCATGCAAATCAGGCTCATATTTCACATTTTTCATTCATTTTATGAAACGTATTCCATCTTCCACAGCATTTCTTACAAACCACCCGCAGCCTTCCGGCAATCCGTCCGGAAGGAGCGAAAATGAATCCATCTCTGAATTCCATTGCATACCGTCCGCATCAGTCCCTCTTCCCGCAGATCGACCCGTACGCTCCGATTACCCGATTCACATTTTCTTGAACAGGCCTCTCTCCGTCCAGCCTCAGCACCGGACAGGGAAGCTCGCCGATCCACTTCTCATGCTGCGCCCGCGAGAACAGCTCCTCCGGCCCCTCGTCGTAGCTGCGGACGCATTCCATATAATCTCTATGAATGGAGCCCGCCGCCTCATACATATCCCCGCCGGGCAGCACGCGCGCGCCCCATCTCCGAAGTTCGCGGCTTCTGATGCGTTCGGCGCGCGCCTCCCGCGATGCGGTCAGGAAGACGGCCATATCAAAGCACGGTTCAAATTCCTTCCGGAAGCTGAACATCGAGCCGGACATCACAAAATGCGGATGATGTGAAATCGCTTCCCTCAGCATGGCGATCTTTTCGTCCCTCGGCCGGGTCTTCGTAAACGGCAGCGGCGTATCCCACATCCAGATATAGTCGTCCAGATCAATATGCGGCCATCCGAGCGCCCCGGCGACCGCTTTCCCCAGCGTCGTATCGCCCACGCCCATGCCGCCGAAGAGAATGATTCCCCGCGCCATCCGTCTCCCTCCGCATTCTGAAAATGAGTATAAAAAAAACACCTGAGCTCGCACCGGGGGAACTCTGCGGCGCACGCCAAATTCCGCTTATTGCTGCTGCCTCTCGGCCCTGACAAGATTCACGGCATGGCGTCGCACAGAACCCAGTGGTCATCACTCAGGCGACAAGCTGTATTATACCACAGCTTCTTCTCTATTGCAACATAAAAAGCGGCTGCCTTGCGCGAAATTAACGCGGCAACCGCTTTCTTCATCTATTCATCCCGTTCGTACAATCTGGGCAGCCTGTCCGTACCCGAGGCGATGCGCAGCTTCCGCTCCACATAGGCCTCCATCGTCAGCCCGCTTTCCCAGATGGCCGTCGCCTCGTCTCCGACGTACCGGACGTGCCAGGGCTCGAAGGCGTATCCGGTTTCCTCCTCGCCATCCTTGGTATAGCGGATGATGAAGCCGTACAGATGGGCGTTTTCCCGGAGCCATTTGTAGGCGTCCGTTTTAGCGAAGCGCTCGGTCAGGTCGGTATAGCCCGGACAGCCGACGTCCATCGCCAGCCCGGTCTGATGCTCGGAATGACCCGGCTTTGCGTTGTACCGGGAAACGTGCTTCTCGCCCATTTCCTCAAGCCGTCGCTCATAGATGGTCTTCTGCGTGTAGTAGGAGCGGTAGCCGGATACGCCCAGCAGCTCGATACCGTCCTCCAGCGCGGCCTCAAACATGTCCTCCAGCGCCAGAGCTGCGTCCGCCCTCATGAGCTTTCTGGACTGCACCACGCCTTCGGCGAAAGCGACGTTTGCTTCGGTCAGGTCGCTGGGTTCGTAATCCCACGGAAGCCCGTACACCTTGTTGACCAGAATCATGTCGCTCTCGTATACAACGTCCGCCTGCGCCTGCGCCGGGCCGAAAACCGTCAGCAGCATCAGCATAAGCAGCAGCCACATCGCCTTCCGTTTCATTCCATCTACATCCTTTGATTAGTATAGGATTCAGGCCAGTTCAATCAGGCCGCCCTTCATCATCTTCTCTACCTTCTGATAGAGCGCGCCGTCCAGCATGCAGACGACCTCTGTGCCCTCCGCGCCGTATTCCTCGGAGATGATCTGTCCCCGTTCATGAAGGAGCGAGAGGATATTGCCCTGCGCGTAGGGGATGATCATATGAACCCGATGGCGCAGCGTGCTGATGCGCTTGCTGATGGCCTCGCGAAG